>DAIRGB010000013.1:0-18971 GCA_036794765.1 Patescibacteria group bacterium | reverse complement strand
TAAGTGATCTTGGTTTGGATCCAAGGCATTTAGATTTATATAATATGGCGCATGGATGGTGAGAGTAATATCCAATTCTTTAGCCAAATCGCCAATTTCTTTTGCTTTTTCGCTACCCATCCGCACACCATGAACAAACTCGATTTCCATATGATCCAAACCAAGATCACTTATTCTCCTAACGCCAGATAAAGTATCGCGAGAGAGAGCTGACAAAGGCACACCACCGGTCCCAAATCTTAAATTTTTATTATTCAAATCCATGTTTACGGTTAAAAATAAATAATCGCGAAGCTAAAAATGCAGTCATTGGTATAGAACTAAAGATTCCAACTGCCACTGCCAATATTCTCAAAAGTTCACCAAAAACCATCCCAAAGCTAATCAACAAACCCCAAGTATAGTTCTGCGACAATGCTACCAACCACAAGGTCAGGGCGGAACCGAAATATGCCAAAATCATAGTATTAGTCTCAGCCGCCATCACACTCCGACCGATATTTAAACCTGTCCAAAACAACTCTTTTGAATCCAACCTGCCGATTCCTTTTGTTTGTGCCGTCGTAATCGTCTCTTCTATCCCAGCTACGATAGAAATTGTCATGTCCATCATCGAACCTACTCCACCAATCATGATGCTGGCATAAATGATATTCAATAAATTTAATTTTGACAAAACCGGAGAAATTCTAAATAGCGACAGATCCTCCTGACCGGAGGGAGAATATCTTGACCACCAACCAAATAACAAAGTCAACAATGTGGCCACCAAAACTCCAAACAGAGAACTGGCCACTACCAATATTGTCCTTCTGGTAAAACCCATCAACAAAACAGCAGTGCCTACTACTATCAGTACTATTGCCACAATAACCATAAAAAAAACATTATCACCTCGCAAAATTCCCGGCAATAACCAACCAAATAAAATCAATCCTATCCACGAAAAAGATACCAATGATTTTATACCAGTCCAAAGACCAATCGCCAAAACCAAACCTATACAAATAACAATCAAGACTACCAATTGCAAACTTCGATCAAAGTCCACCAACGATACCTTCTCCTGACCATCCACGACCTGATAAGAAACAATAATTTTATCTCCGTTTTTTATCCTTCGATCATTATTTGCAGAAAAGGTGGGATTGTTGTCAAACCAAACCGTGGTATTATTTTTATCATCCAAAAATCTTACATTTACTTTCTGCATTTTAATTTCATTTGGCTGAGTCTGATCGAAATCCGAAGTTTGCAATACTACCGCCTTCCTATAATCCAATACATTTTCCGTCTGCGCCAAAACAATACGTGGCAAAAATAAATTGACCAAACAAGATAATATTAATACAAAAAATAGAACTACTTTTTTTTCGCAGATTTGGCGCACTGTTCGCATTTCAAACTCCCGCTTTTATTTTTGGTTAAAACAAACCCGCAAACTTCACACTTTTTGTCTGTAGGCTCATTCCATACCGCTTGATCACATTCCGGATATCGATTGCAGGCATAAAACACTTTTCCTCGTTTACTTCTTTTTTCTACCAATTTTCCTTTTTGACATTTTGGACAATCAATATTTAAATCCGTCTTGGCAATAGAACGAATATTTTTACACTTTGGGTAATTGCTGCAAGCCAAAAAACTACCGAACCTACCTTTTTTGATCACCATCTTTGATCCGCACTTTTCACATGGTTCCGCTTCGGCCTCCTTCTTTTGATCCGATTCGGACAGACCCAAGGGCTTGGTATATTTACATTTTGGATATCCGGTGCAAGCTAAAAATTTCCCATATCGACTCATCTTCACTTGCATCGAAGAACCACAATCAGGACATTTTTCATCTGTTTCTTCCATCTTTCCAACCACTTCTTCCTTAGAAACCTCTTTTTCTTTTTCACTAATATTTTTAATAAACGGCTTGTAAAAATCATCGATCACCGGCACCCAGTGTTTTTTTCCCAAAGCAATTTCGTCCAACTCATTTTCCATCTTTGCTGTAAATCCAACATCAACTACCCCAGAAAAATGTTTAACCAAAAAATCGTTGACTGTAAAACCAGTATCAGTCGGTTTGAACTTTCCTTCTTCCTTCTCGACATATCCCCTCACCTGAATCGTGCTCATAATACTGGCATACGTCGAGGGACGTCCTACCCCATTTTTTTCCAACTCTTTTACCAGAGTCGCATCGGTAAAACGTGGTGGTGGTTGAGTAAAATGTTGTTCTACAAACAACTCTCGCAAAACCAATTTTTCTTGCTCTTCCATCTTTGGTAACAAATTCTCATCGTTATTGGGTGATTTATAATCCCAAACTTCAAGAAATCCATTAAAAACAATCACTGTTCCATTGGCTCGAAATAGAAAAACGTCGTTTCCCTTTTCACCGATAATATCTATCGCCGTATTTTCCATTTCCGCCGGTTTCATCTGACAAGCCATCGTTCTTTTCCATATCAACTGATAGAGACGCGCCAAATCCTTATCCAAAAATTTGTCTATACTGTCCGGCGTACGATTGGGATAAGTTACTCTTATCGCTTCATGCGCTTCCTGAGCCAATTTGCTTGCCTTTTTATATATCACTGGTTTTTCTGGCAAATATTTTTCACCATACATTTTTGATATCTGTTTTCGGATCATATCTATCGCTTCTCCAGAAATATTTCTCGAATCAGTACGCATATAGGTAATCAAACCCAACTGTTTTCCTTCAACCTCCACACCCTCATATAATTTCTGAGCTAACATCATGGTTTTCTTTGCTGTAAAATGCAACTTCTTGTATGCCTCCTGTTGCAAAGTGCTAGTGATAAAAGGTGCATATGGATTTCTTTTTTTTCCTGAAACCTTGATACTACCCACTTTATAATCTGACTTTTCAATCTGGCTTTTGTATTGAGCTGCCTGTTCTTCATTGATAGGTTCAAACTTCTTTCCATTTACCGTCAACATTTTCCCCAAAAATCTTGTTTCATCGTCAACCTTGGAAAAATCCGCCTCTACCGTCCAATATTCCTCCGGAACAAATTTTTGAATTTCTCTCTCCCTTTCGACTATCAATCTTAGAGCAACAGACTGAACCCGACCAGCAGATAGTCCTTTGAATATCTTTTTCCAAAGCAAAGGACTTAATTTATAACCAACCAAACGATCCAAAACCCGCCTTGCCTGCTGCGCATCCACCAAATTCAAATCAATTTCTCTGGGATTTTTCATACCCAACTCCACCGCCGATTTGGTAATAGCCGGAAATATAACTCTTTGCACTGTTTGATCTTTTTTTGGCTTGATCGCTTGAACAATATGCCAAGCAATCGCTTCCCCCTCCCGATCCAAGTCTGAAGCCAAATAAATATTTTTCGATTTGGTAAACATATCCTTCATTGTCTTTATCGTCTTTTTTGCTTTTAACGGTATGATATATTTTGGCGCATAATCATTTTCCACATCCACACCTAAATTATTTTTGGGCAAATCCCTAACATGTCCAAATGACGCCACAACTTTATAATCTTTTCCTAAAATCCGCTCAATTGTTTTGGCCTTAGCCGGCGACTCTACAATAATCAAATTTTTCATATCAAAAATTATTATTCATTCTAAAATAACCCAACTAGATTACTGACCACCTTCCACCTTGCAACTCTTCAATATATCCTTCCAAACTCAAAATATTTAATACCGAAATTATTTCATCTGAACCCAAATCAGTCAATAAACACAATTCATCAATACATTTTTCTCCGTCATTTAATAATTGATAAATTTTTGATTCTGCTTCGCTTCTTGGCTGAAAATCACTTCTTCTACTCGCAGATTTCAAATTACAATTATTTATACCCAATTCCAATAATATATCATCAACTTTACTCACAAACAAAGCTCCTTGTTGGATGAGCTTATTGCACCCTTGACTGGAAAAACCAAAAATATTTCCTCCAACCGCCATCACTGAACGGTTTTGTTCGATTGCCATATAAGCAGTAATCATTGCTCCACTTTTTTCCGGAGCTTCAGTCACTAAAACCCCCGCCGAGACTCCACTAACAATTCTATTTCTAGCTGGAAAATTGAATGGCAAAGCCTTGTAATCAGGTGGATATTCGCTCAACAACAACCCTCCTTGTTCCAATATTTTCCCCGCCAAACCCCGATTAACAACCGGATATACTTGATCAAATCCACCCGCCAACACTGCAACAGTCATTCCATTATTTTTTAAACAATAATCATGAGCCAAACTATCAACTCCCAATGCCAAACCACTTACAATCACTATATTATTTTTAACCAAATCAGAAATCCAAGCGTCAATAATCTTTTTACTATAATCAGTTGATTTTCTAGTACCCACCACTGCCAAACATTTCTTTTTTAGAAGAGACCAATTTCCCTTATAATACAACACCAAAGGCGGACTATGAATTTCTCTCAATAACAAAGGATAATCATCATCGGCATAAGTAAAAAATGAAACATTTTTTTCAAGAGATAATATCCTTTCCTCCCAAGCACCATTTTTTCTAAAATCAAACCATTTTTCTATCTCTTTGGCCGACAATCCTGTTTGAGACCACTCTCTAAAACTTAGACAATTTAATCCCGCGGCAATACTACCAAAATATTGTCTAATTTTCTCGATTTTTTTGATTCCAAAACCTTCACAAAAAGAAAAAATTACTAGCGCTTGACGTTCAGTAAACATCAATCAAATTTTAATAATTATTCATCATTACATATACTACCAATTTCAAAATGAATAACTATTAAAAGAAAAATTAATTTCCGATTAAATACCAGCTTGATTTTTCTTCCCCAAGATATCCAACAACCAATCAATAATATTTTTTGATATTTTATTTAAATCAATTCTGGCTTCATTATTTCGAAACACCCAATTGCTATCCAAATTAAAGAGATATTGTACCCAGTCAAGACTAATTTCGTCATCAAAAGTAATAAATAGATTATTTTCCCTTGCGCCATTCACCAATGTTTGCGTTCTTGTGACCAACTGTCTAATATGCATTCTTTCCGCCAATATTCTAATTTTCACAATTTTAAACAAATTTGAGCACTCATCGGGCAAGGGACCATGTCTCTCTATTACTTTTTTAGCAATTTCATCTACACTTTTCAAATCTATCTGGGCAGATATTTTTTGTTCCAGTAATATCCTTTCCTCCATTTTTTCAATATAGTACCTAGGAATTGAAAAACTAACCGGTAAATCTATTATTACTTCTTTTTCCTGCATAATATCCTCAAAATTCTGATTCTCTTTCAATTTTTCCACCATTTCGCCCAACATATCCAAAAACATTCCCAGACCTACAGCATACGCATTTCCATGTTGCTGAATTCCCAAAATATTCCCTACGCCTCGTATCTCCATATCGGCAATTGCCAATTTCAAACCACTTCCCAATTCTTTAGCTGATGCCAAAGCATCCAAACGTTGTTTCGCTTTGTCTTTCAATTTTTCACTGCGATAGAAAAAATATGCGTAGGCCTTTTTCGAAGAACGTCCAACCCTTCCCCGCAACTGATACAACTGAGACAAGCCCAATCCGGTCGCATTTTCAACAATCAAAGTATTAACATTTGGCAAATCCAAGCCATTTTCCACAATCGTTGTCGCTACCAAAACATTATATTCATTCTTGGCAAATTTATTCATAGCCATGGCCAATTGTTTTTCCGACATTTGACCATGAGCAACCCCAATCTTTATTTTCTCTCCCAAAATATTAACCAACTCGCTTACAACACTATCAATTGTTCTGACTCGATTGTGTACCACAAAAACCTGACCTCCCCTAACCACTTCCCTTTCCACCGCATTTAAAACTACTTGAGAAGAATATGGCATTACATTTGTTTCCACCGAACGACGACCCAAGGGAGGAGTCTCTAAAATACTCAAATCTCTCACTCCACCCATCGACATATTCAAAGTTCTGGGAATTGGCGTTGCGCTCATACTCAATACATCAATTTCGTATCGTAATTTTTTTAACTGTTCTTTGGCTCTTACTCCAAATTTTTGTTCTTCATCAATAACAATCAATCCTAAATCTTTAAAAATAACATCTCGCTGTAACAAACGATGAGTACCAATCAAAACCTGTATCTTTCCATTTTCTATTCCCGATAGCACATTCTTTTGATAATCCTTATCACGCATCCGACTCAACACATCTACTCTAATTTTTAGTTCATTTAATCTTTCCAAAAAAGTAATAAAGTGCTGTTCGGCCAATACAGTAGTTGGTACCAACACTGCTACCTGTTTTCCACTTATTGCTACCTTTGCCGCCGCTCTAATAGCAATCTCAGTTTTTCCAAAACCAACATCACCACACAACAAACGATCCATAGGAAAATTTCTTTCCAAATCTTCATTTATGTCTTTCAACGCATCCTGCTGATCAATCGTCAATTCATACCCAAATCCCACATCCAATTTTTCAATCATATCATCAGGAACAAAGTAAGGCTTTCGCCTTATTAATTTTCTCTTAGCATATAGTCGCAACAATTCCTTAGCCATTTTTTCAACTTGCTTGAACGCCTTTCTTTTTCTTTTCCCCCAAACTACGCTACCCAACCTATTCAGCTTAATTAACTTTGAACCAACATATTTGGCCAACTTATTCAATTGTTCAATCGGAACATACAATAAATCTCCTTTGGCATATGACACAACAAAATAATCTTTCACCACACCAGCGATATCTTTTGTAACAAAATCCTTTAGCAAACCGATTCCATGGTCACTATGAACAACCAAATCGCCCACATGAAATTGAACCAATTTTTGCCAGTTTATACTTTTTTTTGATTTTGTTTTGACGACAAAATCATTTTGTCTTACTCGAAACAACTCTCTATCTGTCCAAATCAATATCTTTTCTTCATCCAACCATCCTCCAATTGCCATTTTTAACAAGAAAAATTTAAAATCACGATTATCGAAACTATCTTCATTAACCCACTTTTTCACTTCAGATCCATGTTCGCTGATAATCAGATTTTTAGTTGGTTGTTTTTTATTAATCGCATTTATAAAATTATCCCTCCCTCCAAAAACCCAACCAAAGCCACTCATTGGCAAAAACAATGTGTCTTTTTGATTTTTATTCAAACAATTTACCCAAATTTTTTTTCCCGGTAACACTTCCTTGATATCTTCCTCCAAACCAAAATACACTACCCTAGCAATTTCCAACTTTAATATCCAATCCAATATATTTTTTCTCTCTCCTGTTCTAACCAACTGTCCCCGCAATTTAGCATCGGGCAATTTTTTCTTTTCCAACTCAATTTTATCCAACAAGTTGTTCTCAAAATACAACAGATAGGGCTTTTCTTCGCCAATCCCCCATATCTGCCACATATCGCCAATTACAGAAAATTCTCCCTGCTCCATAACTTTTGTCACACGCAAATATCCGGCCTCAACCAAACTACTACTCAAATCAGAAAAACGATAATTCGATTTTGCACAAACCGACAAACCGTTTAACCATTTATACTCCCAACCAGAGGAAATATCTTCGGCTGCAATGATAAAATAACCACTATTTTTCTTCAAAATCGCATCAATTTTCTTGGATAAAATAGACATTTCTTCTCTAGACATTTGACTCCAGGGACTTGGTAAAGCAACTACATCCACCAAACCATTACTTAATAAATCGCCTTCTATCCTACTCACCCAAACATGATCTCGACAAACAATAATATTTAACTCAATTTTCTTTGTGCACGCAGCCAACACCCAGGAAAAATATTCATCCTGAGGCATATTAATATACACCTTTTGTTTTGTTTCAATATTTTGTTTAAACCTTTTCCAAACTCGAGAAATATTAGCCAAATCATCAGATATATCAATAATATCCATCACTAAATCCTTGACATTTTACAAAATGCATGATAATTTATAAATTGAAGAACGACAAAGAATAATTTTTAACAAATATCCGGCAACTTGCTTATGGAGCCAATTAGCTTTTTTGCCCTCCTTTGAGCTAATTTCACTCCATAAGCAGGTTATCGGATATTTTTTTATTAAATTCAGTCATACAGTAATCCAAATCATGACGAAAACAACATTTTACAGCTTCAACTACTCGACCAATAACATCGGGTAGTTTTTTTATTTCCTCACTATTAAATTTACCCACAACATGTTTTCCCCCTTTATTAGAAGACAAAACATTATTACCTCTTTTTCCAATTCCAACTCTAATCCTTAAAAATTTTTCACTCCCCAAATAGGACACAATTGATTCTAATCCATGATGACCGGCAGTACCACCACCATTTTTTATTCTTATATCGCCAAACTCAATATCCATATCGTCGTGAATCACCAACAAATCATTCATAGTCAACTTGTAATATTCTAAAACCTTGGCCACAGCAATCCCTGAATTATTCATAAAAGTAGTCGGCTTAATCAGAAAAATCTTTTCATCAAATATCCACTCGGCAATCTCACTATTTAAACTTCGTTTTTCTTTCCAATCATCAATCTTCTCAATATTTGAAATCTGATCCACCACCAAAAACCCAACATTATGTCGAGTCATTTCATATTCACTCCCCGGATTACCTAAACCAACTATAATTTTCATTAATCAAAATTATAAACCAGGAATACCTAGTTGACCAGCAACTTCCTTCATCTTTTCTGCCGCAACCTGTTGAGATTTTTTCAAAGCCTGAGTAATAGCATCCCGTAAACCTTTTTCCAAAATAGCCGTTCCTCCAGCGACCATCAAAGAATCATCAATATGAATCTCTTCCAGTTTTTGTTCACCGTTAAAAACAACAGAAACCCTACCATCCAATGAAGATGCTTCTATCAACAAATCACGCAATTCTTTTTGAATCGCCTTTGCCTGACTCTGCAATTTATACAACTGCTTAGCATCGCTAAACTTTTGTTTAGCTTGATCAATTATTCCCATAATTTACTTTTATTATTCCTCTTTATCAATTATTACTTTAATTTTTGTCTTGAGATCAGCATCATAAGTCAAATCAACCTCGTATTCTCCCAACACTTTAGAAATATTACCAGCATCCACTTCAATTTCAGACATATCAAATCCAGCCACGGTTAACTCTTTTTTTATATCAACCGCAGTTACTTTACCAAAAAGTTTACCATCACCCGTAGCTTTTCTTTTTAAATTAACCACTCTCCCAGATAAGCTAGTAAGTAACTGCTGGAATTTCTCTTTCTCCAAATCTATGGCCGCCTTTCTTTTAGCAATCATTTCACTTTGCTTTTTTATCTGTGAATCAGTGGCTAATACAGCTAACCTACGCAACAATAAATAATTGCGAGCATAACCATCTGAAACATCCACTATATCCCCCATTTTTCCCAACTTTGGCACGCTATCCAATAACATTACTTTCATAATTTTCCTTTATCATTTTTATATAGTTTTATCCAATAATAACTCCATACCCCTCTTCAATTGTAAATCATCTTTCAAATCCTGCAAATCAACTTCCACGTCTGGCAATATTCCATCTTTACGCAAATTCAATCCCTTGGGAGTCAACCACTCACCAGAAGTTATCTTCAATATCGAGCCATCACTGAGCTCTTCCACAGTTTGCACTGAACCCTTACCGTATGTCTTTTTCCCTACCAACTCACCCCGATCATTGTCACTAATAGCCCCAGCCAATATTTCTGAAGCACTGGCAGAATATTCATCTATCAATACAACAATTTTCTGATTCTCAAAAACATCACCTTCTTTTGCTTTCCAGTCTTCTTTCGACTGATCTTTGTGTCTCTCGCTAACTATTAAGCCTTCCTTCAAAAAAAGGTCAGACACTTTTATTGCCGAATCAAAATAACCTCCCGGATTACCCCGAACATCAACAATAATACCCCTAATTTTTGATAAATCGTAACCTTGTATCTTGTTTTGCAATTCCAAATCAGTATCTTCATCGAAACGCAAAAAACGCAAAATCAAAACATCGTCTTGTATATCAATCACTACACTCTCCGCAACCACTTCCGCTCGCTCTATAGAAAAATCCAATAATTCCTCATTTCTCAATACTTTCAATTTTACCACAGTCCCAGCCGCTCCTTTTATTTTAGTGGCAATTTCTCCTATCGTCATACCCTCCACATCAATTTCATCTACCAATAAAACCACATCTCCCTTCAACAAACCCGATTTTTTTGCCGGAGAATTATCCAATACACTCACTACCAAAGCCCGACCATCGGAATTACTTATCTCAACACCTATACCTTCAAAGTTACCATTCAAATCGTCCCAAAACGCTTTTGCCTCCACTGCATTGTAATACTCAGTATATGGATCATTTAAACCATATACCATACCCTTTACAGCTTGATCAAACATTTGTTTTGTATCAACCTCACCAATAAAATCCGTTTCCACTAAACTTTGAATCTCATTAATTATATCCTTATTCGCAACAAATTGTTTGAAAATACTCTGATGACTATTTTCAACAAAACTCTTACTAATAGAAACAGCACTTCCTAAAAAAAAGGAAGAAAGCATCAAAACAATAACAAATAATATTTTTATTATTTTCACAAAAAAAATTAATTCAACTATTTTATATTACACTATCAATGAATTTTTTTCCTTGCCCAAATAAAAAACAAACATCTGCAATGCCATCAAAAACAAAATCGGAGAAATGATGTCTCTGCTCTTTGGCACATAAATCACGTCGCTAAAAACTTTTTCAAATTCCTCATTTATTTCATCAGTTACTATTATCACCTTTGCTCCTTGATTTTTTATTGCCTTAGCCATTTTTACATTCTCCTCAAACAACAAATCTCTAGGCAATAAACATATCACCGAAAAGTTCTCATTGACCTTATTGATCATTCCATATTTTACCTCACTCAAAGAAGAAGCTTCAGCAGACACATCCCCTATCTCACTCAACATCAACGCCGTTTCTCTGGCAATCGCTTGACAATATTTTTCTCCAATTACCAAGAAAATATTTGACTCACAATATTTTTTTACAATTTCACGAATAGAGAAAGACTGGGCCAAAACAATTTTCAATTCCTGGGGTAACTTTTTTAATAACCTCAAAATATCCAACCCGGTATTCGGCGACAATCCTTTTAAACGACCAATATATACCGACAACAAAATCAAAGCTATCAATTGAGCCAAGAAAGACCTGGTCGAAGGCATACCCAAACTCGGACCGGAATGCAAAAAAACACCGGCATTTGTCTCTCTCGCCACCGGGCTTCCAACCGTATTGGTAATACCAAAAACATTTACTCCCAACAACCTCGCTTCTCTCAAGGCCGCAACAGTATCGTCGGTCGAACCGGATTGACTAATCACGAAAAAAGCCGTCTTTTCATTTGACAAATTAAATCTTTTATACCTAAACTGCAACCCCGAATAACTATTTACCATAATCGCCGTATAATCTTCAATCAATTCCTTGGCCAATAAAGCGGCAAAAAAAGAACTACCCGATCCAACAAATACTATTCGATTTATTTGTCTTAAAAAATCCTTGTATTTACCCAAACCACCAAAATGAGCTGTCGCACTAGACAAATCAATGCGACCAGCTAAAATATTTTCCACCATTTCCGGCTGACTAAAAATTTCCTTTTCAATACTATCAAAATAATTATTTAATCCCGAATCTGATTTCTTTATTTTTTCTACAAATTTATTGATTACATTGATACTTCCACCAGTAATCAAAGAACTAATCACCCCATTTTCTGAGATAGACGACATTTCACCATCATTTAAATATATAACCCTATCGGTAAACGGAAATAAGATCCTTTCATCCAGCGCCACCATATATTCACCCTCTGTCAAACCGATAATCATCCCCATACCCGCATTGGCTACCACCATCTCTTTATTGTTATCTTCATGAAAAACCAACAAACCGTACGTACCATCAACTTCCAATAATGCCTTTCTCACCGCAACTGACAAATCCCCACCATAATTTTTTTCTATCAAATGAGCAATCACCTCAGAATCGGTATCGGTTCTAAAAACGTGACCTTCGGCCTCCAATTTTTCTTTCAATTCCAAATAGTTTAATATCATCCCTTTATGCATCACAGCAATCTTTCCTTCGCAATCCACAATCGGATGAGTGTTTTTTTCCTCAACACTTCCATGAGTCGCCCAACGCAAATGTACCGCGCCCATCCTCTCCTGGCCCGGATAATCAATCAAGCCTCTTTCCAAATCATTCACACTCCCGATTATTCTCTTGGCATATATTCTGTTTTTATCTTTCAACAATATTCCACAAGAATCAAAAGCAAACGAATCCATTAACTTCAAGCCTTGCATCAATACAGGCAAAGCCCGTCTTTTTCCCACATAACCAAAAAGTCCGCTCATATATACCCCCTAAAAATAGCCTTCTACCCTATCATATCACAAAAAAATATTTTAAAATAAGACATGAACAATTATTAAGAATCTATGAAGCATTTCGGAGACAATGGCTACACAAAAGATTTTCATGGAAATATTTTACCAAAAAACAGCAAATTAATAGACGCCCTTGGAGACCTGGACGAACTAATAGGATATTTGGGTCTAATCAGATATATTTCTTTAGAACACAAAAAAACTGTTTTTCTCATTCAAAAACAGTTATCTTGTTTTGCCTCAATTTTGGCCAACTTCCCAACCAACAATCAATATATCTCTACTAACGAGTTGGATAATCAAATTAAAAAAATCGAATCAAACACCCCCTACCCGAAACAATTTTATCTACCTGGTGATAGCGAAATACCAATTTTTATCAATATAACCCGTACCATCGCCCGCCGCGCCGAACGTTCGATTAATCGCTTGGAAACCCCTCCGCCTGAAATTCTCAAATTTCTTAACCGACTATCCAGTTATCTTTTTGCCCTGCAAATGCATTATCACTACCAAAAAAAGTAATCTTCGCCCCCCCCTTTTCAACAAAAATAAAGCCCCTACTTCATCTCCACCACTTTCCCATCCATATCAATCAAAATATAATGCGCGACTTTCTTATTATAATAATCAGGGCATTGATTAACTTGATCATTGTCTAATGGTAATCTGGGGTTGTGAACCACATCCACTACCCATTCATCATTGATTTTACCCAAACAAGGTCCTTGTACCCAATCCGCCGCACTATAGGCGGCTTTTTTTTCGAAAAAAAACGAACGAGCTTCGCTCAATAAAACCTCATCATTGTGCTCAAAACCAGGAATAGCCCGCATCGCCATCCTTGCGTTAAAATCCAACAACCAACAACCTGAAAACCCAGTCATCAAAAATGCTCCAAAACAGATAATTATTATTTTCTTCATAATAAACAATATTATCAAAACATCTTCATAATAACAGATTTCACCCAATAATCAATATTATAAAGATAAAAAATTTCCAAACAATATTTGTTTGGAAATTAGAAATTGGAAATTGAAAATCTCCGCAAAAAAATAGCCCCACGGGGAATCGAACCCCGATTTTCAGATTGAAAATCTGACGTCCTAACCGTTAGACGATGGAGCCATAGAAATAAACACAATTTCCAATTATCAGTTTTCAATTTTCAGACATATTTTTAATGAAATATTAGAAAACCTTTGGAAACTAGAAATCAGAAATTCTATAAGAAATTTTTAACAAACTATCTGAAATATTAACAAAAACCAAATATTATATCAAGCAGCAAACAATTACTTTTTAGGAAAAATTTACTATTTTTAAAAACTTATCCTTCTTTAAACTGGCTCCACCAATCAATAAACCATCAACATGTTCTTGTTTCAAATAATCAACCGAGTTTTTTTCATCGACGCTACCACCATATAAAAATTTAATAGATTCGGCCACTTCAAACCCAAATTCATCTTTGACCCAAGTTCGCAAATCACGAATAACACGATTGACATAACCTGGATTGGCCGGTTCACCTGTCCCAATCGCCCACACCGGCTCATATGCAATAGATATTTTCTTTGCTTCACCTATAGATAAACCCGCCAAACATTCCGACAAATCCCGACCAATCTCAGTAATATCATCCGACAATAACCTTTTCTCGCCAACACATAAGACAGGATTAATATCACACTCAAAACATAATTTTATCTTTTTATTGATCAAAACAGCAGTCTCCGAAAAATACTGCCGTCTTTCCGAATGACCAACAATCGCATAATCCACCCAATCCTTAACCATTGTCACGGAAATATCACCAGTAATCGCCCCTTTTTGTTCCCAAGAAACATTTTGCGCACCCAAAAAAATATTTTTGACTTTTTTAGCATCCAAAACCAAACTGCACTGTTCCAAAAAACAAGCTGGTGGGCACAACACAACAACATCTTCTTCTTTTTCCCAACCGTCAACCACTCCATCTATCAATTCTTCAGCTTCAGCAACTGTTGTATTCATCTTCCAATTTGCAACAAATAAATAATTTTTCATAAAAATTTTCAATTTCCAATAATCAACTTCCAATAAATTTCCAATTTCCAAATATTATAAATTATCTCCGTATATTTCAAAAAAACGTGTTTGAAAATAGAGAATTGAAAATTGGAAATTGTTTTTTTATTTGTTCTTCTCTATCCAATTTCTAAAATCTGACTCGCTCATAGCACCATTTTTTACCGTAATCGCTTGTCCATCTTTGAAAATAACAAAAGTCGGAATGCTCATAACATCGTATTTGGCTGCCAACTCAGAAAACTTATCAACATCAACTGATATAAAATTGACACCTTCCATTTCTTCTGCCACTTTTTCAAAAACCGGTTTCATCATCTGACAAGGACCACACCAGACCGCAAAAAAATCAACTATCGTCAAAGGCCCCACAATACTCCTGGAAAAATCATCTACTGTCTCCAATTCTAAAACCTTTCCCATTGTCCACCTCCAAACATTTTTAATTTTTAACTATCACTTTATAACTTTCTAATTTTCAACTTTCTTTCCAAACAACATTCCAATCGCTCCCATTCCAGCCAACATTAGAACCAAATCAAACAACCAACCCACAAAAGGAATTACAGAAATCAACTCAGTTATCAACAAGCCAATCGCCAAAGACAATATCATGCTCCCAGCCTTATCACTTTTCCTAGACAAAATCAAAGAACCAACCGCCAATCCAGCCATTACCTTGGCAAGATACCAAACAATACCATATGCCAATAACATCATAATCCCCAACGGAATCCCTACTACCGTAATCATCACAATAATCGACAAAACAGGAATCACGATCCACATCAACAACCCGATCAACAAACTCCACCCCATTTTTTTAACATAATTTTGACTGATACTATCAGAAAACTTCTTGAACAATAAGACAAACAGTAAGCCCACCACAAACATCATCACCACTCCAATCAACCAACCGGAAATTTGTCCAATCCAAGCCGCCTTTCCAATATCGACTGCCGGCACCGTCATGTCTTCAAATTTGGTAAAATCAACTTTTCCCGATACATTCTCTTCTCCATTGTCAGCCAATCTTTCTTTTGCTATATATTTTAAATCACCCAAAACCTTGGCATCCTCGCCCATCGCAAAATCTTCAGCATCAATAACGGTATTTCCATCAACAATACCATTTAAAATAACCTTACCGCCGGAAACATGCAACTTGCCCTTTATCTCGCCACCGATCGTTACCATCCCTCCCGCAACATAAACGTCACCGGCAATAACCGAATATTCATTGATATCTACTTGTCCACCAGCAATAAAAACATTGCCACCAATCCGCGCATCAACCGACACATTTCCACCAGCCATACGCAAATCATCAGCAATTTCCCCAGACACCTCCACCTGGCTACCAGCCACATTGAGATCGTCCCCATATTTTCCTTTCAAGTCGATAGTACTACCAACTATAAAAGAATCTCCTTTGACCTCTGGTGTTCCACTCAACATCGCCCCGGCCACCATCACATCATCTGAAAAAACCTGAGTAGACAAATCAATTTCCTCTCCGGAACGAAAATCCACCGCTGCCATAGTCGAAACAGGAAACATCATACAAAAAATCAACATCAAACAAGCAAAAGTTTTTTTAATCATAAAATATCTATATAAAAATAAATTTTTTCCCAAACCTGCAACTTTATTCTATCAAATCAACCGCTCAAATAACACCTTGATAAAATATACAATCACACTATCTAGCTGACAGATCTCTACTGCAAGTATTTTTTTACCTTGACATAATTTTTACCCATCATCACTTCTCCTGAATCATCAAGCATATTTATCAAAGAATGAATTATCCCTTTCATTGTTTCTCTATCCTCCTTTTTTGACATCTTTTCTATTTTATCCACTACTCGATCAAAATCATAGCTCATCGAAGCCACGACAGAAGCATACATTTCAGTTGAATTATTTATTACCGCACCGGTCTTCATAACTTCTATTTCCCGATCATCATCTACTGTATTTATTACCGTCCCAAACAAAAAGTCAGTACGATAATCAAAAACCACCTGACCGTCAATTCCCTTAAAACGTTCATACTGAGTTTCTAAACTTGTTTCAGCGCTTGTTGAAAGATATTGAACAGACTGTTTTACCAACTCATACAAAACAGCCTTTTTCGCATCAAAAGGATTATTTAATAATTCGTTACTTAAAATAATATTATTTTTCAAAAATACAAATTTGCGATTTGCCGTTTGATTATAACAATACAAAGTTGCCGGCAACACAGACAAAACCTTGTTTTTACTTTTAATTTCACCAATAGGTTCAAAAAATAAAACCTGATTGACGGCCAAACCAAGATCTTTATTCCACGTATTACACATTGCATTGGTCTGTCGCGCCACAACATATATATCTTTTATCAACTCATCAAACTCATGATTGGACAAAGTTATACGATTTGCAACATCATCAACACCTATCAACAAACCATCACTCATTTTTTCCCGATAAATCAAAGGAAATTGTGCAACGTTATAAATCTTTTTCTTTTCCCCCTGCCAAATACTATTGTGATTAATCCGAGAAATAAATTTATATTTTTGTTCTGACCCTTCCTTACGGTAATTGTGAATATAATTGTCAGTCGGATCCAACAACACCCTTAAGGTCACCGCTTTCTCATGATTTAACTTGCTAGTATAATTGTTCTTCACCAATGTTCGATCATCATAAACCATAGTATCAGTCAACCGACATTTACCATCAAGACCTTTTGAGATATCAAACAAATAATAATTATTCTCATTACCGGAGATCGGAAAAATCAACTCCAACCTCTCCTCGGAAAACTTTTCCAAATTAAGATCAAATTCCAAAGACAAACCTTTGGCTTTTACCAAATCAAGCCCACTGCAAATCTCAACCGGTTTTTCCTTGTTGTTTATCCGATCATACAACTCACCTACTTCTATCGTCTCATCAGCTGTTTGTTTTTCACACCCCGAACCCAAACCACTCGCCGCTAATCCCAATCCAAACCAACCCAATCTTTTCAAAAACTCCCTTCTGTTTAAACATTTATCAACATTATTGCCTTGGCTTTCACCAGAAAACAAACTCTCAGAATTGTTTTTCATGATTTTACATTAATATATATACTTGATTTAATATAATAATCATATTCCAATATTGTCAATTCATTTTACACAAAATAAATACAAAAGAGACAAAAAAAGACGGGATAAATACCCCGCCCCTTTTACGATCTATCAATTATTCAATATTCTCTATTCCTCTGATTTTTTTTAATATTTCTTCAATAATACTCTGCTTATCATTTTTACTACTAAACCTAATTCTTTTCTTATCAATTTTTTCCGTACTCTCTTCAACCAAAACCGAGGAGTCCACTCCGCCATCATCTTCCACCGCACCATCCAAACTTTCCTCTTTGAATTTTACTCTCGAGTACTCAATCATTGACGAGTTACTCTTTCCCATCAATCTTCTCTTGAAACCAAATCTTCTTCTATCCAACATAAGCTTTCACAATTAATTTAATAAATACAATATTAACAAGATAAAACAAACCAATAATTTTAGCAACGCCCCAAACAAAAATAACCATTGCATATATGGTTATTTTTGTTATCATCAATCACATAAATAAAAAGAAAAATAAATTTCTTTAAAAATTTGTGTGAGAAAATTTCATCTCAGAAAGGAGGTGAAAGTTTCTGAGAAATTCCAAGTCCAAATTCAATTTTCCCTCACTATTTTTTTATTGTGGGGGAACAACTCTTGCTGTTGTTATATTTATCGTGGGTTGCGGCGGAGGAGGGATTGGATTTCGGAGTGAAGCTGACGTTGTCAGCACTCCAACTCCGGATGCGTATTTTTGCGTCGCGTTTGACACACCCTCTTCCAATGTGACCTACTTCACAGTTTCCGTTTCAAGTTCGAGCAGCAATCCCAGCAGCTCCAGCTTGCAAATCATAATAGAGGGAAATTTGGACCCCTCCGGCCACAACATCTTAAAGGTTCCAAAGGAATTTTCAAAATGTACGATTGATTTATACAAAAACAAAGTACAAAGAGAAAATTCCCCACCCCAGAGGTCGGAGTACCAGAGTGTGGTTATTTTTCAATAACCAATTAAAATTAACCCCGCTCTGATTCCAAATATTCCCCAAAACTTCTCACACAAATTATCTTAAAAGGCCGTCTGTCCCAAAACAGATTGCCTTTTTTTCTTGTCATTTTTTCCAATATAGGGCGGGGAGACCCCGCCCCTACGGTTACCAGACAATCAACTCGGAATCGCGATTGGGGCGACCGCGAGGGTCGCCCCTACGGGATAAAATATAATATTTTGTTAATCATTTCCTAAAATATTCTTAACCTTCAATTTGCTAATGTATTTATATACAATAAATGTATAATAAA
>DAIRGB010000082.1:0-3363 GCA_036794765.1 Patescibacteria group bacterium | reverse complement strand
AATTTTCTTATGTACGCAGGGTCTGCATTAGTTTTTTTATCATTTTTTCAAAGGGATTGTCGTAGGCGGAAAATTTCAAGCCGATTTTGCCAAGACTAAGTGGAACAATTTGAGAAGATGATTTGATATAGGTGGTTTTATCGATAATGTTCTCCAAATCAGTTGGTTTAAGATAGTGTAGGTCCGAATTGGCTTTAAATATTTTTTGTGGAGATAATTTGTTTTTTAATAGCGATTTGATTTCGGGCAAGAGTGAGCCGCCGCCGCAAACAAATATTTGAGATACGTTGAGATCGAGTTCAAGATTGTTTAAATAATCAAGAAGAGTCGAAAGCCATTTTTCTGACTGAGGTAAAAAAAGTGATTTGAATTCTTGTTCAGTTTCTTCGGACATGAGATTGTGACTGTAATCCAATTTGTATTGTTCGGCTTTTTTGAATGAGATGGAGAGATTTTCGGCAAGAATATTGGTAAATTGACGACCGCCGGACTGAAAACTGCCGACGTGAGAAATCTGGCCGTCTTGAATAAGGCCGATATTGGTCAAATCGCCGCCGATATCGATAAAAAGAGAATTTTTGTAGAAGTGATTGCCCGCATCAATTGATTTGAGGAGACTATATGGTTCGTTGATAATACTGACTAAATTTAGTTTACATTCGTCAATAACTGACTGGAGAGCATTCAATTGAATCGAAGGGGCGTAGGAGACAAAATAAGTAATGTCCAGATCGCGACCGGTAAAGCCCAGAGGATTTTGTACTTCAACGCCATCGATCATTATTTTTAACATGGCTGCGTTTACCAATTCGAGTTGATCTTGGTTTTTTCCAGTAGTTTGTAGGGAACGAAGGGTTTTTTTGGATTGATTTTCGACTTGACGAAAAATGATTTGTAATTCTTCGGTAGTAATTTTTTGATGGGGTTTTGACCGGGTAAAAGTTTGGCGGTTAATCTGATTTATTATTTTTGGTCCAGAGATTCCAGCAATAACGTCATTTGGTTTTAATCCAGAAAGCGTCACGGCTTTTTCGATCGCACTTTGAATAGTATCTACATAAGCGTGAATATCCAAGATCTGGCCTGCCAGATTGGAATTGGTCGGTAAAGACTGTTTGCCTGTACCGACAATATAGCCTTTGTGGTCGGTAAAAACATTTTTTATGACCAGGCATTTGACCACCTCGGTACCGAGATCCATGGCAAGATAATGCTTTTGGGTTTTGTTGTCAGCTTTTGGTTTAATAAACGAAAAAAGGCCCATCTTTGATTTTTCACGACAATAAATTTTTCTGAATATATTATAGCAAATTTTCAATTTATAATTTTCAATTTTCATTAAATTTACAATTATTTAATTGATCAATTTTTAAACATTGAATTATTGAATAATTGTAAATTTAATGAAAATTATAAATTGAAAATTATAAATTATTTTCTAATACTGCTTTGATTCTTCTCACTCCTGCTGAAGAGCTTTCTTCTTTGAGGATTTTGAAGTGGCCGAGTTGATTGCCTGATGTGACGTGAGGGCCGCCGCATATTTCTTTGGAATATATTTCTTTGGTGCCCGAGTTGAAAATGGTATAGACGCTAACTTTGTCTCCGTATTTGTCGGCAAAAAGACCGATGGCGCC
The DNA here is from genome assembly GCA_036794765.1 of Patescibacteria group bacterium. Classification (GTDB taxonomy): domain Bacteria; phylum Patescibacteriota; class JAHJAL01; order JAHJAL01; family JAHJAL01; genus DAIRGB01. The sequence goes on along the minus strand of DAIRGB010000082.1, from coordinate 1,726 downwards.
GGAAGCGAGTGCTTTGTCAAGACTCATCTCCTCTCTGGTGACGATCAATTTGTCGTTGATGGTTTGGTTGACAATGTCTTCAATTTGTTTGATTTGTTCGAGCGTCATTTTATCAGGATGAGAGAAGTCAAAACGTAAGCGTTCGGCAGTGATATTGCTACCGCGTTGTTCGACGTGTGCGCCAAGCACTTTTCTTAGAGCGGCGTGCAATAAATGAGTGGTAGTGTGATAAGCGGTGGTAATTTCAGAATGATCGGCTAGTCCGCCCTTGAATTTTCCCTCCGAAGCTTCACGGGACAATTCCTGATGTTTTTTGTAAGCCTCCTGATAACTTTTGAGGTCAACTACTATCCCCTGCTCTGCTGCCAATTCTTGGGTCATCTCAATTGGGAAACCATATGTGTCGTATAGTTTGAAAGCAAGACGGCCACTGAGGATTTTTTCTTTGATTTTGTCATTGTTTTTTAAATCAGCAGAATACTTGTTGAATTCTTTGATTCCTTTTTCCAGAACGACGGCAAAGCGTTCATGTTCTTTGGTTAGTTCTTCGAGGATGAATTGTTGGTTATTTTTTAGTTCGGGATAAAACAATCCGTAATCGCGAGTAACGATATCAACGATATTATTGATCAGATTTTTGGCGTCAGCGATTTCCAATGTTTTAATATATCGGATTGATCGGCGGATAATCCGACGCAATACATAGCCTTGCCCCAGGTTGGAGGGAGAAAGTTTTTCACCCAAAAGAAAAATAGCGGTGCGCAGATGGTCGGCGATAATGCGGGTGGCTCGTTGATCTTCTTTGATTGATGATTGCTGGATAGTAGTCATAATGTCTTTAAAAAGATCAGTGTCAAAAACATTGTCTTTGTTTTGCATGACCATCGATAGTCTTTCAAGTCCCATGCCGGTATCAACGTTTTTTTGAATAAGAGGTTCGTATTTGCCAGCAATATTTTTATTGTATTGCATAAAGACATTGTTCCAGATTTCTACCCAGCGATTGTCGGATGGGTCAAATTTTGTCGGAGCAGGATTGCGATCGTCGGTCCAATAAAATATTTCAGAGTCTGGTCCGCATGGACCGGTTTGGCCAGCCGGGCCCCACCAGTTGTCTTTTTTGCTTAAAAAAGCGATACGGTCGTTTGATAAGCCAACTTCCTGCCAAATTTGTGCTGCTTCATCGTCTTTGGGAGCGTTTTCGTCACCAGCAAAGCAAGTAGCGGCTAGATGATTTTTATCCAAACCAAGCCACTGCGGACTTGTCAAAAATTCCCAACTGAAATTTATTGATTCTTTTTTAAAATAGTCACCCAATGACCAATTGCCTAGCATTTCAAAAAAAGTATTGTGCGAGTTGTCCCCTACTTCATCGATATCGTTGGTGCGGAGGCATTTTTGAAAATTGGCCAGTCGTTTGCCGGCGGGGTGGGCTTGTCCAAGCAAAAAAGGGACTAAAGGGTGCATACCGGCGGTGGTAAAGAGAACCGTGGGGTCGTTTTCGGGAAGTAATGGCGCGGAGGGAATGATGACATGGCCTTTTGACTTGAAAAAGTCGAGGAACTTTTGACGAATCTTTTCAGAAGACATCATATAATTTTTAATTTATAATTTTCATTAAATTTTTATTCAATTTAATTAATTTCCAATTTTCAATTCTCAATTTCCAATAAATTTCCAAGTCACAATTTCCAATGAATATAACTTATTGTGTCATCCTGGAACT
>DAIRGB010000081.1:0-3389 GCA_036794765.1 Patescibacteria group bacterium | reverse complement strand
TCATCCAGAGCTTTGGCGCGCCATTGGAAGTTGTAACCTGCGTGGACAAAGACTACTTGTTTTATTTTGTTGTCTAAAGCAGCTTGTCCGATCAATAATCCAACTTCATAGGCACGAGCCAATTTGGCAGAAAATTCGGAAGAAGAAGTCTTGGTAATTTTTAAATCATTGGCAGAAACAATAGTGGATTTTCTTTCGTCATCAACAAGTTGAGCATAGATATTTTTGTTGGATCGATAAACGGACAGTCTTGGCTTGATAGCTGATCCCTGAATCTGAGTACGGATTTTGTGGTGACGTCGGTATCTAAGTTGTTGTTTTTTGGCTAGCATGGGAATATATAATTTTCAATTTATAAGTAAGGTAAAAAGAGGGAATTAGGCGCCGGAAGAGGCCATTTTGCCAGCTTTACGACGAATTTGCTCGTCAATATATTTTAGTCCTTTGCCTTTGTATGGTTCCGGTTTTTTCAAACCGCGGATTTTGGCGGTGGTTTCACCAACCAATTGTTTATCAGTACCGGAAATTTTGATGATATTTTTTTCGACTTCGATTTTGATGCCAGCAGGAGGAGCGAACAAGACCGGGTGAGAGAAGCCAATGAAAAGTTCGAGATTTTTGCCTTTCATGGCAACTTTATAACCTACTCCAATAAGTTCCAACTCTTTTTGGTAACCGGTAACCACGCCATTGATGGCATTGGTAAGAAGTCGGTTCATCAGACCATGCGAAGATCGTGTGTAGTTATCTTCTTTTTCGCGAATGATTTCAATGGTATTATCTTTTTGAGAAAACTTTAGATTGGGCATCAAAACAAGAGTCGAAGAACCAAGAGGTCCTTTGACATCGATTTTGCCATCGGAGATTTTGACTTCAACCTTGTCCGGAATTGTGATTATTTTTTTACCGATTCGTGACATATGAATATACTTTAATAGATTTCACAAATAATTTCACCGCCAAGTTTTTGTGATTTGGCAGCATAGCTGGTTAATAGACCCTTGGAAGTGGAAACAACCGCGACACCTAGGCCATTTAATACCTTGGGTAGATTTTTGTAATCTTGATAAATACGTTGACCAGGCTTGGAAACGCGCTTAATATGCCTAATAACTGGTTCTTGATCCTGATATTTTAAAGTAATAGTGATAATTTTTTGACCTTTGATTTTGCCATCATTGATGGCAAAAGAATCGATATAACCTTCTTTTTCAAAAATTTTGAGGAGTTCGATTTTGAATCGTGAATGAGGGGCATCAACAGTGGCCTTTCTTTTTAGATTGGCGTTGCGAATGCGAGTAAGCAAGTCAGAAATTGGATCAGTAATAGTCATAAGAAATGCAAAATTAGTTTATTTAAAAAAGTTAATTACCAAGATGATTTTTTGATACCCGGAAGTTCGCCTTTGACAGCCAATTCTCGAAAGCAGATACGGCAGATACCAAACTTCCTGAGAAAACCGCGAGGACGTCCACAGAGGGCACAACGATTGTATTTTCTGGTAGAAAATTTTGGTTTGCGATTAGCTTTTGCGATGAGTGATTTTTTAGCCATAAAATATAAATTTCCAATTTTCAATTTCCAATTTTCAATGGAAATGTAGTAATAAATAGATAATAAGATTATTTTGCAGATTTTTCAAATGGAAGACCTAATTCTTGCATTAGGCGGAAATTGTGATCGCGATTCTTGGAATTGAAAACGATTGTAACTTGTAAACCATGCATATTTTCCAGATTTTCGGTCGATATTTCCGGAAAGATATTGTGTTCTTTAATACCAATATTGAGATTGCCGGAAGAATCAAAAGATTTTGGGGAAATGCCATGAAAATCACGAATACGACCCATCGAAGCATTGATAAATCTATCCAAAAATTCATACATTCGACTGTGACGGAGAGTAACCATAACTCCGATAGGTAAATTGGCGCGGAGCTTAAAACCGGCAATGGCTTTTTTGGCCCGAGTAACGACTGGCGCTTGGCCGGTAATATCAGTAAGAGTCTTTTTGATAGTATCAATAAACTTGGGGTTTTCAATGGCTTGACCGGCACCGGAAGAAATAACAATTTTTGTCATTTTTGGGACAGCCATAATCGAACTTAACCCAAATTCTTTTTGTAATTTTGGGGCAATTTCTGATCGATATTTGATTAATAGACGGGACATAATAATTAACAATTAATAATTAACAATTAATAAACTGAATGATGAGCATTGAGTTATTTTTTAATATCCAGGGAGGCGCCGGAAGATTTGGCAATACGTTCTTTTTGGCCACCGCGAGTAATTTTAAAACCGACTCTGGTTGGTTTTCCTGTTTCAGGACAAATAAGTCGAATATTGGAAACTGGAATGGGATGGTTGATATCAATAATTCCACCTTGCATATTTTTTTTGCTGGGACGGGTATTTTTTTTGAGAATATTGATTCCTTCGACAACGACTTTGTGAGCCAATGGCAATACCTTGATAATGGCGCCTTTTTTGCCTTTATCTTTTCCTTTGATAACAATTATCTGGTCGTTCTTTTTGAATTTTTTGACTTTATTCATGGGATATTCGACTTTTTAATTTAATTGAATTTAAAATGATTAGAGAACTTCCGGAGCGAGTGAAATAATCTTGCTGAATTGTTTTTCACGCAGTTCGCGAGCAACTGGACCGAAAATACGAGTACCGCGAGGTTGGTTGTCTTTATCGACAATAACGGCTGCATTTTCGTCGAAACGAATAGATGAACCATCGGGCCGAACAAGGTTGCGACATTGACGAACAATAACCGCCCTTACTACTTCTTTTCTTTTTACAACGCCGCCGCCGGGAATGGCGTCTTTAACCGAGGCGATAATTACGTCACCAATGGTAGCATAACGACGTCTGGTGCCTCCAATAACTTTGATACACATTATTTCTTTGGCGCCGGTATTGTCAGCGACTTTTAATCTGGTTTGTTGTTGAATCATGGGAAAAGAAATTAATAATCTAAGGAATAATTTTCAATTTAAAATTTGTAATTTTCAAACATTATTTCGTTGAGATATCTAGAAATATGAAGAAAATTATTCTTTGGTGGCGGTAGAATCGACAATGGAAGCAGAAGCAACTATTTCTTGGACAGTCCAACGCTTCAAGCGACTTAACGGTCTAGATTCTTTAATAATTACCGTGTCACCAAGTTTGGCTTTGTTGTTGTGATTGTGGGCAAAATATTTTTTACTGATCAAGTAGCGTTTGAGATATTTTGGGTGACGGGCATATCGATCGACACGGACGACAACGGTTTTATCCATTTTGGCAGAAACGACTCGTCCTTTTTGAGTTTTAGTTACTTGGTTGCTCATTTTGATTGTTTCTCTCGATTAAGATAGTAAGAATGCGCGCGAC
>DAIRGB010000080.1:0-3419 GCA_036794765.1 Patescibacteria group bacterium | reverse complement strand
GGACAAACTTACAATTGACATTACAACTGACGGCACTGTCAATGCCAAGGACACCTTGGACTACGCCGCCAATATTCTTGTTTCCCATTTCTCATTGTTTACTTCGGAAGGCATTGCCAAGTCTGCCCAAAAGATAGCCAAAGTTGACAAAGAAGACGTTGCCGAAGACATTGAATCGATAAAAGTTGAAGAGATCAATCTTTCCACTCGAACCCTCAATGCTTTGTTAAAAAATGATATCAAAACCATTGGCGACGTATTCAAACATTATGAAGATCTCCCGAGCCTACCCGGACTGGGAGCAAGAGCAATTACAGAAATAAAAGAAGCCATTGCCAGATTACAAGACAACTAATTCAATAATATTCAAGTTTTTATCGATTCTACCATGCGAAAACTACGTAAAATTAAAAAATTCGGCCGGATCAAAGACAAACGCGAACAAATGATTAAGTCTCTTGCCAATTCCCTTGTCTTTTACGACAAAATTGAAACTACCGTCACCAAAGCCAAAGTTCTGAAATCATTTATGGACCGACTTGTCACCAAAGCCAAACAAGGAACACTGCATGATCGCAGACAAATCATGCGATATTTGGACAACGAAATTGCCGTAAAAAAGTTGATGGAAGTTTATGGTCCCAAATATAAAGATCGCTCCAGTGGCTTTACTCGTCTCACCAAAACTCGCAATCGAGTAGCCGACAATGCTCCCATGATACTGATAGAATTTATTTAAACTTTTTACAAATCAAAGTACCTGCCATCTATTACCCATAATCAAATACAATGAAACTCACAAACTACAAAATCGACCGAAAAGCTCGCACTTGGCATCTTATCGACGCCAAAGACCAAGTACTTGGTCGTTTATCGGTAAAAGTTGCCCAATTGCTGATGGGTAAACATAAAGCCAATTTTACTCCCATTTTTGATTCTGGCGATAACGTTGTTATTATCAATGCCAAAGACATCAAATTGACCGGCGTCAAAGCCGAACAAAAAAAATATCATCATTTCACTGGATACATTGGCAATCTGAAAACAATCACTTTCAAGGAAGTTCAAGCAAAAAAACCGGAATGGGCCATTTTTCACGCTGTTCGCAAAATGCTCCCCAAATCTCTACTGGCCAAAAAAATGCTTAAGAAACTTCGTATTTATCCCGGTGCCGAACATCCTCATCAAGGAATTCAATTTCAACAATAAAATCAATTAGACAATCTTTTCATACTTTCTCATTATTAATTGTTAATTATATTTAGATGTCCAACGAAACCGAATTCAAAGGTAAATATATACAAACCGTCGGTCGCCGCAAAACGGCTTCCGCCAATATCCGATTGTATCAAGGAACTGGTAAAATTTTAGTCAACGACAAACCAATTGATAAATATTTTTCTCTAAACAATTGGCAGTCAAATATTTTTAAACCTTTCGAACTGACTGGTACCAACAACAAATTTGATATCTCCATCAAGATTAGTGGTGGTGGACAATATTCTCAGCTAGGTGCTATTCGTCTCGGTATTGCAAGGGCCTTGGTAGAATATTCTGCCGACAATCGTTCTATTTTGCGTAAAACAGGATTATTAACACGCGATCCACGTATGAAAGAAAGAAAGAAACCAGGCCTAAAGAGAGCTCGTAAGGCTCCACAGTTCTCCAAACGTTAAAAAGAATCACGAGAGGCCGCAAACCTCTCGTTTTTTTATCATAAAATAATGAGCATATGAATGATCGACTCCCCAAAATAAATGACCAAATCCGTGATCTGATGCAAGAAATTTTTTTAAAAGAATTTGGATCTTCTTTGGGTCTAATATCAATTATGTATGTTAAAACATCGCCAGATTTGCGAAATACTCGAATCTACATCTCTTCTCTATCAACCCAGGCCAAACAAGATAATTCCAGTGAAATTGTTTCCTTGCTCAATGAAAAAGCCTCCAAGTTGCGAAAACATTTAAGTCAAAAACTAAAAATCAAATATATTCCGCAATTATCATTTTTCCCTGATCAAACACTTATCAAGGCGCAGAGAGTAGAAGAACTTATCAAAAAAATACAATCAAAATAACCCAATATTTTTTGGAAATTCTTGCCAAAAGTATATTTTGATGTTACCATGATGAAAATTCCTAACCAATATTTTCATGGAAAAAAAGATTGAACTAAGCGTCATCATACCTGCCTACAATGAAGCCGGTCGCATTACCGAAACGCTTCAGCAAACCTGGCGTTATTTATCCAATCAAGCATATTTTAGTGAAATAATTGTCGTGGACGACGGATGTACTGATACCACGATTGATGTCGTGCAAGGTCTTTTTTACCAAATTCCTAACCTCCGTTTAATTCGTCATCGATACAACCAAGGAAAAGGTCAAGCGGTAAAAACTGGAGTCAATTCCGCCCGTGGTCGCTGGATACTTTTCATGGACGCCGATCTGGCAACCCCGATTTCAGAATTGGATAAATTGTGGTCGCAAAAAAACAATTACGATGTTTTAATTGGTTCCAGACATCTTCAACCAAAAAGTATAAAAACACCCCAGCCTTGGTATCGTTTTTTATTTGGCCGCGCTGGCAATTTTTTAATTCGTTCTCTTCTTTTGGCTAATATTTCTGACACGCAATGTGGCTTCAAATTATTCTCGCATAAAGCCGCCCACGATCTTTTCAATCGATTAACAATCAACGGTTTTGGCTTTGATATTGAAATCCTTGTCTTGGCTCAGATTCTGGAATATCAAATTGCCGAAATCTCTGTAGATTGGTATGACAAACCACACGGTAGTGTAAACATCTGGAGAGACGGCTGGCGAGTTTTCTCTGAAGTATTACGTATCAAATATCGAGTCTCTCAATCTCTGTGGAATAAATCTGGTTATACACAAAAGATTTTTTAATTTCTATTTTTCTCGTTTGACCAAGTAATCGCATATTTCAAAAAATATTTTTCTATACCTATTATCCGGCATTATCTTTCTGCCGGATATTTTTATTTTATCTATTATGTCGTTTGCTATATCTTGTAAAACAGTTATTGATCCATACTTGTGTATTATCGCCTGCATTTGGTCAACATCTCTTTGGGTTTTTTTAGGATTTTTTAATAAGGCAATAAGACAATGACGGTCATTCTTTTTTGCTATCTCCAAAGTTTTTACAATCACCGAAGTTAATTTCCCTTCATAAAGATCTTGGTCTTTTTTCTTTCCCCATTCATTATTATTGGCTATTATATCCAAAATATCATCACGAATTTGAAAGGCGAGTCCCATTTTTGCTGCTATTAACGACAACTGCTCGACTCTTTTTTGGTTCAATCCGGACAAAATTCCCCCCGTCAATATTGCAAACTTTAGCATTGAACCTGTTTTCCCGGAGCGGGAACACAATGAGCTGGTAAAACT
>DAIRGB010000079.1:0-3437 GCA_036794765.1 Patescibacteria group bacterium | reverse complement strand
AACTGGTTGAGCGAGAATCGTTTGACGATGTTGAATGAAGAAAATGTCAAACCGGGAGGTTCGGGCAGTTTTTCATTTACTTTGACCGCTCCAATCAAGGCCGAGGTCGGCGATGAATATTATGAATATTATCGCTTGGTTGCCGAGGGCAAACAGTGGTTAGGCTCTTCTGATTCTTTGGATGCTTTTGGTTGCGGCGGCAATAAACTGGGCGAGAAAATTGCTTATACTCAGTGTGCCGGATATTACGACGGCTTTATAGTAGTTGCAAAAATAGTTGATGATGAAAGTAATATTGAGACCAACGTCGGGGAAAAATTTACTTTTGAGCTTGATTCAAACGGTACCACCGGTTATGCCTGGGATGTTATCGGCCAACCTGACAAAAATATTATCGAACTCGACGAAGCCGGTTACAGAGACGAGTGTCCGGCTGATCTAACCGGTTGCGGTAATCCGCAATATTGGACCTTCAAAGCTTTGAAAGAGGGAAAAACCCAAATTGAATTACAATATCGTCGCAGTTGGGAAACCGATGTCGAGCCGTTGCAGACCAAGAAATACAATATTTTGGTATTGAGCAAACTTGAAGCCCAGGAAAATCTGAAAGAAATGGCGGAAAATCTATCGGAAGTAAAATCTTTGGAATACAATGGTGAATTCAAGATGTCCAGCGAGGACGAAAAAATCGATATGGATATTGATTTTAGCGGCGGAACTGATGAAAACAACATCAATAATCCGTTGGGATATTTTTTGATCGGTTTCAATTTGGTTAATACCGAAAATGATTTAAAATACACCGGCGATTTGGAATGGCGCACGATTGACAATGTTGACTATTTGAAACTCGATTACCAAAGCGAGGTGGCAAACCCAGAGATCAAAAAGTATTTGGATGTGATCAATGATCAATGGATCAAGATGGACAAGGAAACGGACGTGGAGGATTTTGACCTGGGAATGTTTAATGAAGAATTGGGTAGTTGGCAGGACAAATTGACTGAGGAACAACAGGAAAAAATCAAAGAACTCAATCAGAAATATCAAATCATGAAGGTTTCCGAGATAATGGCCGACACGACGGTGGAAGGTGTAGCGGTTTATCATTATCGTTATATGATCGACATAGCAGAGATGGAGCAGATGATCAACGAACTGGATCAAGTGCTGTCACCCGAATTGAACCCTTATCGCAATCCGTCTATGGACGATGCGGAAAATCTGACAGGCGAGATTTGGATTGGTAAAACCGATTTGTTGCCATACAAAATGACGGTGGAGATGGATGAAATAATGGAAGCCACTGATGCAACGATTGATTTTACAATGTATTTCAAAAATTTCAACCAACCGCTGACTATTGAAGCTCCTGCGACAGCAAAAACGATTGATGAGATTGCTGAGGAGATGGAAGAGATCGAATAGAGTGATAAAGAGATTTTTTCGAGCCCCCGACCAGCAGTCGGGGGCTTTTTAAATAATTTTCAATTTTCAATTTTCAAACATATAATAAGAATGATTTAATTTTTTTTCTATGATTGATCGAGATTTGGTTATAAAAAAATTGGCGGAGGAATTGAAAAATGACAATTCGGTACAGGCGATGTGGTTGGAAGGAGCGGATGCCAATGAATTGGTTGATAAATATTCCGATTTGGACATTTGGATTGATGTTAAAGATGGAACAGAAAAAAAGATAATAAAAAAAGTGCAAACTATTTTAGAGCTGATGGGAGAATTGGATTTGGTGAGCGACAAGAAAAATACTCATCCGAAAATTTTGGAATACGTTTTTCATTTGAAAAATAGCAGTCCGTTTTTATTGATAGAAGTTGGAATACAATTGAATAGCAGAAATTTTAATTTTATCGAGGAATTTGCTCACGAACAGCCGAAGGTGATTTTTGACAAAAAGGGAGTGATCAAATTTTCTAAATTGAATAAAGAAGAATGGGAAAAAGAGGTCTCAAATGACATTTATGATATTCGAGATATATTCAGGCAACAAAGTAGAGTTAAAGTGAAACGAAAAAATTTTTTGGAAGTTTATGATAGTTATTTGAAGTGGACTATTGAGCCGTTGATAAAAATGTTGAGAATAAAATTTTGTCCGTTTAAAAAAGATTATGGTTTTAAACATCTTGATCGGGATTTGCCGAAAAATATAGTCAAAAAAATAAAATCACTTCTAATTATTAAAAATGTTGACGATATTGCAAGAAAACAAATAATTGTTCAAAAATGGTTTTCGAAGTTGGATGAGAAATAATTTGTTAAAAATATGACAAAAAAATATTGGAATCCGTTGGGGGATGAGTTGGTGACGGGAACCAAAGAAGAGGTTGAGAAAATAAATATTGCCCTGAATAATTTCGTTGATGAAAAGCGTCAGGAATATGCAGTAAATGTCCGACGCTATTTTCGGACAAAGATGAATATATTATTGTTGGCGGTGGTCGTAGTGGTGGCATTTTTTGTGTTACGAAAAACAGGTGAAACTATTTTTCCGTTAGCGGCATGGGCCATGTTTTTTTTGTTTGTTTGGTATTTGGCTATTAACTCAATTTTGGCTAACCATAGAAAAGAATTCAAAAAGATATGTTCAAACATGCTGGTGTCGATGATGACACAAGAAAACGGTTGGATGGAGGATAGAAATGCATTTAAGAATGATGAAAGTTGGAAAAAAATGGCGAATATTTATCCGGGGATTTTTCAAAAAGGAGATGCCGGTCAGGTACTTACGGATATGGTGTGGGGATTTGCCGGAAATGAAATTGAAAATTATCCTTTTTGGAAATCTATTTTTAAATACAAAGTTGAGTACAATAAAAACAATGGGCAGAAATATTATAATGACGAACAGTTACTGGTACTTGCTTTCAAAACGAAGCAAAAGATTTGTAACGGATATATATTTTTACAGGGGATGAAAAAAGATTGGTGGAATGAGGATATAAAAAATATTACCAAGAAAAAACTAGCCGGATCGACGAATAAAATGTCAGAAATGGAAATGATTGAATTTAATCATGCTTTTTATTTGGTTGATAGTCTGGGAATAGAAAAAGATAAAGTTTACCAGATATTTTCGGCGGTAGCTCAAAGAAACATGGTACGGTTGTGGAAAGCGTGCAATGGTTGTTCTTTTTTGATTTACAATAATGAGTTGTGGGCAACATTCGATTGTGTTTCGCTGTGGAATTTTGAAGAAATAGATATTACAAAACTGGGAACCGATATGCATGATGATCAATATTATCGTTTATACAGAGAGAAAATTGATCGATTATTTAATAATTTTGTGGAAATATTGGATAGTTTAGATTAAAGAAAAACATGAACAAAAAATTTGATCCCAAGGATTTGGATATAATATCGATACTATTTCTGTTTGTCAGCTTGGCGGCGATTATTATCGGCTTGCCGATGTT
>DAIRGB010000012.1:0-20402 GCA_036794765.1 Patescibacteria group bacterium | reverse complement strand
TCGTAAGGATCATATGAATTTTTACTTCTATACTCGATTGAATGTATTTTGAATAGTTCATTATCTTGGGATAATTTTTTTATCAAGAGATGAAACTCTTGATAAAAGGGCGCAAGAGACTCCGGCTCAATGCGGATATAATCATTTGAAGATGTGATTTGAGACTGTTCATATATATACTGGACCAATTTCCAGATTTTTCCTTCATATTTTTCGTAGTTCATAATGCATTACATATTTGATAATTCAGTTATATTTTCTGCTATTATGTTTTGAAAGTAAAATTTTTAAAATAGTTTATTTGATTTTGTTATACTAAAATTGTGAGCTGAAGAGGCGCTTGTCAGTGCAATAAGAAAATTGGATAATTTGTATAAAGAAATAATCTCTGAATAATATTTAGTTCGAAACATGTCAATGAGGGGGAGTTTTTTTGAGACAAAGTTCGAACTTTTTAGTTTGAACTTTTTTGTTATGATTAAGTTGCTATTGTTTATTCTTTGATTTCATATATTTTTTATTGAAATGAATAATATCGTAATTTCAGATAATTATCTTTTTAAAGTTGAACAAATGATTTTAGGAGGAAAAGATGATTTATTGGTAATGGCGGATTTTGATCGGACTTTGACTAAAGCTTTTGACAGTGAAGGGGATAAGATGTCTCCTGGACGGTTAATGAGAGGGTTGGAGGTGTTTCAAGGAAAAATTTCAGAAGAGATAGAAGATTTGTATCTAAAGTATAAAATAATTGAGGCAGATAATAAGTTTAAGAAAAGGGAAAAGATTGAAGCGTTGTCTGACTGTTATCGTCGGCAGATGAGGATAATGGTCAAGGCGGGGTTCAATAAAGATATGTTGAAAGATTTAGTAGATAACTATGAGATTAATTTTAGAGATAGATTTGACAGTTTTGTGGATTATTTGTCGGTTAACAAAATTCCATTAATTATTGTGTCAGCGGCTTGGGGAGATTTGATTGAATTATATTTAAAGAAAGAAGGTTGTTTAAAAGAAAGAGTGTATGTAGTTTCTAATTTTTTTAAATTTGAAAGACATGGTAAGGCTATTGGTATTTAGGAGTCAGTGGTTCATACGATGAATAAAGCAGAAGTAAGATATGATAGCTTTAATTTTTATAATGAGATCGAAGATAGAAAAAATATTTTGCTTTTGGGTGACACTTTGGATGATGCCAAGATGGCCAATTCACTCAATTTTGAAAATATTATCAAGATTGGTTGGTTAAATGAAGACGTTGAGAAAAATTTAGATTGTTACAAAGAGGTATTTGATTTGGTATTGTCAGTTGATTCTGGTATGCAAAAAGTAAATGAATTGTTGTCTAAGATAAAATAATTTTTGTTTATGAATAAAAAACTTTATCCAGTGGTGACGTATTTTAATAAAGATTTTGAAGATGAAGTCAGAATATTGCAGAATGAATTATTCGAAATAACTGGAGCGAGAGCTTCTTTGGATGAGTGGCGACCCCATGTGACGGTTGGGAAGGCTTTGTGGGTAGAAGATGAGGAGTTGCAGAAATTAATTCAAGAATTGAATGATTTTACGCAAACTCAATCTGTTTTTGAGATAGAATTTGATGGATTTGGTTATATGGATGATTGGGCTGGGGCGGAAGCGTTTCATTGTGAACCCTATGTTGTCTATGTTGATGTTGTAGTAAATGATGATTTGCGTAATTATGTTGAGAAACTTGCTAAGATTTTGAATAAGTATGAACACAGATATGTTATTCACAAAGATAATTTTCATATGACCTTGGCTTTTAAAGATTTGAATAAGGAGGGTTTTGAAAAGGCAAAAAAGTACCTTATTGGTAGGTCTTTTAAAAGAAAAATAAAGGTAGATTCGCTTTCGTTAGTGTTGGATACAGAAAAAGGAGATGTGATTAAAGAAGTGGTTAATTTGAAATTTGGAAAGAATGATTAGCGATTAAGGGCGTGGGGTAATTAAGTTGAAACTAATAGATTGGTTCTAACGTTATGTATTGTACGGAGTTTAGTTTTTTTTGAAGCGTGCTTATTGGGCGCGCTTTTTTTAATTTGCTACAATGGATTTTGATGATAAAAATAATAGAATGGAGGTTATATATGACAGATGAAGATTACTCAAAATTTTTGATTAGGGATTATAAATATTGGGGAGTATATATTGCGAACAATCAAAGTTATCTTGGTCGTTGTGTGGTCTGGTGCAAGAGAATAGATGCTCTTGATTTGGCTGATGCGACTTTAGATGAACAGACAGAGCTATTTAAAATTTTATTTGATTTGAGAGAGGCTAATAAAATAGTTTTTGGAGCTGATTGGTTCAATTATGCTTTTCTGGGTAATGATACTCGTCATCTTCATGGTCATTTTATACCACGTTATAAATCATCGAAGTTGTTTGAGGGTGTTGAATTTAAGGATGAGTTTTATGGGCATAATTATAAAACCAATAAGAGTTTTGTGATACCAGATGAGCTTTTGGAAAAGATAAAAAATGTTTTGGTAAAACAGTTGAACAATTAGTAGGTGATGATGTAAGTTACTGGTAAAGCGGTTCTAGCATCATCTATTGTGCGGAGTTTTTGACACGAAGTTCGAATTTGTTTATGGTTTGAACTTTTTTGTTATGCTTGTAGTAGTTATTTATAATAAATTAAAAAACTTAATGAATAATAAATATAAAATTTATTTAATTATTTTTTTGTTGCTCGTTATTTTTTTTATTATAGATAGGTTGTTTTTGGAATATGAACCAAAATTATATTGTGAATGGAGGCCGAATTGGATTTGTGGAGTGACTCCTGAATGTAGTGTCAGTCGTTTGTATGTAAATGGATCATTGTTTGAAACTGGTGGTTGTGTGAACAAATTTATCGGTTTTGATATTATTAGGTAGTATTTATAATGCAAGTTCTAACTTTGTGTATTGCGTGAAGTTTTGTTTTTGAAAGCATAGTTTATGACTGAGTTTTTTTGTTTGGGTTAATATAATAAAAATCAAGTTTAAAATATTTGAAATATTTTGATAATTATTTTTTATGTCTAAAAAAACTTTTATAATTGCATTGGTTAGTTTCGTATTTGGAGTGTTGTTGATGTATTTGATAAAGTTATATTAATTGTGATTAATGGGTGGGTATTAAGTTGTAACCTATAAACGGGTTTGAGTATCGTGTATTGCGCGATTTGAAAGGCATAGTTTAAAACTATGCCTTTTTTATGAATAAAATTCGAATTAAGAGCAATAAAGATTTCTTTTTTTAATATTTCAAATATTGTTTATCAGAAAATTGAAAATATTTATACAAAATAAATTTTTGTATTTTCTAATCATCAGACTTCAAAAAGAATCTTTTTATTGGAATAATCAACATATAAATAGCCATACTCCAACCGGGTGATGCTAAAGCCACAGCAATAGCAATCACCGATGTAATTGGCAATAATAAATTTCTCCATTTCATTTTGGTGATTATTTTTGCATCAATAGATTCAACCAGTAGCTCATTTTTGCTACTAATATATGTCCACTGCCAGAAAAAGACTAATCCCGCCAACAACAAATTGATATGAAAAAATATGGCCGCGACCAACAAGTTTCCATAATCGCTAATCAAGGAAGTGGAAAAAGGAATCAGCGAAATAAATAATAACCCTAACATATTGATCCACACATATTTTTCATCTACATATTTGATGCGACGACATTGTCGATAGTGTACCAACCA
This sequence comes from Patescibacteria group bacterium, assembly GCA_036794765.1. GTDB lineage: Bacteria > Patescibacteriota > JAHJAL01 > JAHJAL01 > JAHJAL01 > DAIRGB01. Next base: position 16,660 of record DAIRGB010000012.1, on the reverse strand, counting down.
CAAAGTCGCCAACAAGAAAAATCCCAAAAAATAACTAAAAAACACAGGCCACATTGACACCAATGTTTTTGACAAACCAACATTATTTACTTCCTCGGTAATTTTTTCTACATCCACATTCAAGACCAACAAAGTCATGGCAATAGCATAAATACCATCAGTCAAAGCCTCGAGACGATTTTTTTTAAACAATTTTTTCATCTAATACTTTTAGGAATAGTTATATTGTAATTTATAACAATTATAGCAAAATAACCTCCAATAATTATTGCTTTTAATTTGTTGAAGATAATTAATTGAATTGTTGAGTTAGGGTGGTGGGATAATTGCACGATAGTCATAAAATGGGTTCGAATTTCTAGTATTGTGCGAAGTTTTTCTTTGAAAACACAGTTTGATACTGTGTTTTTTTGATACCTTAAATTTTAGAGATGTTTTGTGTTAGTATATCAATATAGATTGATATAATTTTAATATATGAAATGTTTGGCAAATAAAAAATTGGATTGGTTAAGTGGGGTATTAAAAGTATTGTCGGATAAAAATAGGTTAGGAATATTGTGTTTTTTGAAAAACGGTGAGAAATGTGTTTGTGAAATTTTTGAACATTTGGATTTAAAGCAAAATTTGGTGTCACATCATTTGAAAGTGTTAAGAGAAGTTGAATTAATTGATTTTAGAAGAGAAGGAGTGAAGAAAATATATTTTTTAAACAAAGACAAATTAAATGAATTAAAAGGCGAGATAAATTATTTTTTAGGAGAATAAGAAATGAAAAAAATTGAGGTATTGGGCTCAGGCTGTCCGAGTTGTAAAAAAATGTACGAGATGACGAAAGAGATAGTGATGGAGTTGAATTTGGATTTGAAAGTTGAATATATTTCCGATATACAAAAAATTATTGAAATGGGAGTTATGCAAAGTCCGGTATTGGCGATTGATGGTAGACCGGTTATGATCGGATTTGTTTCTGATAGAGATAAGGTTAAAGAATTGATAATGAAGAATATGGAGGATTAATTTGGACATATTTTATCCAATACAACTTTTTGCTAATTGGCTTACCTATACTGTTTTTGACTTGGTGCCAAATACTTTGTTGGCGGGTGCAATTAATTTTTTCATTTTCGATACTATTAAAATATATATTTTGTTATCGGTGATTATATTTTTGGTGTCGATTGTCCGGTCCTATTTGCCACCGGAAAAAATTAGGACAATTCTTTCACATAAAAATAATTATACCGGTAATATTATTGCTTCTGTTTTGGGTATTGTTACCCCGTTTTGTTCTTGTTCGGCTATTCCCTTATTTTTAGGATTTGTGCAAGCTGGTGTGCCGCTAGGAGTTACTTTTTCTTTTCTGGTAGCCTCACCGATGATTAACGAAGTGGCTTTAGTATTATTGGTTGGATTGTTTGGTTGGAAAATTGCCTTGATTTATATATTTAGTGGTTTATTGATAGCGATTTTTTCCGGAATTGTTATTGGTCGCATGAAAGTAGAAAATCTAGTCGAGTCTTTTGTGTATCAGAATGTTGTTAAAGGTAAAGTTGATTTGCCTGAAATGTCTTTTAAAGAAAGAATTGAATATGCCAAAGACTATACTTGGGATATTCTCAAAAAAGTGTGGCCGTATGTCTTGATTGGTATTGGAGTTGGGGCTTGGATTCATGGTTATGTCCCGGCTGATTTTTTGGCCAGTTATGCTGGGGCTGATAAGTGGTATGCAGTACCTTTAGCGGTGGTGGTCGGAATACCACTCTACTCAAATGCTGCAGGGGTGATACCGTTGGTCAGCGCATTGACGGAAAAGGGAGTAGCGATGGGAACGACGTTGGCATTTATGATGGCGGTGACAGCGTTGTCTTTGCCGGAGTTTATGATTTTGAAAAAAGTAATGAAAACCAAATTGATCATTATTTTTGCGTCTATTATTGGGTTGGGAATAATTTTGATAGGATATTTATTTAATGTGATTATTTGATGAAAGAATATGAATAAAATAAATTATTTATTATTGGGGTTGATTATATTGTTGGTAGGATGGGGGGTGTATGGAGTAATGGCAAATAATCAAGTTGACGGTAAAAAAATAGTTAATCAAGAGCAATTATTGACAATATCAAAAGCTGAAAAAGTCCAAGTATTTTTATTTCACTCAACTCAACGGTGTGTGACTTGTATAGCAATTGGCAAGTTGGCGAGAGAAACTGTCGATGAATATTTCAAATCAGAATTGCTTGATGACAAAATTGAATATAGGGAGATTAATATAGATTCACCAGAAAATAAATTGCTTGCACAAAAATTTCAAGCTAGTGGTTCATCATTATTTTTAAATGCTATTTATGATGGTAAGGATCAAATTTTTGAAGATTTCAATGTATGGCGTTTGACTCATGATGAAACAAAATTTAAAAATTATTTAAAAGGAAAATTGAACAACTTGTTGGGTAAGTAGTATGGATTTGATAAATACTTTAATTGATAATTACAATTTGCCGATTCTTTCGGCTTTTTTGCTGGGTATCTTGACATCGATCAGCCCTTGTCCGTTGGCGACTAATATTACAGCTGTTGCATTTATTTCTAAGGATATTAAAATCCCTAAATATACAATTTTGTCCGGATTTTTATATACTTTGGGTAGAGGCATAAGTTATACCTTGTTGGCAATTTTGATTTATTTTGGTTTTTCTTCTTTCCAAATTTCCAGTGTGTTTCAAGGTTGGGGTGACATGGTGTTGGGTCCGGTTTTGATTGCTATCGGTTTGATTATGTTTGGGGTAATAGAGGTTAATTTTAAAAATAGTCAGATGGTTGAAAGAATAAAATTATGGCTTCCAGATAAAGGATATTTAGGGTCGTTGGCCCTAGGTATGTTGTTTGCTTTGACATTTTGTCCTTATAGCGGCATTTTATTTTTTGGAGTACTTGTTCCTATGACTATTAAGTCAATGGGCGGGTTGTTATTGCCGTTACTTTTTGCTTTGGGTACGGGATTACCGGTAATTGTTTTTTCGTTTCTTATTGTTTGCAGTATGCAAGTTGTTGGTTCGACATTTAGTGTGATACAAAAGGTTGAAAAATGGTTGCGTTATATAGTCGCGACAATTTTTATTTTATCAGGAGTTTATTATTTACAATTTTTGATTAAATATATAATTTCAATTAGTTGAATTTGATAAATTGAATTGGTGAGCAAAGGTGTGAGGTAGCTAGCTTCTGGTCATGAGTAAGATGTTAGCATGGTGTGTTGCGTGGAATTTTTTTGAAAACACGCTGATTTGGTGTTTTTTATTTTTGTTTTGGTGATGATGTTAAATAATATTATGGAATATTTTGTTTCTCAAAGTGAAATATCTAGAAGAAAGAAAGCTTTCACAGTTTTAATAATTGGTATTTTAGTTGGGACTGTTTTAGCTTCTTATATATTTGATTTATGTATATCTTGGTGGGGCGTTTTTTTAATCATTGCAACTGTTTTGTGTGTTTTTTGGTTGACTTGGTGGTTTCTTGTATCTTTATCAAAGACCAAGTTGTATATAAATGATAAGTATATTGAAAGAATCAATGATAATGATATTCAACGTATTTATTTTTCTGATATCAAAGTAATTGGAATCAAGAGAAGAGTTAGTGGAGGCATAAGAGAAATATATTTGTGGTTAGAAGATAATAAGAAAATGTTTTTTGGTGGTTTTGAAGATAATTTTGAAGAAATTGAATCAAATATAAGGAAAAATGTATCAGTTGAAGTAATAAAAGAAGAAAAAGAATTTGTTGATTATGATCATTGGTTATTCTATCCGTTTTTGGGGGTTTCAATTGGGGTTTTGGGAATTAGTTTTTTTGTGTTGTTGTTGAATTTGAGTGATAGTATTTTGTTTATTTATTTGTTTGTTTTTTCTATTTTTTTATTTCTTTTGTCGATGTATTTTATTTTTTTCAAACCTATTTCGGCTATGAGGGGAGACAAGGGTGTAGTTGCTGATTATTTATTTGGTTTTATTATGTTTTCGGGTTGTGTCTTTGTATTGTGGATATATTGATGTTGATGAAAATCTGGTCTATCTTTTATGGATGGGTAATATATGTAAATATTGGATGATTGTTTGTTGTCGGTAAATAGGTTCTAACTTTTTGTATTATGTGCAGCTTTTTTTGAGAACACGGTTTATACTGTGTTTTTTGTTATTGACTTTGATATTGAGTTGTTCTATTATTGTACTGACTAGTCAGTACGAATATATTATGAAATTGCAGGTAAATAATATAACAATCCGATCTTGGAAAAAAAAGATTATTTCTGATTGTTCATTTTTGACAGAATTTGATAGTAATTTGGCAATCTACGGTTTGGGTGGTGAAGAGCTGAGATTAGTATTGATGTGTCTGGCTGGTTGTCTCAAACCGGATGGCGGTTCGGTCTATTTTGATGGTAAAGATATTTATAGATATTTGGATATATATAAAAAGATGGTAGGAATTGGTGAGATAAAAAAAGTGAATGAATTAATATATGAACTGACTTTGGGAGAAAATATTGAGTTGGTTTGTTTGGCGAAAGGGGAGTTATTTAACAGGGAGGATTGGTTGTTGGTGTTGGAAAAATTGGGAATTGAAAAATATATCGATACTTTGGTAGATGATTGTGATTTGTGGGTGCGGTCTTTACTGGGTACAATTTGCGCTTGGGTAGGTAATCCAAGGTTAATTTTTTTGGATGAACCAGCGGGCGATTTAAACGTGGAAGATAAAGAAAAATTTTGGACGAAGTTGAAGTCGGTAAATGAAAATAAATTGATTGTTTTTACCACGAGGGATAAAAGGGAAGTTGTCTGGATGGAAGCCAAATTAATTGATTTGGGAAGAAAATGATTAAGAATGCTTGGAATATTTTTAAGTATGATTTGAAAATCATCAGGAGTGATAAGCTAAAACTGGCTTCGTTATTGGCAGTAATATTGATACCTCTTGTATATGGATTTATGTATTTATGGGCTTTTTGGGATCCATATGACAATATGAAAAATGTGCCGGTGGCAATTGTAAATGGAGATGAAGGCGCGTGGTATAAAAATGAAGAGGTTAATTTTGGTCAGCAGATTGTTGATGGGATTATGGATAAAAAAGTATTGGATTGGCAGGAGGAGAAAAAAAATAGTGCAGTTGATGGTTTGAATAATCAAGAGTATTATGCGGTAGTTTATATTCCTGGTGATTTTAGCCAGAAGATTTTGTCGGTAGATTCGGATGATCCTAAGCAGGCAAGTATTGAGTGGCAGACAAAAGATTCAACGAGTTATATTTTTACGACTTATTTTCGTAATGTGATGGCGGTTTTGAATCAGAATGTCAATGAACAAATATCGAAACAAATGGCTGAAGAGGTGGGGGTAAAGGTAGGACAAGTGGTGAAAAAATTATCTATGGCTGGAGAAGGAGCATCGGAATTGTCTTCGGGCTTACAGACTCTTGATCATGGTTCGCAGCAATTGAAGGAAAATCTGGACAAAGCGGTTTCTGGTGTAACTGATTTGCAAAGTGGTTTGGGCCTTTTAGAGCGGAATTATCAAAAAATTGATAACGGTATTTCTACAGCCAAAAATGGTAGTGATCTGTTGAAATCAGGTTTGGAAACAGCTAGTGATGGTGGTGAACAGTTGAGTGCTGGCTTGAAAGACTTGCGAAACGGTGGCGAAAAATTACAAAACGGAGTTGATCAGGCGGAAAGTGGATCCCAGGATTTGGCGGCTGGAGCAAATGAAATGTATAACAAAGTTGATACTATTGATCAGGAATTAGACCCATTTGTTAGGGCTATGCAAAAATTTGGTTCGAAGATAGGAAAGTATGATAAAGAAATTTTCGGAACAGTTGATAATTTAGTAAAGCAGAAGAATAAATTTGTTGATGGACAGAAACAGATTGCTGACGGTAGCAGTGAATTGGCAGATGGTTTGAATGATATTGATAAAGGTATGTTGCGGTTGAACGATGGTATATCCAGCGCAAGTAATGGAGCGGATAGTTTGAGTGATGGGATGGATAGATTGTATGATGGTAGTGGTGATTTGAGCGATGGTTTGGGTTTTTTACAGGATGGTAGTACTCAATTTGACGATGGTTTGTTTGAAGCATATGAGGGGAGTGGTGAATTAAAAAATGGTATGTTGCGATTGGCCGATGGCAGTGGTCAGCTGGCGAGTGGTTTAAGACAGGCTAGTGTTGGAGCAGAAACGTTGAGTGATGAGTTGAATAGTGGTGTAGAGGAAATAAAAAATAAAATTAATGACAAAAAAATTGAGAAATTGATGAAAATTGCCGAACAACCAGTAGTATCAAATAATGTTTCAGTTGATAGTAGTAAAACATATGGAGAGGGATTGGCTCCATATTTTATCCCTTTGGCTTTATGGATGGGATCCTTGATTGCTAGCTTATTGTTTTCGGTCAAGGATAAAAAAATGATTGTATTGAATGTAGATCCTTGGTCGGTTACTTTAGGAAAATTTGCTATGCTGGCAATGATAGGTGGTATTCAAACAGTTGTCTTAATTTTGGCTTTAGTTTTTGGTTTGGGAATGGATGTAAAATATTTAGGAGAAATGTTGGTGTTTGGTATTCTGGTTTCTTGGAGTTTCATGGCGATTATGTCTTTATTGTCGTATTTTTTTGGAAAGATAGGTGAATTGTTGGGTATTATTTTTTTGGTAATTCAGTTGACTTCCAGTTCGGGAACTTTTCCGGTATTGTCTTCTGATAATATTTTTCAGTTCTTTAGTGTGGTAACGCCAATGCCCTACGCGGTGCGTGGTCTGAGGATATTGATGTTGGGGGGGAATATGGAAATCCTTATGAGACAATTGATTGCTATTGTTTTGTTTCTTGGTTGTTTTTTGTGGTTAAAAAATAGATGGTCACAAAAGACAATAAAGGTTAGCGATATTTATCCGTTGATTGAAATATAGGAGGTTTATTGTGGTGAAAGAAATAAATAAAAAAGAAAAAATTTATGAAATAGCGGCTAAGGTGTTTGGCGAAAGGGGATATGATGGAGCATCATTGGATGAAATTGCACTTAGATCAAAAGTGGCCAAGGGAACTATTTTTTATTATTTTAAAAATAAGGAGGAGTTATTTTTGTCTTTGATAGAGAGGGGTTTGTCGAGATTAACGGAGGAAATTGTAGTAATTGCAAAAAATGCTGATAGCAAAGATAAATTGGGAGAATTGATTGAATGCCATTTTGTTTTTTTTAAAAAGTATCGAAATGTTGGAATGATGATATTGAATCAAATGGGGTATTTGAAAAATAGATGGAATAAAAGGTTAAATGAAGTAAAAGATTTTTATGTGGAGTCTGTAAAAGGGATTATTGCTGTTGAAAAGAAGAGGAATAACATCGCTGGTGATTTGGAAGCGGAGGGGATAATTGTATCCATATTTTCTTTATTGGCTATGATGGGTTTAGATTGGTCAGTGTTTTCTTTACAAATTTCGAAAGAAAAAATGAATAGGACAATAAAAGAAATTATTTTTCGGGGTGTGAAGGGGATGTAAATTGGTGATTTTTTTGGTTTTGCATTTGGGTGATTGATTGTGAAAAATAAAAATTATGTTTAATATAGATAAATATTATTTTCATTAAAAAAAGACCAAGTTGATTTGGTCTTTTTTTGTTTGTTTGATTGTTGATTACTTTTTTTTGGTCAGGCTTTTTTTGGCGGTTTTGGAGACTCGAGAAGCATCTTTGGCTATTTCATTTTTGGCAGAGATGGCTAGTTTGCTCATAGATTTCCAGTGTTTTTTGAGATCGTCGGCTATGGCGTCAATTTCTTCTTGACTGGCTTTTTTGCTTTTTTTGTAATCTTTGGCGACGGAATCGATGATTTCGTGATAGATTGGTTCGGTAATTTCGCGGGCTGTTTCCAATTTTTCAATTACTTCACCTTTCATTTTGACAGCCCAGGCCTTGATGTGCTGTCGGTTTTGTTTGCCTTTTGGCCCGAAAAGAAAATAAGCGGTGGCGGCTAGTCCGGCTAGGCTGGCGCCGATGACGGCGTACTTGATAACATTGGATTTGTTTGTCTTTTTTTCCATTGTTTGTTTGTTAAATAATAATTGATTTAGTTTAATCTTAGCATAAATTATTTTTTTATGTTGTTTGTTATTTGATTGTGATTGTTTTTTATTTTTATTAAGAAATATTTAGTTGAGGGGGTTGGTTGGAAATATTGTTATAATGTATTGGAAATACGTGTTGAATCGAGGTTATGTGATTTGTTTGATTTTATAAATGGCGAAATATGAGAATTGCGACAAAGATGTTTGATTTGGTTGTTCTTTATTCGGAGTCCAGTGCTCATAGTGCCGGAGATAAAAATTATGGTGAAAAATTTCCATTTTCAGCTAAAGGAAGACGTAGTGAGTACAATGATAGTTATCAGTATTTTTTGTCAAAATGTAAAAAGATGAAAATCGAGGCCGCATTTGTGTCTTCAAAAGATATTGTTGGCCCCGGTCTTTTTAAAAGTTTTTGGACATACAATGGAAAGTGGATCAGAAACTATGGTCAGGCGTATTCTCAAGTTATCTTTGATAAATTTACGCCGTCAAATATCGAACAAAAAAACAAGTTAAAGCTTCTAGTGTCATCCGAAGCTGTTTATATATTTAATGATGAAAAAATAAAAAATATTTTTTCGAACAAATTGAATACTTATAAATATTTTGAGGAATGTACTATACCTACGGTAGAAATATCTGATACGTCGAGACAAAAAATAATTTTAGCTAAAAAAAAGTTGGACAAATTATTAAACAAACACAAGTACAAAATCGATTTTAAAAATGATTATGTTTTGAAAGATAAAACTGGGGCGGGAGGTTTTAAAATTTATAAAGTTGATTTTGATAAATTTAGTTTTGATGAAATCAAACAAAGACATGAACTAGATAAAAAAGGAAAACAAAATTTATCTTATGTACTCCAATCGTTTATCAATTGTGATAAGGGATTTGTGGTTGGAAAATATGGTGGTTTAATTGATTTGAGAGTGATAGTACTAAACGGTAAAATTATTCAGACGTATATCCGAATTGCCAAAAGAGGTAATTTTAAATGCAACGAACATCAGGGAGGAAATTTGGTTTATATGCCAATAGATGCTATACCTCGGGACGTATTGGCTATGACTAAAAAAATAATCAGAAAATTGGAGATACAATTTGATCTTAGTCATTTTTTGTATGCTTTGGATTTTATTCGGAGTAACAATGGCAATTTGTATTTTATTGAGGGAAATTCAAATCCGGGTATTGACTGGGATCATGATAAAAAAATTAATGAGCTTAAATCAAAAGAGTTGATTGACTATATAGTTGAGGAATTGGCATTGATAGTCAAAGAGAGAAATAGTGTTATTGAATAATATTTGTGAATTGTTTTAATGAATGTGTGGTAGTTTAATAAAAAAATGTTTATTTTTTAAGGCAAAAATATGTCAGAAATTATTTTGGTAGATGAAAATGATCAGATTATTGGAAAAGAAGACAAATTGAAAGCTCATCAAAATGGTGGGCAGTGGCATCGTGCTTTTTCGATCTTTGTTTTCAATTCTAAAGGTGAATTTATGTTGCAAAAAAGGGCGATGACAAAATATCATTCGGCGGGTTTGTGGTCAAATACGACTTGCAGCCATCCGGTTTGGGGAGAAGAGATGGAAGAAGCAGTACATCGTCGTTTGCACGAAGAGATGGGTTTTGATTGTCCGATGAGAGAATTGTTTGTATATAAATATTCAGCTGAAGTGGGCAATGATCTGACGGAAAAAGAAGTGGACCATATTTGGTTGGGAAATTTTGATGGTGACGCTAATCCTGATCCGGCTGAGGCAGATGAGTGGAAATGGATTGGGGTTAATGATTTATTGGAGGATATTAAAAATAATCCCAATGACTATACTTTTTGGTTTCGAAATACGATTGATCGGGTGTTGGAGAGTTTGAAGTAATTTTTGGTATAATACATGTATAGATAATTTATTTATTAACCTAAAAAGATATGGATAAAGTGGTGCATTTCGAAATTCCGATGGACGATAAGGCTAGGGCGATGAAGTTTTATAAAAGTGCGTTTGGGTGGAATCTGGTGGATATGCCTGAGATGGATTATGTGATGGCTCATACGATGGAGATGGATGAGCAGCGAATGCCAAAGGAAGCTGGTGCGATCAATGGTGGATTGGCAATGCGCAAAGGTGTATTTCAGACAGTGAGTTTTGCGATTGATGTGGAAGATATTGATGCGGCCGCTTTGAAGGTGGTAGCAGAGGGTGGGACAATCGTGAAAGAAAAAACGCCTGTTGGAGATATGGGTTTTATCGTTTATTTCAAGGATACGGAAGGGAATTTGCTTAGTTTGTGGCAGACTGTTAAGAAGTAAATCGCTTGATATATTTATTGGAAAAAGCGGGGTTATGTTACCTCGCTTTTTTTGGTTAAGCGAAAAAATTATGACTTTAAAAAAATTATTGAAGTTTGTGGAGTTTACGCATCAGTTTCAGCAGGTGAGGCGGGTGTTGTTGGTCAATGGGGAAGATCGTCAGGAAAATGATGCCGAACATAGTTTTCAGTTGGCTTTGGTGGCCTGGTATTTGATTGATGCAAAAAATTTAAAATTGGATTTGGATATGGTTTTGAAATATGCGATTGTGCATGATTTGGTGGAAGTTTATGCGGGTGATACTTATTTTTTTACAACTGATCAGACTTTGAAAGATAGTAAAAAAGAAAGAGAAGAGAAGGCGGCAGAAAGAATTGCCAGTAATTTTCCTGAAATGCTAAAGATAAATCAGATTATTTTTGATTACGAAAAAAAAGCCGACGAGGAGTCAAAATTTATATATGCTTTGGATAAGATTTTGCCGGTGATGAATATATTTTTGGATAATGGCAGAAGTTGGCGGAAAAAAGGGGTGAATTTGGAAATGTTGCGAACCAAAGATGAGAAAGTGAAAAAATCGTTGGTGATTGAAGAAATTTGGTGGGAATTGATGAATGAGTTGGAGAAAAATAAAAAAAGCCTTTTTGGTAATAAATAGGAATTTGTTGGTTTTGATATAATTATTTTGGTGTATATTTTTTAAAAATAAAAAATTATGAAGAAGGTGTTATTTTCCCTGGTTTTTTTGGTTATGGCCTTGGTTCTTCCCGCTTGTAGTTTGGGTGGGGTGGCGATAGAAAATACAAGAGATTTTACGGTCATCGGAAAAAAAGATCTGATCGAGTATCGTCCTTTTAATCAATCAAATTATCAAAATCTGTCTGATGATATTCAGGCTTTAAAAAGTTATACCTGGGTAAAAACGCATGATAGTGAAGCGGCGTTGGATTTTGGGGATTTTGGGATGATGTTTTTGGATAAAAATTCAATCGCTCAAATAAGAATTTCCGATCAGGGAGTATATGTTGTTCAGTTGAAGGGTAATGGATATCATGCGGTTAAACCGGTGAAGGCAGGTAATTATTATAATGTTCTAACAAATCATGGTTTGCATGTGGTTAAGGGAACTGGTTTTGGAACGGAAGGTGGTGATTCCGGTTGGACGGATGAGGGAGATGTGATTATTGTGGACGAGGTTACGGAAAGACATGAACTTTTGGACGAAGAAGATGTGCCGGAGGGTCCGTTGTGGGTTTATGGTGGTCGAACGGTTATTGTAATCAGAAGACAAACTCCTCCTCCTACGGAAGCCGGGGGTGCAACTGGAAATAATGTGGGAGCGGGGCAGGAGTCGAGAGGAAATTCGGCCGCCCAAAATTTTGATCCTAATCTGGAGGGGAGTACGTGGCGACAGCGGGCAAGAGAATTGTATCGAAGGTGGCGGGAACTGGAAGCGCAACGTCATGAATTGGGTGATGCGGAGTTTCAACGTCGTTTGTTGGGTTTGATAAATGCCTATTTGACACCGATGACTGATGAAGAGTTGAATTCCGAAGTAACTGATTGTGATAATTTGAGGCAATATCTCCCTAGCGCATTGTTTGCTATTGGTCAGTTGAATTCAACTGATGATATGCGGGCGGCGGCTGATGAGGTATTTCGTGATTTTGGGGGTTTGGATGGAATGGATGAATTTGCCAATCATGTATGCGACGATAACGTGATAGATAGTCGTGAGAGACAGTTTATTAATCTTTTGAACCAAAGTTTTGGGGGTTGAATAGTTATCTGTTAAATAAAAAAAGGTAAGTATGACTTTGAAAGAATTGTGTGAGTATATTAAAAAGAATGATTTCCAACCGGATCGGAAACATTCATATTTGATGAAATTGGTTGAAGAAGTGGGGGAGCTGTCTCAGATGATTAGGAAGGTTGATTTTAAAAAAGAAAAATCCCGATTGGCGGATACCGGGCAGATAAAGGATACGTTGGATGAGGAATTGTATGATGTTTTGTATTATGTCTTGGCTTTAGCCAATTTGTATGATGTGGATTTGGAGGAGTGTTTCAGATTGAAAGAGGAATACAATAAGTCGAAGTATAATCATGAATAATCAATATATTTATTGGAGCAATTATGATTAAAAATATAGTCGTGAGTGTGTTGGTTTCGTTGATTTTTTGTTTGATATTGGGTGGGGTTGGTTTGGGGTTATATTATGCGAGTAACAAAGATTTGGGACAAAAATTGGAAAAAATTGATCAGAGATTGTCAATGCTGGAAGTTGATGTTGCTGAAAAAACCAATACAGTTGAATCGGGGAACGATAATTTGGTTGATGATTCTTGGTATCAATTGGAGTTGATGCCGGAACCTGATAGTTGGCAGACTTTTAGTAGCGAACAATACAAATTTAGTTTTGATTATCCAAGTAACTGGAAAAAGGTTGATAAGCCTAAAGATTATATGTCAGATCCCAAGGAAATATTTAAAGTGGAGTTTTCCGATCCGGGCTGGGACAAAAAGATATTTGAGTATGATTGCAAAACTCAATTGAATAAAGAGGGTTGCAATGAATATTTGGCCGGTCTAACTGAGGAGGAAAGGGATGATATCGATGATTATCCAAAAGGAAAGAGAAATATATTTTTGTATGTATATGAAGACGAAGGCAAGAATTTGGAGGATTGGTTAGTAGATTACTTTCGGATTCCTGACAGTCAATTGCAAACATATTTACCCGGTCAAAAGATTGTAATGGCCGGGGAGACAGGATTTTTGTCAAATATTGGTTGTTGCGGGGGTTATGATCAAAGTTATGTGGTAAAAAAGAATGGCTATGTTTATCGGTTGGGGACAAATTACGGTGAGGATTATTTGGAGGGTGATACGAGTGCTTTGTTGCGACGCTTGGCTGGTACAGCAAAATTTTTGGATTAGTTTTATTTTTTTAAATGGAGGTGATTATGAAGGGATTTAATGTAAATATTGAAAAGGAGACTTTGGCCAACAGTAATTTTCGTAAGGTGCTTTATACTGGTAAGCATAGCCAACTGGTGTTGATGTGTTTAAAACCGGGGGAAGAGATTGGGATGGAGATTCATCATGAAAATGATCAATTTTTTCGGTTTGAAAAAGGGGTGGGCAAAGTGTTGATTGATGGAAATGAATATGTGGTGGAGGATGGTTCGGCGATTGTGGTGCCGGCGGGAGCGGAGCATAATGTAATGAACGTGTCTGAGACTGAGGAGTTGAAGCTATATACTATTTATTCACCGGCTCATCATAAAGATGGAATAGTGAGAATGACCAAAGAAGATGCGATGGCCAATGAAGCGGAATTTGACGGAGTGACGACGGAGTAGTTTATTATTATAAAAAATACAATTCTTTAGACGAAGAGTTGTATTTTTTTGGCAAAAAAGTATTGCAACATATCCCATAATAATTTACAATGGGAGTGAAATGGGAAATATCCAATAACTAAATATTATGCCTAGACCAAGAAAATTTCGTCGAATCATGTTTAATCCAAAAAGTAATTATTTTAAACCACGAGGAATCCCTATGCGTCTGTTGGAAGAAGTGGTATTGGAAAAAGATGAAATGGAGGCGGTGAGATTATGTGATCTGATGGGAATGGATATGTTGAAGGCGGCGGAAAAGATAAATTTGTCGAAATCGACGGTGCATCGTTTGTTGTCGGCAGCTCATTGTAAAATTGCGGATGCTTTGGTAAAAGGAAAGGCGCTTAGGATTGAGAAATAATTTATAATTTTTTTGGGAGGTTTTATGTCAAATTTTAATGGAATGGGTCCAAACAATCAGGGCCCGATGACGGGAAGAGGAATGGGTCCTTGTGGTGGTGGTTATGGAATGGGACGAAGAGGAGGAAGGGGTTTAGGTAGGGACAGATGTTGTGGAATGCCTTATCAGCCCACAAAAGAAGAGTATAAGAAAATGTTGCAAACTGAGATTGAAGATTTGCAGGAAGAATTGAAACAATTGGAGAGCTAGTATCAACAATAATCGCCTGAATGCAGTTTCAGGTGATTATTTTATCTTTAATGGAAGCTAGGATTTTTATGAATGAATTTATAAATAGTAAAAGTCGATTGAAAAATATGCCAGTTTCTTTTTTTTGTTAGTAATGGGCTTGGTGGGTTTTACAATCGTGTGGCAGAAGATCGAACAATTTATGCAATTGAACTGGGGAGTTTCATCGTTTTTTTTGTATTTTTCAATCATAGTTTTTGGATTTCTGATTGTTGCTTATGCAATAAAATCGATATTTTTTTTCGATAGCGTGAAAAAGGAATACAATAACCCGATAAAGTTAAATTTTTTTCCTACCGTCTCGATTAGTTTATTATTGTTGGCAATTGCGATTTATCCTATTGGTCATACTGTGTCGTTTTGGTTGTGGTTGGTGGGGGCGGTGTTGCATCTGTTTTTTACGTATTTGATTGTTTCAGAATGGGTGAGTGATAGAAAATATGGCATAGAAGAAATTAATCCGGCATGGTTTATTCCCGTTGTGGGAAACATTTTGGTTCCGGTTGTTGGTGTGGAGCATTTGCCGGTAGATGTTTCGTGGTTGTATTTTTCTATCGGTTTTGGGTTTTGGGTAGTGTTGTTTACTATTATTTTTTATCGGGTTGTTTTTCACAAGCCGATTGTTTCAAAGTTGATACCAACGTTGTTTATCATGGTTGCTCCTCCTTCGGTCGGCTTTATTTCTTATGTCAAGCTGGTAGGTCATGTAGATAATTTTGCTCGCGTTTTGTATTTTTTTGCTTTGTTTTTGTTTATATTTTTTGTAAGTAAAATATTTAGAGTGTTGAAAAATAAATTTTATTTATCTTGGTGGGCATATTATTTTCCTGCAGATTCGATGACGATTGCTACTATTTTGTATTGGCATAATACAGGAAATTATTTTTATCAATATTTCGTTTATATTTTGACTGTGGTATTGTCGTTTATTATTGGTATATTGTTATTGAGTACTGTTGTCGCAATTCAAAAAAAAGAAATATGTGTTGAGGAATAGAAAATATATGAAAGAAAAAATTGCAATTTGGGCGATAGTAGTAAATGTTGTTTTGGCAGCTTTGAAGCTGGGAGTTGGGTGGTGGATTGGTGCTGGTTCGGTAATGGCGGAAGGTTGGCATTCGTTGACGGATGTATTTTCTTCGTTTGTCGGATTTATGGGGATAGAGATTGCGAAAAAGCCCAAGGATAAAAAATATCCTTACGGTTATTTCAAATATGAAGTATTGGCTGGATTGGTGATAGTAGTTTTGTTGTTTGTTACTGGTTTGGGAATTGTGTATGACGGATGGCTTAAAATTTTCGAAGGCAGTCAATTGCAAATGAGTTATTGGGGATTGGGGGTTATGTTTTTTTCGGCTTTGATCAATGAAATTATGGCAAGATTAAAAATATATTATGGAAAGAAGGAAAATTCCGTCGCCTTGATTTCGGATGGGATTCATAGTCGGGTGGATGTTTATTCTTCACTGATTATTTTTGTCGGTTTGATTTTTGTGTCTTATTGGCAAAATTTGGATTCATTGCTGGCAATTTTTGTGGGTTTGTATGTAATCTATGAATCATATAAATTGGCTAGAGAATCTTTGGGGTCATTGACTGATATGTCGGCGGGGAAGGAGATAGAAGAGAAAGTAAAAAATGTTTTGCAAAAAAATAGTATCGAGTATTCAGAAATAGTTACCCAAAAGAAGGGAGCGGTAGTGTCGGCAAATATTACGATAAATATCGAGAGGAATAGAAGTGTGGCTGAGGCGGCTAAAATATCTGAATTGTTGAAAACGGTATTGTTGAATGAAATTGATGAATTGGAATATGTTGTAATACAAATTGAAGATCGAGAAGAAATTTTTAATTTTTTTCAGTCAAATGATTTGCTTGATGATAAAAAGATAATTGAATGGAAAGGACGGAGGTTTTTGAATAGAAATAATACTAACAAAGATTTTGGATTTTGTGAGTGTAAAAATTGTGGATATATCACTAAACATTTACCTGGTTCGCCTTGTCAAAAAATCGAATGTGTAAAATGTGGAGAAAATATGCGACGCCAACAATAATTTTTTTTATTTTCTTGACACCCCCCCAGGGTATTATTTATAATAGTTTTGTCAGAAATATTTTTATTAATACAAATATGAAAAATATTGAGC
>DAIRGB010000011.1:0-20847 GCA_036794765.1 Patescibacteria group bacterium | reverse complement strand
ATCAATCAGATCGGCAACTTCCGGGCCGAATTTTTCCATTACTTTATCTTTTTTGATGGTCGTATCTTCCAAAGTATCATGCAAAAGACCAGCAACAATTGACTGGTAATCCATTTTCATCTCAGCCAAAATGATTGCAGTGCTAAGACAATGATTAAGATAAGCTTCGCCGGAAAATCGAGCCTGGCCTTGATGAGCGATGGCAGCAAAATCAATAGCGGAATTGATTTGATTTTGTTGATCTTGAGGGAAATATGTTATTTTTTCAAACAGAGCATGTTTGAGCTCGTCAGTATTATTTATTTTCATAGAATATAATAATCTTTGACTTATTGTACCATACAAAAACTAGGCTGTTTTTATAAAAAACAGCCTAGTTTATCGTCTTAGATAGATTTTATTTTTTCGAGTGTTTGGAAAGCCGAAGGGTATTCTTAAATTTATTGACATTAATGATATCACCTTCTTTGAATTTTTCTTCTAAAAGTCCTTCCGCTAAAGGGTCTTCGATCAATTGTTGAATAACGCGACGAATAGATCGCGCTCCGTTCTCAGGCTCAAATCCAATATCTGCAATTAATTTTTTGGCGGCTGGCAAAACATTAAGCTTAAGATTTTTATCGGCAAGTCGATTGTTTAGTTCAGCCAATTGGATATTAATGATTTTCCCGATATCGGCCACATCTAATGGTTTGAATACAACGATTTTATCTAAACGATTGAGAAATTCTGGTTTGAAATTTTTTTTCAATTCTTCCAATACGTGACTTTTGATTTCTTCATAGTCGATTTTTTTGGTTTCAGAGGAGAGACTAAAACCGATTTTGGCCTGCTGATTGAATTCTTTTAGGCCGAGATTGGAGGTCAAAATAATAATCGTATTTTTGAAGTTAACTTTTTTTCCTTTGGCGTCGGTTAGTTCCCCGTCTTCCAGGATTTGCAGAAGAAGATTAAATACGTCGGGATGGGCTTTTTCGATTTCATCAAACAGTATTATTGCGTAGGGACGACGACGAACGGCTTCTGTCAACTTTCCTCCTTCTTCGTATCCGATGTAGCCAGCGGGAGCACCGACCAGACGGGAAGTTTGATGTCTCTCCATGAATTCACTCATATCTAGTTTGATTAGAGCATCTTCTGATTCAAATATTTCCCTGGCCAATACTTTGGCTAGTTCAGTTTTGCCGACTCCAGTCGGACCCAAAAACATAAATGAGCCTATCGGACGCTTGGGATTGGAAATACCGGTGCGAGAACGTTTTATGGTTTTAGCGATGGCTTCAATAGCTTGATCCTGTCCAACAA
This sequence comes from Patescibacteria group bacterium, assembly GCA_036794765.1. Taxonomy (GTDB): domain Bacteria; phylum Patescibacteriota; class JAHJAL01; order JAHJAL01; family JAHJAL01; genus DAIRGB01. Next base: position 19,542 of record DAIRGB010000011.1, on the reverse strand, counting down.
TATGCTTTCGGATAATCTCATCAATGTGAGAATATTTTTCTTTTTGAGAAGAAATTATTTTATCAACCGGTATCTTTAACCACTTTGAAATAATTTGGGCAATATCTTCTTTGGTTAAAGAGATTTTTTTATTTTTTAATTTTTGTTGATTTTCTTTAATAGTCTGGCTGATTTTTTTCTGAAGTTTCAATTCTTCATCCCGAAATTTGGCAGCTGTTTCGTAGTCTTGATTGGCGACGGCTTGTTCTTTGGATTGATTCAACGCTTCCAACTTTTTGTTCAAATCCTTGAGTCCGGATTTGTCAGAAAAATTGTGTTTTAAAGATAGAGCCGAGGCTGCTTCATCCAAAAGGTCAATTGCCGAGTCTGGGTGACGACGGTCAGTTAGATATCTTTTTGATAGCTTAACGGCGGTTTCGATGGCTTCGTCAGAGATAATGATATGATGATGCTCTTCTAGTTTGCTTTTTAAACCTTGAAGGATTTTGATAGCGTCATCCGTGGTTGGTTCTTCTACAACAATTGGTTGCAAGCGGCGTTCTAGGGCTGAATCTTTTTCAATAAACTTCCGATACTCTTCGGTAGTGGTAGCACCAATGATTTGCAGGTCGCCGCGAGCCAAGGCCGGCTTGAGAATATTGGCCGCATCCAAGGCACCTTCGGCACTTCCGGCGCCAACAAGCATATGCAGTTCATCAATAAAAAGAATAATATTTGATCTTTTAATTACTTCGCTGACTACTTTTTTTAAACGTTCCTCAAATTCACCGCGATATTTGGTGCCGGCAATTAGCAATGGCAAATCAAGGGTGAGAATTTTTTTATTGAGTAACACATCTGGCACTTCTTCTTTGGTGATTTTGATGGCCAAACCTTCAATAATGGCAGTTTTGCCAACACCCGCTTCCCCAATCAAGACCGGGTTATTTTTGGTACGGCGATTGATAATTTGAATTATTCGCTCAATTTCAGAGTTGCGCCCGATCACTGGGTCCAATTTGTTTTTGGCCGCTCGGTCGGTGATATCAACAGTGAACTGCTCGATAAAATCTTTTTTGCTTTGTGTTCCGGGGGGATATGGAGCACCTTGGTTATTCCAATCCTCTGAGCCTGACAAAGAAGCCAAATCTTCAATTTCCTCAATCTGATCCTGGTCAGGGCTTTTTTGTGACTGTTCAAACAAAAATTGAATTTGACGTTTTAATTTTTTTATATTAACGCCTAGATTTTTGAGCACAAGACAGGCTTGAGAATTTTCGTGTCCAAGCATGGAGTACAATAGGTGTTCCGTTCCAACATAATTATGGTTAAATCTTTTGGCGGTAAAAAAAGCTTCTTCGATGATTGTTTTGGCTTGTTTGGTCAGAGTACTTGTTCCTTGATCAACTTTAGGAGCACCCATTTCTTCTTGAATTAGATCCAAAACCAATTGTACTTTTTCGGCAGTGATATTGAGATTGCTTAAAATATCATTGGCTAAACTTTTTTTTACCAAGAGTATTCCCATCAAGATTTGTTCACTGCCGATATTTGTCAAACTATCTTGGGAAATATCTTGAGCATTATTTAAGGCTAACTTGGCATTGGGAGTAAAACGATCAAAAAAGTCATTATTTTTCATAAAAAAAGAATTATTTAGATATCTTTCTTAAGTTTGCGATAATTTTTTTTGCCGTTGCCTGACCGATACCTGGAATTCTAGTCAATTCTTCCTCATTTTTTCCCAACAATTGAGAAATAAGATTATAACCGTTGTTTTCTAGCTTTTCTTGAATTTTAGGAGTCAGTTTCAGTTCAGATATTCTATCTTCTTGTTCTGTCTTGGAAATATTTTCGGCGATTTCTTCTTCTTTTTCAGGTTTTTCCTTTTCTATAGTTGTGTCTTTTTTTTCAGTATCGGAATTTTCTTGTAATTTGGCCAATACTTCTTTTGATGCTTCAACGATGTCTAGTTTCCATCCAGTTAATTTGGAAGCGAGTTTGACGTTTTGTCCGTTGCGTCCGATGGCTAGGGATTGTTGATCAGCTTCGACGTAAATAGTTGCGGTCATCCGTGGCTGATCCAAGGATACTTTAGCGATCTTGGCAGGAGATAAAGCGTTTTTGATATAAACAACCGGATTTTCGTCCCAAAGGACAATGTCGATTTTTTCATTGCCAACTTCGTTGATGATAGCCTGAACTCTAGTACCTTTTTGCCCCACACACGAGCCGATTGGGTCAACTCCTTCCTGTTTAGCACAAACAGACACTTTGGTGCGAACACCAGGTTCTCGAGCAATCGATTGAATAGCGACTGAACCGAGATCAATTTCTGGAATTTCCAAGGTAAATAGTTGTCCGATAAATTCGGGATTGGTTCGAGATAGAACGATCTGGGCACCTTTGGGTGTATTTTCGACTTTTTCCAAATAAAATTTGTGTCTTTGGCCAATTGAGTAATGCTCACCTGGTACTCGTCCGCTAGGCAAAATCACACCAATTGCTTGGCCAATATCGACAAAAATATTTTGCCCTTCGATTCTTTGGATAGCGCCGGAAATAATCGCTTTTTCTTTATTTTTAAATTCATTGAAAATATTTTCTCTTTCTGCTTCTCTTAATCTTTGAATAATAACTTGTTTAGCAGTCTGTGCGGCAATGCGACCAAAATTTTCTGGGGCAGGGGCCGATATAATCACATTTTCTTCTAATTGCAAATTTGGATCGATAGTACGAGCATCGGACAAATGCATCTGAGTAAGTTCATCTTTCAAATCTTCTTCGTCTGGAATAATTTCTTTGACAATAAAAAAACTAACGTCATTGAGTCCCCCGGGACCCATTTTGGCTTTTATCTCCATCTGAGGACGACCATAATCTTTGCGATATGCTACCGCCAAGGCGGCTTCGATTGTTTCAATCACTTTTTCCCTGGGCAGTTTTTTTTCTTCGCTAATCATGTCAATTGCGGCAAAAAATTCTTCTTCGTTAAATTGTTGATCCATGTTTACAATATTAAATTTTAAAAAAATGGAAGCTTACGATAGCTACCATTTATCTTGTTTATAATTTACCACAAAAATATCTGACACGCAATCTGTAGATCTTGACTATATCAATTAATTATTTTGTATTAATTTTGGCAATCATAACAGTCAAAGGAAAGACTACAACAGCATTGATTATTCTTGAGATTCGATTTGGTTGTGTGACGAGACGATAAAACCATTCAAGTTTATTTCTTCGCAACCACAAGGGGGCTCTTGTGGCAGGCGGGCCACCGTAAAAACTAACAGATCCTGAAATAAAGTCAAAGGCTCCACCAATCCCAGCAACTATTTTAACTGAAGGTATTTTTTTTAGATTGCGATCAATCCAGTATTCCTGCTTTGGTGCTCCATAAGCTACCAATAAACAATCGGGTTTTGTCTTATTTATTTGCTCGACAATTTGACATTCATGTTTGAAATCCGGATCCAGATTGGAGTAGCCGGCTATTAATAGATTGGGGTATTGATCGGCTAATTTTTGGCTGGTTATTTTGGCTACATCGGAAATTCCCCCGAGTAAAAATATTTTTTTTCCTTGTTCGGCGCATATTCGGCAGATTTCTGGGACTAGATCTGTACCGGTAATATTTTCGGGAATTATTCGACTGGTGTATTTTTTACTGAAAAAAAACCAAATGAGTGAAAGAATCAATTGAATAAATGCTTGGATTTGTTTTAGTACCGGCAATTGAGTAAGAAAGATCTGATTGTAATTGGCCGCCCATTGGAGACCGGTACCATCAGCAACATTGATTGCGGCTCGGTTTAAGATGGAGAGAAAATCAGGGTGACGATGTGCAAATAATATAATTTCTGGATTGGGAGTGACTATATGTATTTGTTTGTCACCTTCAAGACACTTTGAAATTTTGTCCAGTACTTCCTCTAAGGTTTGAATATCGAGTGAACAACCCAAGATGTTAACTTTTTTATTCATGGGGCTAATCGTTTTTGGGACGGAGAAATTTGCTTTTATTAAGATATATTTCTTCGACTAAATTGAAAAATTCTTGACGAAATAACTGATGATCAAATTTTTTTGCATGATTAATACATACTTTGGCCGAGAAGCGCGAATAATTTTTTTCAAAATTTTTGATACAGAAGACAACATCATCTACAGTTTGTCGTTCGAAAAACAGACCAGTAACATTTTCTCGGACACTTTCAAGTAGTCCACCTGTTTTATAGGCTAGGACTGGTGTTCCCGCAGCCATTGCTTCCACCGGTACAATTCCGAAATCTTCTTCTCCCGGAAATATAAATGCTTTGGCGGATTGCATTAATTCAATTTTTTTGGCATCTGAGACTTGTCCTAAAAATTCTATGGTAGGACCGGCAAGTGATTCCAAATGTTTTTTTGCATCACCATCGCCAGCAACTATTAATCTTTTTTTTAGTCGATTGCAAGCCAAAATTGCCAGATCAAATCGCTTGAAATGTTGCAATCTGGACAAAACAAGATAATAATCATTTTTTTTAAAATTTTCTGGCGGGCGAAAACTCGATGCGTCAATTGAAGGATAGATTACTTTGTAGGGATTGCGACGGTAGTATTTCTCTATTCTTTGTCCGACATATTTTGAATTGGCAAGCATAACATCTACCCTATCCGCGGCCAGTCTATCCCATATTCTCAGTTGGTTGAAGCGCCAGTTGATAATCGGCGCAAAGAGATTGAGCTTTTTTTGATTAATCCAGTCGTGAGTTTGATCCCAGATATATCTGGTTGGCGAATGAATGTAGGAAACATGAATAGTGCCAGGTTTGGTAATAGCGCCTTTGATAAAAGAATTACTGTCGGAAATTAGGATGTCAAAATCGGAAAAGTCAAACAGTTCGGTCGCTATGGGAAAATATAATAAAAATATTTGGTGATGATTTGTTAACCAGGACGGTAAATATTTGAGGGAGCTGGTGATAATTTTAGCATTTGGCAAATATTGGCTAATAAAATTTGGATTGGATGTGAGTGTATATATTGGGGCATCGGGGAAGGTATGGTGTAATTGGATCAAAACTTGTTCGGCTCCCCCGATTGTATTTAAAAATTCATGAGCCAACGCGATTTTCGGTTTTTTCATATTTTTTTGCTTAATTTTACAAGTTCGAAAAAAATTGAATTGGTAAATTCAATCCAGGAGTATTTTTTTATATTTGTTGTTCCTTTTTCTATCAAATTTTGTCTAAGAGCGGGGTTATCCAATATTTTTTTTATTGCTTGCGCAATTTCTTCTATTTCATTGGGATTAACTAAGAGCGCTCCATTGCCGGCAATTTCCGGCATAGCGGTAATATTGGAAGTGATTACTGGGGTTCGACAGGCTTGAGCTTCCAAAATTGGAAGACCGAAACCCTCATAGAGGGACGGAAACAATAAAATTTCTGCTTCCGAAAAAATGACAGGTAAATCTTTTTGGGGAATATGCTCAGTAAATACTACGTCTTGCTCGATTTTTAGCGATTTAATTATTTCAATAAATAACGGCTGATGATGAGTTTTGCTGCCAGACAAAACGAGAATGTGCGGGTAACCAGTTTTTTTCTTGAAAAAGGCAAAAGATTTAATCAGGTTGGAAATATTTTTTCTCAACTCCAATCGTCCTAAAAACAAAAGGTATGGTTTTTTGGAAATGCGAGAATCGTATTTTTTTAGAGTTTTATTGATTCTACTTTGAGATATATTGGGGTGAAAAATAGTGGTGTCAACTCCTAGATTCGTACAAACTATTTTGTTTGGATCAGCAAAATAATGTTTGATAATTGTTTTTTTAGAATAATCTGATGGCGTAAAAATCAATGAAGCGCTTTTTATATCAGAGGCAGTAGTTTTCTCAAGATGAAGGAATTGTTGTTTGAGATAGTTGTTGGGGTAATCAAGAAAACCAATATCATGAATCATGATGACTGATTTTTTTGGTTTAATCGGCGGCAAACTATGCGAAGGGACAAAAAGAATATCAGGTTGATGCCAATACATTTCCCAAGAGAGAGCAACTGTATTCCAAAGGAAGGGGAATTTAATGATTTTATTGGTAACGTTATCAGGTAACTTGGTCATGATTTCTTTTGGTAATTTTTGGTGAGAATACAGGATTATTTTGTCAAATTGATGTGCCAATTTGGGGGTAATATTTTTTATGAAATAATATGACACATTTTCTGTGCCAGTTTTTTCTTTAAAGGCTAGTTTGTGAGCATCGATACCTAAAATCATTTTTAAATGAAAAATTATTTATGCTTTAATGGCACTGCGTTTATAAGATTCAAGATTTTCCAAGGCAATGTTGCAACCACGGATAACACAAAATTCAGGTTCGTCGGCAATATGAACAGGAACGCCGGTAACGCGACTTAATAGTTGGTCAAGACCTCGAAGCATACTGCCTTTGCCAGTTAATATGATTCCACGATCGATAACATCGGAAGCCAATTCTGGCGGGGTGTGTTGCAATACCAGCTTTACTGCTTGGATAATTTCTTTGATAGGATGTTTTAAGGCCTCGATCGTATCATCACTTTTGACAGTGATTATTTCCGGTAATTCAGAGATAGTATTATTACCGCTGATTTCAAGGGAGGTAAATTCAGTTTGGGGAACTATGGTGCCAATGGTAACTTTAATTTTTTCAGCGGTTTTTTCCCCGATTGCTAGGTTGTATTTTTTACGAATGAAATCAATAATTGCGTTGTCCATGGCGTCACCGCCAATACGAATCGAATTGGAGGAGACAATATTGCCTAGAGAAATTACCGCGATCTCACTTGTTCCTCCACCAATATCAATCACCATATTTCCGTGAGGTTCGGCAATAGCTATGCCTGCACCCAAAGCAGCAGCTAGAGGGGCTTTAATGATATATACGTTGCTTGTTCCAACCGATTTGGTTGCATCAATAATCGCTCGACGTTCAGTACTGGTTATGCCGGCAGGGACAGAAACCATAATTTCCGGTCCGATCAATCTGATATTTGGCAATATTTTATCTGTATAATATTTGATAATAGCTTCCGTAATACGATAATTGGCGATAACGCCGTTTTTTAATGGTTTGGCAGCAATAATATCATAAGGAGTTTTGCCGAGCATATTTTTGGCTTCTTCGCCAATTGCTAGGATTTGATTGGTATTTTTGTTTACAGCTACTACCGCCGGCTCATTTATAACTAATCCTTTTTTTGGAACACAGAGCCTGATATTGGTAGTACCGATATCAATGGCAATTTGTTGTTGAAGTGAAAACATTGTTCTTGGTTATTATATTTGATGTCTGATAACTGAGGCGCCGAGTGATTGTAGGCGTTGATCAAGATTGGCATAACCTCGGTCAACCAAATCAATATTGTCAATTTGACTTTGTCCTTCAGCAATTAAGCCGGCAATGACTAGGGCAATCCCAGCTCGAATATCTGGACTAACTATTTTTTTACCAGATAATGCAGTGGCGCCAAAAACTATTGCCCGATGTGGATCGCAGGTAACAATATTGGCACCCATTTTATTTAGCCATTCAACATAGTTTAAGCGTCCTTCAAAAATAGTCTCGTGGATCATACTCAAGCCTTTGGCTTGAGTCATCAAGACGGTATAAGGCGCCTGCAGATCAGTTGGAAAGCCGGGATATGGATTGGTGGTCACATCTTTGGCTATAAGATTAGTTGAATGTTTTACCTCAATAGAGTCTTCGTTGCGAGAAAATTCTACACCAATATTTTTCATGCTGGCCAGAAATACTTCCAAGTGGTCGGGCCGGCAATTTTTGATAGTAATTGATCCTCCCCCGAGTGCACCCAAAATGACAAAAGTCCCAGCTTCAATTCGATCAGGAATAATTGAATTTTTGCCTCCGGTGAGCGATTTTACTCCTTCGATTATTATTCTGGGACTGCCGGCGCCGGTTATTTTTGCCCCTCGCTGATTGAGAAACTCAGCCAAAGCAACCACACTTGGTTCGCACGCAGCATATTCAATGACAGTTTTTCCTTCGGCCAAAACGGCTGACATTAGAATATTTTCTGTTCCGGTCACGCTAATTAATCTTGGGACTATTTTATTCCCTAATAATTTTTTGGCTTTTATCTGATAGTTTTCTTCATCAACTTCAATTTTTGCTCCCATTTGTAGAAATGCGTCGAGGTGTATATCAATATCTCTTTTACCGATAATGCAACCTCCCGGATGAGGAATAGTTACCTCCCCAAATCTGGCAAGCATAGGGCCGATTAGGACAGTCGAGGCTCTTAATTTTTTTGCCAAAATTGGATCAATGATGGTTTTATTTATTCCCGAACAGTCAAATTCAAAACTATTTTTTTGCAATTCTTTTATCTTTACACCTAAGTCTTCCATAATCTGCATCATAATTTTTATGTCGGTTATATCCGGAACATTGGAGATGATACATTTTTCTTGGGAGAGAATGGTTGAAGGAATTATTTTCAACGCGGTATTTTTGTCGCCAGATACTGATATTTCCCCTTGAAGTTTTTGGCGACCATTAATGATGTATTGATACATAATATTTTGAATAAAAAATAAATAACCCAATATTAATCATAATAAATTTTGATGGTATTACCAATTACTATATATTTACTCTTTGGTTTAAATAAAATATTTGATATCTATTTATAGTTGACCAATTGGGGTTAATAATGTTATAATGTGGGGATTTATGATAAATAGAAATTTGAAAAAATTTAGTTTGTTTCTTTTTGTCAACATACTTCCGGTTGCAATCGGACTGTTTTTGGTATGGCCAAAGGAGATATGGGCGAGTGATCTGGTTGTTTTTGAATACCCGCCCAATGACACGACAGTGGTTGAAAAGTCCGAGAATGTCGTAATAAAGGGTTTTGTTAAAAAAAACACCAATGAATTGGCATCCGTTCAGATTAGTTTTGACGGCCAAATATGGAGAAATGTCGTTGTCGATAAAAACAATAGTGATTCATTTTATCATTGGCATTATCCATGGACAGCAGCCGGAAAAGGTAAAAACTTTATTCAAATCAGCATAAAAGATAAAAAAGGCGAGGAGACTTTAGCTTTAAAAATGATTGAAGTAAAACCAAAAGTTGGGGAAGAAGAAGATAATTTACGGGAAATGTTGGAAAACTACAAGCAAGAGATTATGGATAAAAATAACAAAGTGTCTCCTGATGTAGTATATAAAGATGATATTGTTTTTATGATCGAATACATTTTGAATAAAAACTTCGGTGATTGGATTGACAAAAACTGGGGAGTTTTATTATTTGGTAAAGAAAATTTGGAGTATTGCTTGAATTTAATGGTAAAATATTATAATTTTGTCCGCAAATACCCGATTGGAATAGATCTAGTAGTAGCATCTTCCTGGCCAATCTTGATTTTTGATGTTTTTATTACGGTTTGGCTAATAATATTTGGAAAAATACTTTCTTCTCTCCATATTTTCCAAGCAAAATTTGCAAATGCACGATCGCAGAAAATATCAAAAAAAACTGTTACTATTTTCGATGTTATGACTTTGGAAGTAGTTAGTTTGGCCAAAATGTCATTTAAAAGTTCATTTGGACGAGAATATGTTTTGTATGCCAATGAGGAGGGAAAAATTAACTTGGAATATCTGCCGTCGGAAACGTACACATGGACAAATCTTTCCAAGGGATACAAAAATTACATTTTAGAATCAATATCGCAAAATACATATCGACAAAAGACTATAGCAAAAGACAATATTGTTGTCGGCGATTATGACATAGATTGTGCTATTGCTGCAATGCCGATTGTCGGACAGGAGAGAGCGAGTAAATTTACAAAAGCGAATTTTCTTTTTCCTAGTCAAAAATGGTTGATCAATAATTTTACCTGGTTAGCGGTTTGGGGTATCATGGCTGGAATCAACTTGTATTACTTTCAACCACAATACTCGGTTTTAATTATTACTTGCGTTTTAGTATTAGGTCTTTTTGTAAATTATGTATTGTCTCCTAAAAAAGTTTGGGGAGTCATGAGAACTCTCAATGGCACGAGATTGGCTTGGAAAATGATAGTATTAAAAAAAGAGGAAGAGATTTTTGCTAAAACTTGGACGGATTGGGAAGGCAAGTTTTCTTTTAAATCAATTCCGGAAGGAAATTATCAAATTTTGGCACAAAGAAATGAGGCACACAAAAAATACGAAATTCTTGTAGATAAAAACGGTCAGCCAAAGAAAATAGTAGAGGTAAATATTTAATATCTTTTGGGATATTTTTTTGCCAATTGAAAAATGTGGTTATTAATTTCGGTCAAACCATCGTGAGTAACGGCTGAAATAGCAAATATTTTGTTTCTCTTTTTTTTGATTTTGTTTTTAAAATCAATGATAAATTTCTTTATATCAGGATGATCTGCCCGTAATCCTAAGGCATCAATTTTGGTAAAACAAATTATTTCTGGCTTTTTTGATAATGATGGATTGAATTTATTTAATTCTTGACGAATATTTAGATAATCTCGAGCGACATCCGGGTTGAGAATATCTATCAAATGGACTAAAATCCTAGTTCTTTCGATGTGTTTGAGGAAATTAAAACCCAGGCCACGACCTTGACTGGCTCCTTCAATCAGTCCAGGAATATCGGCTATGATCAGATTTGTATCATATAAAGTCATTACACCAAGATTGGGAATAATAGTAGTAAATGGATAAGAGGCGATTTTTGGTTTAGCTGAAGTTACTACCGATAAGAAAGTTGATTTACCGCTATTTGGTAACCCTATTAAACCAATGTCGGCGATGGTTTTTAATTCTAACCAGATTTTTTTACTTTCGCCGGGCAGGCCTGGTTGCGCATAACGAGGAGAACGATTAATAGAAGTGGCAAAATGGGTATTGCCCAGTCCGCCCAATCCTCCTTTTGCTGCAACAAAGGACAAATCTGGTTTATTTAAATCGGCCAGTACTTGGTACGAACCATCTTCAACAATCTGATAGACAATAGTTCCTACTGGAACTTCAATAATTTGATTTTCACCGGCGGCGCCACTTTTGTTTTGCCGACCGCCATTTTGTCCATCTGGGGCAATAAATTTTTTCTTACCTAAAAATGAAGAGAGTGTATTCAGATTGTGATTGGTCTTGAAAACTATATCACCCCCCTTGCCACCATCGCCACCATCTGGTCCACCGCGATAATTTGATTTTTCCCTAAAAAAAGAGGCTAGTCCTTTTCCACCATGGCCAGCTGAAATTTTTATTTTTACTTGGTCACAAAATGTGTTCATATTTTTGGGGTAAAATATTGGATCAATTTTTTTGACAGGTAGTTTTTAAATTCTATCTTGTTTTTTTCATTTTCAAAGTAAAAATATATATGAGGATTATCTAGTCTATCTTGGAGAAAATATTCTTTTAATTCGCCTATTATTTTTCCCCCAGAAGGATTATTTATCATGGAACTGATCGATGACATGGAAGACAAGGTTGTGTTTTTTTTAAGAATCGGTAAATTATTAATTATTAATTCTTTTATTAAATCACCAGATACGGGATACGGCGTTTTTTTGTTGATTAGCTTAGCAAGAATCTTTTGAAATTTGGAATGACCATCTTTATTGCTTTTTTTTGAATTTGCAGCCAATAAGATATTATTGATTGTGTCGACTTCAGACTGACCTAGAATACTGCAATTTTCTATTTTTTGTGTAAGTAATTTTATTTCTCTTTTGGCGATTTTATCTTGATAAAAAGGCAAATTTAATTCGGTTGTTACAATATCGATTTCTGATTTATTTAACGGGGTAACTAGTTTTTGCTTGACCTCATTGATGCGCTTAAGAAATTGTTCAAGACTGTGATAATTTGGCGGTTTATTTCCTGATTTGACCGCCGACGAGGCATCCAAATAACAAACTTGCAACAACTCCAGCCCTCGAATTTCATCATCAAGAAAATACTTGATGATTTTTCTTTCTTTTATTTCTTTGGCTTTAACATTGAATGGCATCATATGTTTACTTACCAGAAATTCCACTTTTTTGATATCTACGTACAATTTGTCAGTTTTCGCGAAAGGACTTGTCAATTTGAGGTGTTTGATAAACTCATGGCATAATTCTTTAGAAACTTCAGGATGATTATAATATGTGTAATTGTTCTCCTTGAGTATAAAAGTGGATACTTTTCCAAAATCATGCAATAAAATTGCCATTTTAACATTAATAGAAACATCTTTGGGTAAGCCAATTTTATTGGAGGCGAGTTTAGGTAAATTTTTTAGACCCAATATGGTGTGATTCCAAACATTGCCCTCAGCATGATAGTCATATGGTTGTTCTGTGGTTTTTAGCCCTTCCCACGTTTTTATCAGATTAGGGGTAAGTATAGATTTGTATACGCCACTTTGATCAAGTAATTCAATCATGTATGAAGGATTGGCATTGAAACCCTTGAGAAACTCTGCTGCTAATACTTCCCAGGCTACTCGAGTTACTTTTTTTTGGCAATTTTTTGAAGACAAAAGAAAAGTGGCGGAAATTTGGTGATGGTTATTTTTTATAGTAGAAAAAGTTTTTTTCTCTATTTCAAAATTTAATTGAGAAGAGAATCTTATCGCCCTCAGCATTCTGGTTGGATCTTCTTTAACTAACCTTTCATAAGGATCGCCGACGGCTTTGATTTGACCCTTTTTTTCTTCCAAGCCGAGATCATTTAGTCCATCAAAAGGATCAATCAACTGATAAGTGGATAAATTGACAGCAAGAGCGTTGATAGTAAAATCGCGACGAGACAGATCGTCTATTATGGATATATTTTTATGTGATATAGTTTCGACATCTTGATGACCCAAGAAGTATTCTAGATATAAGTCTAGACGAGGCAAGGCGATATCAATGATTGTTTTGCTTCCATGTGGCCGATATTTAAATACGCCAAAATTTCTACTTTGGATATCTACCAATTTCCCAGGTAATTTGCTCAAAAAATTATATAGCTCCTCTTTTTCTACTCCTTCCACGACAAAATCATAATCCTTGAATGGTCTTTGCAAAATAAAATCACGAACTGCTCCCCCGACAAGATATGTTTTTGGGTACTTTCGAATAATTCTGCCAATTATTTTTCCTACTTCAGACTTTTTTAGCAGTTTAGTAACTAGCGACTTAAAATTTATTTTTTTTGTAATCTTTTTTTTCATGTATAAATATTTTTATCAATTTATGTTAACAGATTTGACTAAAAAAATAAAGGGAACGTTTAGATTGGCGTTCCCTTTACGATAAGATATTTTGAAATAATGATTACAGGTAATTTAGCGGATTTAGATATGAGCCGTTGTAGCGTATTTCAAAATGCAAATGGGGACCGGTTGACCAACCGGTGGAGCCCATAGTTCCTATTCTTTGTCCTTTGCTTACGGATTGACCGACAGATACATCCAGTGATGAAAGATGGCCATACAAGGTCTGATAACCATTGCCATGATCGATGATCACATGATTACCATATCCCCCACCCCATCCATAAGAGGCGGTAGTAACCGATCCGCTGTCGGAGGCAAAAATATCCCAACCAGATCGCGCATCCAAATCAAGACCAGTGTGCCAAGGATTAAAACTGGTTGAGCCGAAATACTGACTGATAAACATGCCTGATGTTGGCCATCCAAATTGACCGCTGCCAGCCAATGGAGAGGCAGAAGAATCGATTTGAGGTTGGTAATAATCGTTTGAATAATCATCTGTGATAATCGGATTGCTAACAACTGGTTTTGGAGGAGGGGGAACTTCGCCACCAGGAAGAATAATCTTCTGGCCAATGGATACTTCTCCACTCGAGAGATTATTCCATTTATAGATGTCATCCAAATTACTTTTGTACTTTTCTGCAATAGAAGAAAGACTATCGCCGTCTTGGACAGTATAGTAGATGCCGTCCATCGGCATGATATATATTTCTTGTCCTTCGATAATAGTGCCACTATCATCCATTCCATTTGACCATTTGATAGTATCGGCAGAAATGGCATATTTGTCGGCAATTGACCAAAGAGTTTCGTCGGCTTTTACTAGATGGACAATAACATTTTTTCTGGATATTTCTGACACTTCAGTAACAGGAGTATTGGTTTTTTCCAGGTATGAGTTTTGAATCAAGGCCAAGTCTTTGGGTTGATTTCCTTTTTGATTTTGAATGGCTTGGTTAATTTGGTCTTTTTTGTCATCCGAAGAGGTGTAGTCTGCAACAGTAGAGGCTATTTGAGCGATGTCTTTCGAAGTGACAATATTGGATTTGGAACGGTCGTCTTCAAGATTGATTTCTATTAAATTGGAATCAACGGAATTAGCTAGGGCAAAACTTCCTGGGTTTAAATTTTTATTACAATAAGAACCAAAACAACTATTGGTGAGTATGGTAAAACCAGCAACAGCAACAATGCCGGCGTGAGTAAGATACTTTTTTAAGTTGTTTAGTCTGATTGGTTGATTTTGTCGTGATTGACGGGGTAGAAAATAACTGTTTTGATCGTCATAGTTTGAGTGCGTATGATTGACGGAAAATTTATTTTCTTTTGATTCAGGAAGAAAGCGACTAATGGTATTTTTTATCAAAGAAAAGTAACTGGAAGATTGCGCTCCGGAATTGTAGTGCCGAAGGTGTCGCGACCTGAGGTTAACTTTTCGCATAAAACCCTCTTGGGTTTATAACAAATAAGCGGTCTTTTCTTTTGTTTTTTTAATCAAATTTTAATTTTACAGCTTTTTTATTGTATTATCTGTGATAACATTTGTCAATGTGTATATCTTATAGAACTGACCGACATATTCAAGATTAATAGCCAGATTTTTTGTTTATTTTTTCTCCCGCGAAAAAAATCCGGTCAAGGATACCCTTTCCTTCATTTTTATTTAATATTTTCACTTGAGAATAATCTAATATTTGTGTGGGAACAAGATCGATATTTATTATTTTTTTGTTGTAGACCTGTATTGGTAGTAATATCCCTTCAGTTGTTTCCTGCGACCACATTTGGTCCATAATGAAATTACCAAGACTATAGATAATGTATTTTCCTTTGTAAATTTCTTCAGCTTGAACCACATGGGGATGGGTACCAATAATTAAATCGGCGCCGGAATCAATAGCGGCGTGCGCAAACTGTATTTGTTGCAAGGTTGGATCAGGAGTATATTCTGTTCCCCAATGGAAGTTAACAAACAATAGATCGCAATCTTTTTTCGTATCCGAAATTATGGTTTGCATTCGAGATAGGTCGGATTCCGAATTCAAATCAATCCAAGCAGTACCAGCGATATCTCCCAATGCACCATAACTGTCAGGCATTATGCTGACAAAACTAATAAAACCATATTTTGTCCCATTTTTAACAATGAATGTGGGAGAAAAGGCTTTATTTTCATCCCTGCCAGCGCCAACGTATTGTATATCGTTTTTTTCAAGAATTTGAAAGTTGCTTTCCATTCCATCTCTTAGTGCGTCGCCAAAGTGATTACTGGAAAGGAAGACAAGATCTATGCCGGATTTGGTCAAGCCTGCTACAGTTTCCGGTTGGGCCACCAAAATCATCCCTTCACTTGTAAATTCAGTTCCTTCTGCAATTGGAGCCTCCAACTGAGCAATAGTAATATCTGGTTTAGATAAATATTCGTGAACAAATTCAAATGAATGAGTTGGATCTCCGGAACGATTGATTTTTACTCCCACAAATCTTCCCATCATAATATCCCCTACTACCAGAAGATTTGTCGTTTTGGACGTTGAAATAATATTTTTTAATTCCGCAACAAGTTTTTCTTTTATCTTTTGATCGTCAGTTGATAAATAAATACTTGTTTTGAGCGGATATAACTCTGACTGACTAAATGGTGAAAGACCATTTATCAATAGAGAATGGACTGATATGTCAAGTTGAGATAATGGAACAAAACCGAGTGCATTTTTGTCTTCTGTGACCATATTTTTAACACTTTTGTTGTCAGGCAATATTCCCAATTGATCAAGATTTTGATTTGGAAATATACTTTTTAACTCTGAAACAAATTTTTCAGCAATAACCATTTTGTTGAAAGTGTATCCCCCTACCTCTATTTGATTTGTCAGAGTGGGAATTTGATCAAAATTTATTTCGTCTAGATATAACTGACGATTTACTATTGCCACCAATGGCTCGGAAACCAATTTTACTGAATCTTTTGACTGAGAATAACCAATCGAGATAATCGCATCATCAGAATTGACGATATTGTATTTTGCGTTTGAATTTGTTAGAAAATAGTCATTTATATCTTGATAATTTGGATCTTGTTCATCAATATTCAGTGAAACACCATAGATCGGATCGATAATGTTAATTTTTTCCAGTTGAATATTACCTAATTTTGTTTGAGAAAATAGAAAAATAATCGATGCAGTTGCGAGACAAAACAAAGTAAAAGTAGTTATTAGCAGAATATTTTTCTGGCTAAACATGTTTTTGTGTTTATAGTTAGTATGATTTAGCAAATAGAACCCGTCTTTCCGATCGAGAACCACATTTTATACATTTCCCATGCTCTTCTTTGCTGTCAAAAGGAATATTGCGAATAGTGGCCTTGGTTATTTCTGTAATTGATTTTTCGCATTCCGGATTGCCGCACCAGTGGGAATAGATGAATCCGGGATTGGTTTCAAGAATATTTTTGAATTGATCCCAATCATCAAGATAGTGAGTTTTTTGTTGCATGTATTTTTGAGCATCAGCGAATAAGTTGGATTGAATACTGTCGAGCAATGTGGGAATCAATTGGGTTAATTCCGAAAGAGCAGCAGTTTGTTTTTGCCCGAGATCCCGACGAAAAACAACAATCTGATTTTTCGCCAAATCTTTGGGGCCGAATTCCAATCTAATTGGTACGCCTTTTTGTTCCCATTCATTGAAACGCCAACCAGGCGATTTGTTATCGTCGTTATCAATTTTTATGGCGAAATTTGATAATTCTGTTTTTATTTTATTAATGGTAGCAAGAATATCTTTTTTCTCTTCAGCTGTTTTGTAAATTGGAATTATGACAATTTGTATTGGGGCAATTTTGGGAGGAAGACGCAGCCCTTTGTCGTCGGAATGAGTCATGATCAAACCACCAATCATTCTAGTAGTGACTCCCCAGCTGGTTTGATGGACAAATTGTTGCTGGTTATCTTTATCCAGAAATTGGACATTGAACACTTTGGCAAAGTTTTGTCCTAGAAGATGCGATGTGCCAGCTTGCAAAGCCTTACCGTCTTGGGTCATCCATTCGAAAGAGTAGGTCGATACACCGCCAGCAAATTTTTCCGATTCACTTTTTTGACCCAGAATTACCGGGACGGCCAAATATTCTCTGACAAAATGATTATAGACATTCAACATTTTGAGGGCCATCTCTAAAGCTTCTTCGTGGGTGGCGTGAGCGGTATGTCCCTCTTGCCAAAGAAATTCTGTTGTTCTTAAAAATAATCTAGGTCTTTTTTCCCAACGAACAACATTTGCCCATTGATTGATGAGTAAGGGCAAGTCTCGATAGGATTTAATCCAACGCGAATAAGCGTCGTACATAATCGTTTCCGAAGTAGGACGAACAACAAGAGGTTCTTCCAATTTCTTTCCACCCGCATGAGTTACTACGGCTACTTCCGGTGAAAAACCTTCAACGTGTTCTTTTTCTTTTTCTAAAAAGCTTTTTGGAATAAACAAAGGGAAATATGCGTTTTGTACACCTTCGTTTTTTATTAATTTATCCAAGATTGATTGAAATTTCTCCCAAATAGCATAACCATATGGCTTGATAATCATGCATCCTTTGACAGGCGCATGTTCAGCCAAATCGCATTTTTCGATTATGTCGTTGTACCATTTGGAGAAATCTTCTGAGCGAGGAGTGATTTTGAGAGAGACATTTTTGTTCATATTGTTAAGTTAATAGACCAAAAGCATAGATAGCAATAACAGCCATAGAATTTTTAATCACGTGAGTTAAATATGATGGCCACAATGATTTGCTCGCAATATATAAATAGCTGAGAATTATACCGAAAATAAACGTGAAGATAATAACATTGAGTTGAAAGTGCAACAATGACCAGATTAGAGTACTAATTATTACTCCAAAATATATATTTATTTTATTTGTCAGGCATGGCAGCAGGACACCGCGAAAAATAATTTCTTCAACCAATGGGCCAATAATTACCGCATAAAATATCATGAGCAATTGAGCTACTATGGTCATATTTTTTTGAAAGATCTCTTGTGATTCTGCCAAGTCTATACCTGGAAGAAAAACGATGATAAAAGGAGCGATGGCAATCCAGCTGGCAAATGTCGCTAAAAAACCCAGTGCCACGTATCCGATTATTTTAACTATAGATATTTGCTTAAAACCAAAATCTGATAGAGATAGCTTATATTTTTTAATAATAAAAAAATAGACGACCGCAAATACGACTCCCGATGATAAAAGTTGTAACAATACCGATAATGTGTCACGAGATAGATGTAAGACCGAGGATATGTCATTGATTTTGAAAATTATCTGCCAGACATAGATAAAAATTACAATTATTATGCTTATAAAAAAACTGCCCAATACTAATAGGGCATCTGTAAGTCTATATGCTTGTAAATGAGAATATTTCATTAAAACAAATTTTTGATATCGGAAATGGTTACTAAAAGGATAATGCCAATAATAACAACAAAGCCCGCAGTATGGACAATATTTTCCAGGTTAGCCGATATTTTTTTTCCTCGAATTTTTTCCACAACAATAAATAGTAGTCGACCGCCATCGAGGGCCGGGATGGGTAGAATGTTGATAAGGGCAAGATTAATGCTAAGCAATGACGTGAGTTGAATTAAATAAACAAGCCCCATTTCAGATGCAGTGGCGGCGATTTTATAAATCCCTACTGGTCCGGCGATAGCTACGGGTACTTGATGAACAGTGATTAGATCGCGAATAATCTCATATAGAGCAACAATCATGGATTTCAATAATTTGAACATTTCTACAAATCCCATGGGTATCGCTAAATAAAATGGGTATTTTATCGTTTGTTCTTCAGTCAGGACAACACCGACTTGATAAGCTTGATTGGTTTCGGAAAAACTTGGATGACCGGATACAACAAAAAGATCCTGATTCCGTTTTATCTGGAGGTTAATTGTTTGATCTTTGTAATTTTGAATAATGTTTTTGAATTGCTCTACCGAATTGACAGATTGTCCGTTGATATCCATAATCTTGTCACCGGGAATAATTTTATCCGAGAAGTCAGATTCTTTGTTTATCTCGTAGGCCACAATGCTTGTTGAGACTTGAGCATAAGGATATTCTTTTTGATAATTACTACTGATTGTAGGTAGCCCTATCATAAATGCTAAGCCCAAAAAAAGTCCACCAAGAATTAGGTTCATGGTGATACCAGCAACAATAATCGCCGCTTTGGCAAAATGACTTTTACTTACGAAAGAACGAGGGTCATCTTGATTGCTTCCATCT
>DAIRGB010000078.1:0-3548 GCA_036794765.1 Patescibacteria group bacterium | reverse complement strand
ATGTGTTGACTTTTTTGGTTGTGTCTTTAAGATTAAGATTTCTTTACGGATATGTTGAATTTCATAAGAGAATTCAAACTGATTGGTCTTTGGCTGGTGGGATGTTGATGCAGTTGGGGGTGATTGCAGGTATAATATATTGGCGATTTTTTATTTATAGATAGTCTGGATAATACAGTCGCTTCTGGATTATTTGCTTGAGGTTGAATTATGATAGATGTTAGGGATTATTTTGAGCCGGAGTAGCTTTAACGGTAGAGCAATGCTTTCGTAAAGCAGAGGTTGGAGGTTCAAATCCTCTCTCCGGCTTGTTTTCTTGAGTTTTTATTAAGTAAAAAAATAGATATTTATGTCAAAAGAAGAAATCAAGCAAATTGACAATTTGGGACGAAATGTTTTTCAGGACAAAGTTGTGTTGATCAATTTTGTGGCATTGTTGGTGGTAATATTAATTACTTGGTTGTTGTGGGTAGTTTTTTATCGCAATAATCAAGTGATGATGGGCATGCCTGATTACTTTAGTTTTTTGCAACAAAATCAGTTTTTGTCTCGATATGTGTTGCCAATATTTGGTAGTGTGGTGGCTGTAACACATATGATAATCGCTTTATTTTCATATCGCTCAGAAAAATTGGTCACTTATTTTTTGTTGGGTTCGGCAATATTTATTGAAATACTCATAACCATAACGGTTATTTATTATATGTCTTATGTCTAGTTGGGTAAATAGTCGTTGGTTTTATCGCTTATTGGAAATGCTACTGGGTACGTTGAGCTGGAGCATGCTTCTTTTGCCGGCTGTTTTGTCGATTTTTGATCCGCATTTGGTGGCGATTTGGGTGATTTTGTTTGATATGTATTGGCTGTTTAAAGCGTTTGAGATTGCAGGCAGATTAGTTTTTGGTTATTTTCGAATGAATCGCGATTGGAAAGTTGATTATTTGGGTAAATTGAAAGGGATAAAAACGTCAGACCAGATAGATCGACCGATGGATTGGCGGGATATTTATCATGTAATTTTGCTGCCCTCTTACAACGAAGGAGTGGAAATAATTCGTCCATCACTTGATTCTTATCTTGAGGCAAATTATCCAAAAGATAGAATAATTATCGTTTTGGCCTTGGAAGCAAGAGTGGGTGAAAAATTAAATAAGAGAGGGGATTTGTTGAAAGGGGAATATAGGGACAAATTTGCTGATTTTTTGATCACAATACATCCTGATGGGTTGGTAGGTGAATTGAAGGGGAAGAGTGCCAATGCTACTTGGGCAGGGAGGGAATTAAAGAAATATCTTGATAAAAAGGGAATACCGTATGATCAGGTGATAGTATCAAATTTTGATTGCGATACTAGAGTTCATCAACAATATTTTGCCAATTTGTCGTGCAAATATTTGCTAGCAGAAAGGCGGACGAGAAAAAGTTATCAGCCGATTCCGATTTTTAATAATAATATTTGGGATGTTCCGTTTATAACTAGGACTATGGCCTTTTCTTCGTCGTTTTGGCAAATAGTTGAGTCCACTCGTAGTTATCGGATGGTGAATTTTTCTTCTCAGGCAATGAGTATGAAAACCTTGGTTGATATTGATTTTTGGGATGTAAAAGTAGTGTCTGAGGATTCAAAACAGTATTATCGAGCGATGTTTAAATATGAAGGAGATCATGAGGTAATTCCCTTGTTGACACCAGTGTATATGGATGCAGTTTTGTCGGGTAGTTTATGGGAGACAATGAAGGCGCAATATTTGCAGAAAAGAAGATGGGCTTGGGGAATTGAGCATTTTCCTTATATGGTGGTGGCGAGTTTGAATGATAAAAAGATTGGTTGGTGGAGAAAGATTGTTGAAACATCTCGGATTTTGGATGGTCATTTTTCTTGGGCGACCGGGAGTCTATTTGTTTTGACGGCTGCTTGGTTTCCTTTTTTAATGAATGGAAGATTTAGCGAATCGCCTTTGTCTTTTTATTTACCATTTTGGGCAAGCAGATTGTTGACTATTTCGTGGCTTGGTTTGTTTATTTCGATGGGGATATCATTTTTGATGTTGCCGCCGAAACCACCGAAGTATGGTCATCTTAGTTATTTGGAGATGGTTTTGACGTGGTTGGTTGTACCGATAAATTCTTCAATATTTGGTTCTTTGCCCGCCTTGGATGCTCAGACAAGGTTATTTTTGGGTAAGTATTTGGGTTTTTATGTAACAGAAAAAAAAGTGAAAAAATATCTTCAAAGTGATAAATGATGTGTTTTTGTTATTAATTAATTTGAGAATAGTACTTGATACTTCGCATTTGATAATTGATAATTGATGTAGCGGGGCGTAGCGTAATTGGCTATCGCGCTTGCTTTGGGAGCAAGAGGTTCCGGGTTCGAGTCCCGGCGCCCCGACTTTTTCAACAACAAAAAAACAACTGGAAATGAGTTATTTTTTGTTGTTGAAAAAGTATTAAATATATTTTTTATTTTTTAATTCTGGTGGAAGGTATTCTTGTTGGGAGCTATTTTCCAGGGGGGTGTATTTGTATCCTTGGCCGTAATTTAGTTTTTTCATCAGTTTGGTGGGGGCGTTACGTAAGTGGAGAGGGACTGGTAAATTACCATGTAATGTTACATCTTTTTTTACTAGATTGTAGGCTTGATAGGCGAGGATACTTTTGGGGGCGCGAGCGAGATAAATAATGGCTTGAGATAGTGCTATGTTACATTCCGGCCAACCTATGTTTTTGCAAGTATCGTAAACGGTGTTGGTGAGGATAAGGGCGAAGTTGTCTGCCAGGCCGATATCCTCCGAAGCGAAACGGATGAGACGACGACAGATATAGAGTGGATCTTCTCCACTTTCTAGCATGCGGGCGAGCCAATAGAGAGCCGCATTGGGATCATTGCCGCGGAGGGACTTGTGGAGAGCCGAGATGATGTTGTAATGTTCTTCACCGTTTTTGTCGTAACGAAGGTTAGTTTTTTGTAATACTTGAGTCACAAGTTGTGGGTCGATGATCTGTTTTTGCCAGCTGCAGATTTCGAGAGTGTTTATGGCCATTCGAGCATCGCCGTTACTAAGTTTGGAGATAAGTTTGATCGCGTCTTCAGTTACTGATAGTTTGGAATTTTGTTGTTGGAGAGCAATGGTAGCTTTTTGGAGGATTTGATAGATATTATTTTGTGTCAATTCGTGAAGGGCTAGGACACGCATGCGGGAGAGAAGAGCGTTATTAAGAGAAAAACTTGGATTTTCAGTGGTGGCACCGATCAGAATGATAGTACCGTTTTCGACCCAGGGCAAAAGAGCATCTTGTTGGGCTTTGTTCCAGCGGTGAATTTCGTCTAAAAATAAGATTGTTTTTGTTCCCAGGTTTTTTAGTGAATTGGCTTCGGTGATTATTTTTTTAAGATCTTCTTTGCCGCCAATTACTCCTGAAAGTGATCTGAAATTGGCTTTTGTTTCGTGGGCAATAATATTAGCTAAAGTAGTTTTGCCGCTGCCTGGTGGTCCCCAAAAGATCATTGAACTAATTTGGTCTTCTTTGATCATTTTGGTTAAAAA
>DAIRGB010000010.1:0-21197 GCA_036794765.1 Patescibacteria group bacterium | reverse complement strand
AAGTTCGGGTATTTTTGTTGAAGTTTTTCTAAATCGGGAATTAAGGCGTCGTCTATCTCGAAGGCAATCACTTCCTTGGCTTTTTGACATAACTGTTCGGTCAATATTCCCCTACCCGGCCCTATTTCGACGACAATATCTTTGGATGACAAATCTGCTGCCTTGATGATTGTAGGCAGCAGAGACTTGTCGACTAAAAAATTTTGACTGAAACGGACCAATTATTATGATTAATTATTCTTGATTGGATACGAATTATATCGGCGAAACAGTCACTTCAGCCAAACCTTGACCCAAAGGAGCAATAGCGGAAAATGCCACTGAATTGAGGTCAATAATGCGACCAGTCCATTCGGCCGGTCCATAGTCGTTGACAACTACTACGACCGAGGCACCTGTGGAATTGTTGGTCACCAAGAGATTGGTGCCTTTTGGATAGGTTCGATGCGCACAGGTCGGGGTGCTACCGTAATAATACCAGCTGGCGGTACCGACTTGTCCGACACCGGTTGGAGCAGGATAATATATCGGTTCCGGTTCAGGCGTCTTTTGACCGCGAGCGATGCGCGTGGGTTTAGACTCGGAAACTGTTTGTTCATTGATTATTTCACGGCTTATTTCATTTTCATTTTCATATTTTATGCGATAGGTGATTGTTTTTGTTCCATTTTGACCTGATTCCAAAACTGTTTCTTCCCCAACAAACATGTCATAGTTGTCAATGTAGATGGTCTCGAAAGGGATAATCTGATCTTCGGACACTTCTTTGTAATAAGTACTGGACAATGATATTTCTTCCCCGGAGTGTATTTCTTCTTCGGGATTGTTGTTGACCAGCTCTTCGGTAATATTCAATTCTTCTTTGGCCTGAGCTAGTAATTCGGCTTTAGTTTTGGCTTGGGTTTGTAATTCATATTTTTTTTCACCGAAAGTGACAGTTACTGGCAATGCTCGATCAATGACAATAGTACCGCCGGAAGCGATCTTTTTATCTAGATTGGGATATACTCTGTCTTTGGAATTTAAGCGGATATTACATGAAGCGAGTATGTCGCTGACGGTAGCCGCGCGGGTTTGGATTGAATAGGAGCGATTTTGGTCAATAATTTTTATCGGTATCGTTGAATCCAAGATGGAAATACGGGTTGGAGTTCCGTCTAGTTGGGTACTCCGGTCCGGAAAGGAGATTGTTCCGCTTGGTAAAGTAATATCTATTTCCGCCAGTGCTTGGGCAATCGTAGCCGCGCGACTAATATGAGCAATTTTTTGACCGTTATTGTCGATTGTCAATTTTGTGGCCTTGTGAAGTAAAAATTGTTTTGAAGTTAGATCAACGGGCGTATCTGATTTGGCAGATGAGTGATTGACCGGTTGTGACAGGACCACTAGCAAACAAGCAAGCATCAAAATGCCGCCGTAAATCAGAGTTCCTTGATTTATTTCTTTTTTCACCTCCATAATCGTAACCAAACCTGGTTACAATAAGATATTATACATAATCGCCACGCTTTTTTCAAAGTTTAAAAAAGCATATAATATTTGTATGGAAATAAAATACTTATCGAAATATTTGTTACCAGTAAAGAATATCGTTCAAAAGGTCGGCAAATTGCAGAGAGACAAGTTTTGTCTTGATCGCGAGATCATTCTGTCGACAAGCAAGGACGTGCATTTGAAAATTGATTTTGATTCCGAAGAAAGATTAAAAAAATATTTGACCGAAAATTTCCCCGAAATTGGTTTTTTGGGAGAAGAATCAGGTCGAGGTGACAATAAAAATTCATACTGGGTGGTAGATCCCTTGGACGGAACAGTAAATTACTATTTTTATAATCCACTGTTTGCTATTTCTGTTGCCTTGGTTGAGAACCAAGATGTTGTTTTTGCGATAATCTATGCTCCTATGACCGGAGAGTTTTTTTGGGCGGGCAAGAACGAAGGGGCATTTTTTCAAGGAGAAAGGGTAAAAAATAAACGATCGGAATATAGCAAGACCGTGATCGGCGGATATAATAATCAGAAAAGATGCGAACACGTCGGTAATTTTAGTTTGCCAGGCAACCAAATATTAAATAAAATAGAGATGGGGTGCGCTTCTTTGGAATTGGTTTATGTTGGAATGGGGAGGATTACTTCATATTTATTGGAAAAAACGAGATTGTGGGATATCGCTGCTGGAGTGTTGTTTATTGAGGAATCGGAGAATATTATTACCAACTGGAAAGGCCAAAAATGGACTATCAAAGACAAATACTTGTTAGCCAGTAGTAATCGAAAAATTCACAAAAAAATTCTAAAAAAAATTTCTCTCTCAAATAAAAAATTGTAGTTAATAATTTTTATTTTTTAGTTTTTGAATATTTATGTTTAAAAATTAAAAATTAAAAATTAAAAATTGTTTTTATGTTGGATATAAAATTTATTCGGGAAAATCCGGATGAAGTCAAAAAAAAGTTGCTACGTCGGCACAAAGACATGACTGTGGTTGACAATATCTTGGAGATAGATAAAGACCGGCGTTAATTGATAGTAGTTGTGGACGAATTGAAGGCTCAGAGAAATAAAATCAGTAAAAAACCAACTCAAGAAGAAATTGAGGCATTACAAAAAGCAAAGAAAGAATTGGATCTTCATGAAAAAAGATTATCGGAGTTGGAGAAAATTTTTCAGGAATTGATTTTGAGCCTTCCAAATCTTTTGGATACCCAAGTGCCGGACGGAAAGGATGATAGTGAAAATCAAGTTTTGAAAAATGTGGGAGAGCCACCAGTTTTTGATTTTGAACCTAAAGACCATTTGGAATTGGGCAAAATACACAATTTACTGGATTTTGAACGCGGAGCAAAGGTGGCCGGAAGCGGATTTTTTTATGAGAAAAATGAGTTGGCCTTGTTGGATTTAGCTTTACAAAGATATACTCTCGAGAAATTGCGAAGCAAAGGTTTTCAGGTGGTAATTACGCCAGATATGGCTAAAGATAATATTTTAAAAGGTACGGGTTATATGCCTCGTGGTCCGGAAACACAGATATATAGTATTGAAAATAAAGATTTGGGTTTGATCGGCACATCTGAGATTACGATCGGAGGTTACCATAATGACGAAATTTTAAGTTTGGAGCAATTGCCTTTGAAATACGTTGGATTTTCTCATTGTTTCCGAACAGAAGACGGCAGTTATGGCAAATATGCCAAGGGTCTATATAGAGTACATCAATTTTCCAAAGTGGAAATGTTTATATTTTGCCAGCCGGAAGATAGCGAGAAACACCACCAGGAAATGTTGAGTATCGAGGAAGAGATTTTTCAGGAATTGAAACTCCCCTACCGCGTTTTATTGCAATGCGCCGGAGATGTGGGCGCGCCTTGTGCCAAAACATATGATATTGAAGCGTGGATGCCCAGCAGAAAGGCTTATGGCGAGGTAACTAGCACTTCCAATACCACATCTTTTCAATCACGCCGGCTCAATATTCGTTATAAAAATAGTGATAACGAAAACGAGTTTGTCCATATGCTCAATGGCACCGCCATGACAAACAGCCGCATTCCTTTGGCCATATTGGAAAATTATCAATTAGTGGACGGTGGTATAAAAATTCCTGAAATATTGATCAAATATACCGGGTTTGACAAAATTGGTTAAGTGATTTTGTAATATTAGTTTCAAATTTTTAAATATGCAAGGAGAGTTATGCAATTGATTTTGTCTTCAAGGAAAGTTGACGTTACACCTGATGTTAGAACTTATGTGGAAGAAAAAATGGGAAAAATTGGTAATTATTTTGACCGAGTAATCAGTATTCGAGTCGAATTGGAAAGAGAGTTGCGTCGGGATGATGGTAAAGAATTTGGCTGCGAAATACTACTGTCTGTTCCGGGCAGGCAATTGCGAGTAGGACAAAGAGGAAAAGAACTATATGAATCAATCGATTTGGCTGAACAGGCTTTGCAGGGTCAAATCAAGTCGTTCAAAGGAAAAATGATTGATGAAGCGCGTCAAGCAAAAGAAAGTATCAAAAATATTCCTGATCCATCGCTTACTGCGGCGGCAGATGACGATGACTATGAATATATGTATCAAATCGGCCAAGAACCGATGACCTTGGATGAAGCCAAACAGCAAATGCAATTGTTGGGACATGATTTTTATGTTTTTACCAATGTTGAAACCGGAAAAACCAATACAGTTTACAAGAAACAAGATGGAAGATTTGGGGTGATTGTGGAAAAATAGGAAAATATTATTTTAACTTGTTTCACCAAAAATAGACCGCATGCGGTCTATTTTTTATATTTTAACTGTATGTCACTAGGTTGATTTGCGTATTAGTTCAGATTGAAAAAAATGAAATATCTTTTTTAATTGGTTAACTTCTTTATTGCTCATTAGAATCGGCAGTTTTTCAGTTTTGTCAATTAGACACTTTACTGCATTTTGAGTGTTGAAAAGATAATTTGTGCGAGTATGGAGTCTCGCCGCCTCAGGGTTGGCGTAGTCAAGATCAATCGGTCCTGTCGGACTATTTTTTCCATCGGCAATAATGGCTTTGTTTATTTCATTGACAATACTGTTGATGATCTCGCTTTTGTTGTTGGTGGTGATATTCATTAAAACCAAGTCGAAAATATATAACCTGGATTTGTGATCTGAAGGAATATCTTTTAATGATAGTTTTAAAACATGGTTTGGAATTGGATCAAAATCCATATTTCGACTAAGCATATTTCTCCTTAAATTTTTTCTAAATATTCTTTAACCTGAACAAAGGTTGATATTTTTTCCGGGGAATTTTGATTGTATTTGAGATAATTTTCGATATAGTTTAACAGCTTGGTTACATTAATCATTTTCGAATCGGATGCACATTTTTGGATCGATTCAATCAATTTTTCTTTGAATATTGGGTAGTCCAAACTATTATTATTTTTGAGAGAACTATTTAGATATTGTTTTATCGCTGATAATGCTCGCTGCTTAACATCTATGATTACTTGCTTGTGTTCAGGTTTGTGATTTGAATTGGATATTTTGGCAATATCTTCTTCGACCAAAGACTCGATCATTTTTTCAAATGTTTCGATCGAGTCAGGAGAACAAATTGTCTGATCTTTGGGAAAAATTTTTATGACTTTATTGATAACATTTTTGTACCCGTTATCAACCAGAAAATTACGGAACGAGTCATAGGCCATGATAGCACTTTCGATTTCGAAAACGGAATTTTTGTTGTGATTTTCTTTAATCAACTTATCGAGAATTTTTTTGAATTCGTTATAAGAATAATACTTGTCAGTCAAAGTAAGATCTTCCGAGTTTGTTTCATAATTTTTGGCGATTTGTTCCATATTTTTTAACCTATTTCAATGTTGTGCTTGATGGCTTTAAGCGTATTTTCTTTTTGACGAATTTTTTGAATAAGATCATCGATGATTCCAATGATAGTGACTTGTGATTCGTCGGTGATTTCGAGTTGATCGTTGACGATCATCTCGAGATATGATTTCAATGGGATCAATTCGGATTGACAAGTGATTGGTTGATTAAGATACTCGGGCATTATTTCAATTAATTTTTTTAGATCTTTGTTTTCGACTCTATGCTGTGGATTTACTTCCATTTTTTTATTAATTGCAACTACTCTTTTCATCTCCTGTCGATGTTCGATATTTTTGATTATTCCTTGCAGGAATTTTTCTTGAGGAATTTGCGTTCCTTTAAAAGGATCCATTTTGGCGCGTAACAGTTCTATCAGATTTTTTTTATCAAAATTTAGCGATTTTAAACATGGAAGGATTGTTTTGGAAAACTCTTCATGATTCAAGTCAATTTCCTCTCTACTATTTAACGAGAGAATGAGAGAAGAAAGGATGTAATCATTTTTAATTATCACAGCCTCGGAGTTGGCACATAAATCGATGTATGCTCGATCAAGTTCATGATTTTTGAAGTGTTTTCGATCTCTTTTGACGATGTCGATTATCGCTTGAGAAAGTTGCAATTGTTCATCTTTTTCTTGAAATTTTGAATCGACACGACTCCAAGCGTGGTGGATTGGCTCCGATTCTTCTTGATTTGACATACGAGGAAAATTTTCAAAATGATCCATAAAAAATAGATAGTTACTAAATAAGCAAGACTATCTATATTTTATAAGCTATCTGACTATACGTCTAGGCTTTTGTCTCGTTTATGACCTTACTTCCTGTTTTGTGGTATTTTTTTTCCCAAAATTTGGGCGATTGATTTTACAAGATACTCCAACGGTTTGAGCACTTTTGATTGCAGCTCGTGCATATTACGCATCATGTTTTCGTGATTCTCGGTTTCATCGACACTACCGAACGAATGACAGTTTTTTAGATTTTCGTATCGGCGGCAGCAATACTGAAAAAAATCATCAAGGTTGTCACATGAATTCAAGTGATCCATAATTTGGGTAAAGGTAAATGAAACGGACAAATCACTCTGGTTGGCTTTAATACGTTGTTTTAAATAATTATTTATAGACTCCTTCCGGATATCCCAATTGGAGCCAATTGTTGTTTTTTCTTCAATGGTTCTCATATTATCTCTCGATTATGCTTATCATCTTTCTCAATTCTTCGATTTCTTGCTCCAATTTTTTCCTGGTTAATTGCGAATCCAAAAGACGGTTTGTCAATTTTGCCTCTTCTTCTTTGAGAAAATTGTAAAAATGCTCTTTGGCGGCAAGTTCTGATTTTAAATACTTAACTTGTTCTTTTTGTTCATTTTTATCGAATTTATTTTCGATAATATTTCCATCAGATAGTTTCATAAATGCAAAAAATATACTCAGCTAAAGTGTTCTGAGTATATTTTATAGGTGTTTGCTGGTTTTGACTAGTTTTTAGTTTTTACATCAAATTTCTTTGAAATAAAGCTAAGAAAATCTTCTGGTTTAAAGTCTTCTGTTACCAATACTTTTCTCACAATTTTTTTTGATTTTGGATCTTCAGGATTTTTCTCTACTTCTACATATTTATGTGAAACTTTTTTTATCCCACCAAAATATGATTCAATTAGTTGATTTTTTTCCTTAAGCAAGGCATTTAATTCGTCAATTTCTTTGTTTTGTCTGACATTTTCTATCTCGAGTATTTTTAGCCTTATCTCTTGTTCTTTGATTTTTTTATTAAGTTTCTCAAGTCGTTCAAGAACTTCAATAAATGGTTCATACAAATAGTTTACATATTCAGGGTCATCAAATATGTCTCGATTTTTTGTCATTATAGGATCTTCTTCTGCTTCTTCAAAATTTAGTTTGGGGCCAGCAAGATATTTTTCTTTTGGTATATTTTCTGATTGATGGTCGGGGTTAAATTTCATATTCATAATTGTATATTAATAAGTAAAAAAGTACGAGGTATTGGAGTAACACTATACTTTGACTATGTCAATGGTTCTTTTTGGGCGAAAAAATGGCCAGCGTGGGGGAAATTAATAATTAACAATGAATAATTAATAAAAATTATTTTTGTTAGGTATTAACTTCTCTTGGCTGGCCGAAAAAATTTTATTTTTATTTGAAAAGAAGGGGTGAAAAATTACTCTTTTCCTCTTTTTTTAAAAACCTGAATCTTCTCCTTATATTCGCCCAATGACCCGTCTGGGCCGAATTGGGTTTCAACAAGAATATTAATTCGGGTCTTTCCTGATTTTAGAAAAGGCAACTTTTTTTTATTTTTTTTCTCTGTTTTCATGTTATAAAAACACCCCTTCTTTTTTTCTTTTTTTTATCTGTGGTGTCAATAAAATTGGCACCACCTCCTTTCTTTTTTTGCCCTTCGAAAGGGCTTTTACCCGCTCGGTGCGGGCGTCCGGAGTAGATCCGGACTTTTTTTTATTGCAGAAAAAGAGAAACGGAAAAATCCTCCGAAGAAAGATTCGAGGTTTTTTTCGGGTGAAGAAAAGGGATTCTTCCGTTCTCTATATTTTCTTTTTAAAGAAACAAAAAATTAAAAAGCTTTAAGAAAACTTAAAGCCTTTCAAATTTATGTTTTGATAGTATCCGAAAAATGGCTTTTGGTCAATATTTCTTTGAAAATCCCAGTAGCAATAATGTTTAAGAGATTAATCGTCCGATTGAACTTCATCTATGTCATCATCATCTAAATCTGACTGAGAAAGTTGAGTAAAGAAATCATTCATTTTTTTGAATTTTTCCTCAATGTCCCGCCGGAAATCAGTGTCCAGATCAAAATAATTGGAGATATAAAATTCTTTAATTTTTTTTTGACAAGGATTGACAAGCATTATATTTTTTGGCTTGATATAGATGATTGAACTCCATCAAGGCTGCGCCGACGATAAAATTGCTGTATATTTCCCTGTCATCTTTTTTGTTTGAGTTCGGACGATAAGTAGTCAAAAACTCTGTTGTACTAATATTGACACTGGCGCACATTTTGTCGAGATATTTTTTTTCGGCCAAATTGGATAATTTGGGTAGATTATTTATTTCAAATTTATTGTCATCTTTTTTAGGAAAAAATCTTTCAAGCATGAAGATTGCTATACTACTTATTATTAAATATTTTTGCCAAATAGTGACCGGTATATGATTTTTTGACCTTGGCAACTTCTTCAGGTGTGCCACTGGCGATTATTTCTCCGCCATCATCCCCTCCTTCTGGCCCGAGGTCAATAATATAGTCTGCGGTTTTGATAACGTCCAGATTGTGTTCGATAACCAAGACCGTATTGCCCTTGCGGATGAGACGACCAAGAACCTTCAAAAGATTGTCCACGTCAGCGTAATGCAAGCCAATAGTCGGTTCGTCCAGGATATAGAGAGTTTTGTTGGTTGATCGTCGAGCCAATTCGGTCGCCAACTTGATACGTTGCGCCTCGCCGCCGGACAAAGTGTTGGCCGGTTGACCCAATTCGAGATATCCCAGTCCTACATCCACCAATATTTTTAACTTTGTTTCCAAAGAAGGGATGTTTTTGAAGAAAATAACCGCCTCTTCGGTAGTCATTTTCAAAATATCGGCAATCGTTTTGCCTTTATAAAATATTTCCAGGGCTTCCTGGTTGTAACGTTGACCATGACATTCGGGGCATGCGACATAGACATCGGGCAAAAAGTGCATTTCGATTTTGATCGAGCCGTCACCTTTGCAATGTTCGCAGCGTCCACCTTTGACATTGAAAGAAAATCGACCCTGTTTGTAGCCACGCATTTTGGCTTCGGGAACTGCGGCGAAAAGATCGCGAATAATTGTGAATGCGCCGGTGTAGGTAGCGGGGTTGGAGCGGGGGGTGCGGCCGATGGGTGATTGATCGATTGTAATAACTTTATCAATATTTTCTACGCCGTTGATTTCGAGAAATTTTCCCGGTTTTTGTTTGGAGTGATAAAAATGTTGGGTCAAATAACGGGAAAGAATTTTGTGAATCAGGGTTGATTTACCTGAACCGGAAACCCCGGTGACGCAAACGAATTGACCAAGAGGGATTTTTATGTCAACATTTTTCAGATTATGCTCGCTAGCGCCTTTTATCTCAATGAATTGACCGGTGGGTTTTCGCCGGCCAGAAGGGATAGCGATGCTTTTTTTGCCGGAAAGATACTGGCCAGTCAATGATTTTTGATCGTTTTTGATTTCAGATGGTTTACCTTGAGCAATGATTTTTCCACCATGCTTACCGGCGCCGGGACCAATATCGATCAGATGATCGGCTTCAAGCATGGTTTCTTCATCATGTTCGACAACGATAATACTGTTACCAAGATCACGTAATTTTTTTAGGGTAACAATCAATTTTCCGTTATCCCTCTGGTGAAGACCAATTGACGGTTCATCCAAAATATACATGACGCCGGTGAGAGTGGAGCCAATCTGGGTAGCCAGTCGAATTCGTTGAGCCTCGCCACCAGAAAGAGTGTTGGCAGAACGATGGAGAGTTAGATAACTAAGGCCAACATCGTACATAAATCCAAGTCTTTCGTTGATTTCTTTAAGTATTTGCCGGGCAATTTGAGTTTTTTCTTGATTAAACTTGAGTTGTTTAAAAAATGAAATCAGGGATTTGACATTCATCTGGGTCAAGTCAATGATGTTTTTGTCTTCGATAGTCACTGCCAATGATTCTGGACGCAAACGGCGGCCTTCGCAGACCGGACAGGGTTTGATGGTCATGTATTTTTCCAAGTCCTGGCGGATATAGTCACTGGTAGTTTCGCGATGCATACGCATCAATGAAGGAATGACGCCTTCAAAAGTGGTTTCAAATTCTCGTACTTTACCGTATGGGCTAAAATTTTTGACCAAATATGTTTTTTCATCCGTGCCATGCAAAATAATATTTATAGCTTTGGGGGAGAGATCTTTGATAGGTGTATTTAAATTGAAACCATTTTTTTTGGCAACGGTTTCCAAAATACGGATATGCCAATTTTGGCGGTTGGAGGTTTTGCTCCAGGGACCAATGCCTCCTTCGGCGATAGTGAGATTATTGTTGGGAAACAATAACCCTTCATCAACTTCCAGACGGGTACCAAGACCAGTACAACCTGGGCATGCTCCCTGTGGATTATTGAAAGAAAAAATACGAGGTTCTATTTCAGGCAAATTGATCCCACAGGTCGGACAAGCAAATCGTTCGGAAAAAGTTTTAACGGTTTCTCTATCAACTTGTAGAATATTGACAAGGCCATTGCCGTAGTTCAGAGCTGTTTCGAGTGACTCTACTAGACGGGAACGAAAATCGTTGTCTTTTTGTTCGATTTCCAAACGATCGATTACGATTTCAATGGTGTGTTTTTTTTGTTTATCCAGTAGGATCGGTTCATCAACCGTCATTATCTCTCCATCAACACGTACGCGCATAAAGCCGGCTTTTTTGATTTCAGCTACGGTATTTTTATGTTCACCTTTTTGGGCAATAATCAATGGGGCCAAAATCATAATTTTTGTTTTGTTGGGGATTTGTAATATTTGATCGGCGATCTGGCCAATGGTTTGTGAAGAAATCGGTTGATGACATTTGGGGCAGTGAGGGGTGCCGACTCGGGCAAATAATAGTCGAAGATAGTCATATATTTCCGTGATCGTACCAACGGTGGAACGAGGATTGGAAGAAGCGGATTTTTGGTCGATGGAAATAGCGGGAGATAATCCTTCAATTTTATCCACATCGGGTTTTTCCATGATACCCAAAAATTGACGGGCATAGGCAGAAAGAGATTCGACGTAACGACGTTGACCTTCGGCGTAAATAGTGTCAAATGCCAAAGAAGACTTACCCGATCCGGATAAGCCTGTGATTACTACTAATTTATTTTTGGGAATTGTAACATCAATGTCTTTTAGATTGTGTTCGCGAGCGCCTTTAATAATTATTTCGTTAATCATGAGAATTCCCCGGTTAAATTTTTTAGAATTTCCTAGAGGTTAACACAAAAATATCAAAATATCAATTATAATAGACGGGGGCAGGGAGAAATTTTCAATTTTTTAATTTCAAATTTTCAATGAATTGATATGTTATGAAAAAGAGAAGAAAAAAGTATCAGAGGAAGAAACCTAGTTGGCTTGGTATATTATTTTTAACCATATTGGCTTGGGTTTTAATACCGATAATAATAATTAATTTGATTTTGACCGTCGGAGCGATCTTGGCTTTGCCATGGTGGACGATGAAGTTGGGTTGGATTGTTGTTGGATTTATCGGGTATAGTTTGATTCATATTTTTATTTATAAACCGACTTTTTTGTATGTTTTACCGCACGAATTGAGTCATGCACTTTTTGCCTGGATCTTTGGAGAAAAAGTAAAAAAAATAAAGGTAAGAGATACGGGCGGTTATGTCGAGATGAGTCATTCAAATTTCATTATCGATTTGGCTCCTTATTTTTTTCCATTTTATGCTTTTTGGTTAGCTGTGATTAATTTTTTTCTCAAATATTTCTGGCACTACCGGCAATATGAGTATTTATTTTTGTTTGGCGTTGGCGGGGCCTTGGCCTTTCATTATTTGAACAGTCGGGACATCTTGCATTATAAGCAAACAGACATGATGTGGACCGGCAGGTGGTTTGGGATTGTATTTTCAATAATAGTAAATATATTTTTTGCCAATGTTATTTTATTGTTGATATTTTTTGATGAAAAAAATCTGATTTTCGATTATTATGGAAGAGCGTATTCTTTTGTTTTAAATTTATTGTAAAAATTCGATGAAAACTTTGGAAACAAAATCAAATAATAACCAAGTCGATAGATGCGTTATTTCTTTTCCTGAATCATATCTAAAATCAATGAAATGCGAACTTATCTCAATTTTGAAAAGTGGTGATTGGAAAAATGCCTATCGGGTTGCCGCTGAGTTGAAGCGACACAATATTGATATAAAAGAAGAAGAAATCCGTAAATTGGCAACCGAGTATTTTTTTCATTCTTTGCAATCTAAGGAACAGCTTGGTCACAATGATTGGATTGAAATGTTTGACCTTGATGATCGGGTGAATAAAATCATAAATGATAATCGAACCAAACACGAAGTGATAAAAAATAATTTAATGACTTCGGACAAAAGCAATTTAAAAAAATATATTCAAAATAATGTTGATCTTCCAGATCGAATGAAGATAGCTGTGGAGTTGACTTTTGACGGAATATTGTTGAGAGAAAAGGCTTTGACGGAATCGGCTTTGGCAAGGGCGGAGGATATTTTATCGCGAGCTGAATTGGTGGCTAAAATGGCCAATATGGATTTTGAAAAATTGGTTCTCGAGACAGAAAAAATGTTGATTAATAAATAAGATAACTATGAGATTAGGACATAAAGAAGATTGGCTTTTTGACAGAAAAAAAACAGGAGAGAAACAAAAAAACAACATCGAAGTTTTTTTAAGGAGCAAACATTTATTGTTTGAAGATAGAGAGGAACAAAATGCTGACCCCTTGACCATGAGAGCGGAGGATTTTGTCAGCAGATATCGAGAAAAAAGTAAACAAAACTTGGATGAAGATATTGTAGCTGTTTTGAGAAAAAATGATGAATTTGAATTTGATGACTGATCTAGTGTATAGTTGATTCGTCAGAAGAGTAGTTTGCAACTTCCAAACAAACAGGGAGAAAAAGTCGCGACTGAGAACTTTTTCTTGTTTTGGGCAA
Organism: Patescibacteria group bacterium; assembly: GCA_036794765.1. Lineage (GTDB taxonomy): Bacteria > Patescibacteriota > JAHJAL01 > JAHJAL01 > JAHJAL01 > DAIRGB01. Next base: position 8,050 of record DAIRGB010000010.1, on the reverse strand, counting down.
ACGAATACCATCTGACCGGTGGAGATATGAATACGGTACAATTTGTTTTATAAAGAGCCCTTCTAAAAAGGGAAGTTGAGTGGAACCGCGAGTTTACAAACTCGTCTCAATGGTAAATATTGTGGCGAGTTTTTTTATACATATTTTTTACAACAATAGTATTTTGTAATTCTGGAACTGGGAGGTAATCCATTCCAATATCCAGGATCCATTACATTATTTTTTCTGGATTCTGAATAAGAAGCGTGATTACACTTTCTTTCCAGAATGACAACAAAAAATTTAGATTATAAATTAGGAGAAAATATGGAAAAAAGTATTAGCGAAGAACAACTTCACGCCATGCGACACTCTCTCGCTCACATAATGGCAGAGGCGGTGCAAAGTCTTTTTCCGGAAGCAAAATTTGGGATCGGGCCGGTGATTGAGAATGGTTTTTATTATGATTACGATCTGCCCAGAACTCTGATTCCGGAGGATTTGCCTTTGATCGAAGCCAAAATGCGGGAGATAGTCGCACAAAAGAATTTATTTGAAAGAAAAGAAATTTCCAAGCAGGAAGCATTGGATTTTTTCGGCAAAGCCCAAGAGCCGTATAAAATTGAATTGATCAATGAACTCAATGATGGAGAAATAACTATTTATCGAAGCGGTAAATTTGTGGATCTATGCAAAGGACCGCATGTGGCCAATACCGGCGAAGTCGGCGTATTCAAATTGACTCACGTGGCCGGAGCGTATTGGCGAGGGGATGAAAAAAATAAGATGCTGCAGAGAATTTATGGGGTGGCGTTTGCTACTCAGAAAGAGTTGGATGAGTATTTGAATATGTTGGAGGAAGCGAAGAAGAGGGATCATAAAAAACTCGGAAAAGAACTGGGGTTATTTGTTTTTGACGAAATGGTCGGTGGCGGTTTGCCGATGTGGTTGCCGAAAGGAGCAATATTGTGGCGTTCTATCGAAGATTTTTGGTACAAAGAACATTTGAAAAATGGATATGAATTGGTGCGTACTCCTCATTTGGGCAGTAAAAAATTGTGGGAGCAATCAGGACATTGGAATTTTTTCAACTCAAGCATGTATCCACCATTGGAAGTTGGAAAATCACTGGAAGAACATCAGACCGGACAAGAAGCAAAAGTGAAAGAAGAATACCTGATCAAACCAATGAATTGTCCTTTCCATGTTCGAATGTATAAATCTGCCATGTATTCATATCGCGATTTGCCAATCAGATGGGCAGAAATTGCGACAGTGTATCGTTATGAAAAATCCGGAGAATTGAATGGTTTGCTTCGTGTTAGGAGCATTACTCAAGATGATGCTCATCTGATTGTAACCAAGAAGCAGGCAAAAAAAGAGTTAAAGCGAGTGGTTGATTTTATTTTGCATATGCTGAGAACTTTTGGTTTTAATGAGTTTGCCGTTTATTTGTCACTTCGAGACTCGCAAAATAAAGAAAAATACGCCGGAAATGACAAAGGTTGGGAGTTTACCGAAAAAGTGCTGGAACAAGTAGCAACCGAAAAAGGTCTTGAAGTAATACGCCAAGAAGGAGAAGCTGCATTTTATGGTCCGAAATTGGATTTTAAAGTCAAGGACGCCATTGGTAGAGAATGGCAATGTTCCACCTTGCAATTTGATTTCAATTTGCCGGAGCGTTTTGATATGACTTTTATCAACGAAAAAGGCCAAGAAGAAAAACCATATATGCTACACAGGGCTTTGTTTGGTTCATTTGAGAGATTTATCGGTGCTGTCATTGAACATCATGCCGGGGTTTTTCCTCTCTGGTTGTCCCCTGTCCAAGTTACAATCTTACCGGTGTCGAGTGAAAAACATTTAAAACATTGTCAGAAGTTGGCTAAAAAATTGATAGCTAAAGATTTCCGAGTCACTATCGATAACAACAATGAGTCAGTCGGCAAAAAGATTCGAAACGCTTTATTGCAAAAAATTAATTATCTATTGATAGTCGGTGACAAGGATATTGAAAACAATACCGTCTCCGTGCGACCGCTCAAGGGTGAAGATTTGGGGGCAATGGATTTGGCTGATTTTATTAAGATGATAAAGAAGGAGAGGGATACAAAAAAAATTAATAATTAATAATTAATAATTAATTGCCGGCTATTTGCCAGAAGAACTATTTTTTGTTACATTAATAATTGAAAATAATTTAATTTAAAAACTTCTCATTCAGTTTGGATGGGGAGTTTTTTCTTAAAAAAGACCAAAATGAATATTGATGATTTTTACGAGAAAAATCGATTCAATTATGCAACTAGAATATTACCAGAATTGACTCTAGAAGAGGAATTGGTGGCTGAACTAGATTTGAGTGAAGAAACCAAGAAAGCGATTGAAAAATATCTGGAGACGGGGAAAAAAGCTGATTGTCTAATAAATAATGATAAGGTGAACAAAATTACTATTGAACATTTTTTGATTGATAAGAATCTGAATAAACTAAATTTGACTGATTTGAAGACTATATGGGAAAGAATTAAAAATTTAAAAAAGAAGGAAAATATATGAAAAACCTTAGAGAATTTAGACAGGCAACAAATCACGAAGAATTATTTTTGACAGATGAACAAAAAAGAACAAGACAACTGGGAGAAATTGACAAGATTTTGCGATTAAAAAATTTATTTTTTATTGAATGTGATAAAGATACAAAAAAGAGAATCGGGGATTTACTCGAAGCAAAGATTGTGGAAAACAACAAATTGATTGGCGATCTAAAAAAAGAGGAAGAATGGAAAACCATAATGGACTATATTGGACACGATAGCTATTCTGATTTGAAAATATTACAAGATTCTATGATGGAAGCCAATCGAATTTTCACAAAAATTCAGAAAGAACAAACAACTTCAGGATCCAGGAAAAAGTAAAATTGTTGTACAATTGGATCATGAAAAAAAATAGTCCAAGCAAATACTATATAATTACATTTGGCTGCCAGATGAATCATAGCGATTCGCAGAGAATGGCGGCTTTATTGTTGGCCAATGGTTTGGTGCAAGCCAAAAATGAGGATGAGGCGGATTTAATAGTTATCAATAGTTGCAGCGTCAGACAGATGGCAGAAGATCGGACTTATGGAAAAATAAATAAATTGGCCAAGAAGAAAAATAGGCCAAGAATAGTAGCGACCGGATGTTTGGTGTCAGACAAGATAAGGAATAAGTTACTCAGGCAGAGTAAATTTGATTTGTGCTTGCCGATTGATAGGATGATTGATTTGCCGGAATATTTAGAAAAATGGGGACTGATCAAGGTTTTAGGTTCTAGGTTCAAGGTTTTAGGAAAAGAATTGATAAAAGAAGGGAATTACAAACACTATCTGGATATTGTGCCGAGGTTTGAGCAAACTTTTTCGGCATATTTGCCGATTATGACGGGGTGTAATAATTTTTGCAGTTACTGTGCGGTGCCGTTTACGCGGGGACGGGAGGTGTCGCGACCGATGAAAGATATCATTAAAGAAGCAAAAGCATTGGCGGACAATGGGTGTGTGGAGTTGATTTTACTGGGCCAGAATGTAAATTCGTATAGGGGGGAGTTGAAAGTTCAAAGTTCAAAGTTGAAAGTTGGGAATAATAATAAATTTGTTGAACTACTTGAGAAAATATCAGATATAAAGCAATTGAAAAGAATTCTATTTATCAGCTCACATCCGAAAGATATGTCGGATGAATTGATTGACCTAGTCGCCAGTCGAGATAATTTGTGTAAATATATACATTTGCCGCTGCAATCCGGTGATGATGAAATTTTGAAAAAGATGAATCGATATTATACCCAAAGAGATTATTTGAAGTTGGCGAAAAAGATAAAAGATAGGATTTCGGGGGTGGTAATTTCTACCGACGTAATCGTCGGTTTTCCGGGCGAGACCGAAAAACAATTTGCTAATACTTGTCGAGTATTCAAAGAAGTTGGCTTTGACATGGCTTATATTTCCGAATATTCACCGCGGCCGAAGACCGCGGCGGCGAAATTGGTGGATGATGTGCCAAACGTGGTGAAAGCCAAGAGAAAAAAGATTCTCAATGATGATTATCTAGCCAAGTCTAGTTTGGCAAACAAAAAAAGATTATTAAACAAAGTAATTCCGGTTTTGGTGAGCAAAAATAATCGTAAAGGAACATTGATTGCTTATACTCAAGGTTTACAGCAGGTGCATTTGGAGGGAGATAAAAGTTTAATCGGGAAAATAATTGATGCAAAGATAACGGAAGTTTTTATTTGGGGGATGAAGGGCACAACAATAAATACAAATTCTTAAAAACACTTACAAACTCTTTTAAACTCTTAGAAAATGAATTATTTCTATAGTTTATAAGGGTTTGTAAGTGTTTATAAGAGTTTCAAAGAGTTTATCAATAATGGATAATAACGAAAAAAATTTAAAGGCTATAAAAAGAGAGAAAAAACGCAAGAAAAGCATATACGGCATGAAGATACAGCCGGGGGCCAAGACTTTGGCACAGATATTAAAGAAAAAAGATGAAAAAGAAGAACGAAAAAAATAAGCCAATCAAGATCGTGGCGATCGGCGGACCGACGGCGTCTGGTAAGACGGCGGCTTCTTTGAAATTGGCACGCGAATTTAACGGAGCGATTATTTCCTGTGATTCACGGCAAATATATCGGGAATTGGATGTTTCGACTGATAAAATCCCATATTCCCTGCCCTATCAAGATCCGATCAATTTTGATGGAGTAGATCATTATGGAATCAATATTGCTCAAGCAGATAAAATTTTTTCATTATATGATTGGCAAGTTTATGCCAATAAAGTAATTAAAAAAATCGTTTCAGAAGGTAAAATTCCGTTTTTGGTCGGCGGTACCGGTTTGTATATTCAAGCGATAATAGATGGCTACAACTTGGAAAATGATTTTGATCCAAAATTGCGGGAAGAGTTGAATGCTCTAACATTATTGGAACTGCAAGATCGATTAAACAGTCTTGATCCGACTGCTCTGGAGAAAATAGATGGTAAAAATCCTAGGCGGGTGATAAGGGCGGTTGAGAAATTAACAATTAATAATGAACAATTAACAATAAATAATAAATTTGATAATACAAAATACGATTCGATTGTTTTGTCGTTTGTGCCGGATCGGGAGGTGATTAGAAAGAAGATAATTGATCGAGTGGAGGAGCATTTGAAGCATGGAGTAATTGAAGAAGTAAAAAAACTGGTAAAGAAATATGACGCGGGCAATCAGATTTTGAATTCGACGATTAGTATTCAAGAGTATATACCATATGTTTTGGGAAAAATCAGTTTGAATGAAGCAAAAAAGCAGGTTGTTTTAAATAATTATCATTACGCCAAAAGGCAAATGACTTGGTTTAAAAAATATGGAAATACCGTTTTTTGTGATAATTTTCGACAGATGAGAAAAATCATAAAAGAATTTTTAAGTTATAATTGAGTTATTATCCTATTATTTGTCAAAGGAGGCAATTTTTTTAGGAGTAGATATGAAAGAGAAAAAAGAAGATTATTTGGACAATAGAAACGTGGACCAAGTTTCTTTGAATCGATTGGTTGAAAAAATCAGGGAACTTGAGAAAACAAAGAATCTGCCGCCAATCAGACCAAAAAGGGAATACAAGGAAAAGATTTCGCTTTGGAATGATAAGGCCAAAGAGATAATAACTCTAAAGCAAATGGCCGAAAGAAAGACTTTTTTTGTTGATCAGGGCATGGTTAGAAATATCAATGTTTACACTGATTGCATGGAGATCGAATATTTTAATCAGTTCAATGAGGTGGCAGTTGGAATACTAAAAAGAGACGACAGTTGGAAGGAAAAAATTGCAATCGATAAGTACAATATTATTTTTTCTGATTATAGCAAGGAAGATAATTATTTTGTCAGCAATAATCCAGCAGAAATTGTCGGGGTCGTGGTTTTGGAATAATCATTTTGAAAAATACAATATGATTTTTTGCGATAAATTTGGAATGATTAAAACAATGTTGTCCGGCGGCGATCGACGATCAACTGGACAGTCAAATAAAGTGGTAAAATTGGTTGCCAAACAAACAGATTTTGACAAGTTATTCAAATTGATTTCTGATCCAGATCCTCTGGTGGCGATGCGGGCGGCGGACGCGGTGGAGAAAATTACTATCAATCATCCTGAATTTTTAGCTATTCACAAGAAAGAAATTTTGGAAAAGCTAACTAAAATAAATCAGCAGGAAGTTCGTTGGCACGTGGCACAGATAATTCCAAGGTTGAAATTGAACGAGAGTGAAAGAAAAAAAATCTGGGGTATTTTGATTGAATGGCATGGAGCGGAAGAAAGTAATATTGTGCGGGTTTTTTCCTTGCAGGCAATATTTGATTTGGCCGTAGATTCGCTGGAATGGTTGCATAGATTGAAAATATTGATTTCTAGAATCACAGCAGACGCGCCGGCTTCGATCAAAGCGCGAGCAAAAAAAATTGATAAACTACTGGAAAAAAGATTGAAGGAGATAAATTTCCGATATTGGCAGGATGATTGGGGAAAAGAAAAAGAGAAATGGCCGGCTTCCGATTTTGGCCAAAAAACCTGGAAATATATCAGAGATAAAAATTATCGAACATTGCTGGATTTGGGTTGCGGTAATGGTCGAGATTCGATTTTTTTTAATGACCACGGCTTGAAAGTAACGGCAATGGATATTTCCAAAAGCGGGATTGAATCTTTAAAGAGAAAAAACAGCCAAATAAGGACAATACTGAAAGATATCAAGAATATAAATTTACCTAAAAATTCATTTGATGTTATTTATGCCCACCTGAGCCTGCAATACTTTAATCTTAAAGAAAGTAAAATAATTTTCGATAAGTTGCACCATCTTTTGACGCCGGCAGGAATGATCTTTGTGCGTTGCAAATCAATTGATGATCCAAAATATGGTGAGGGGATAAATCTGGGAGAGAATATTTTTTTCAAAAGTCATCTGCGACATTTTTTTACTGAAGAATTGATGAAAAAATTATTAAAAAAATTTGAAATCATCAAGATAGAGAAAACAAGTCATGTGAGAGATGGGAATGTTTCGAGGTTTATTGAGGGAATTGGGGTTAATAAACTTAGCAAACATATCAAACGTATCAAACTTAGCAAACAAAAAAACTCTTAGAAACGCTTTAAAACACTTTTAAACTCTTATAAACTAAAAATGTATTTAGTTTTTAAGGGTTTTAGAGAGTTTATAAGGGTTTATAAGAGTTTTTTCAATTATGATTATGTTTGATAATGCGATTAAAAAATATTTTTCTGAATTAGTCTTGGACGAAAACGGCGGGCAGTGGCGGAGTTGTCGATTATCAGGACAAAAATTTTATGTCCGACCGGAGGATATAGTTTTTTATAAAAAAATTGGAGTGCCCCTCCCTACTCTGTGTCTTGATGAAAGATTGCGAAAAAAGTTTGCCTTTTCTTCGGCGCAGTTGTTTTATAATACTTCTGATAAAACAGGCAATAAGATAGTTTCGATGTATCCGCCGGATAACAAGTACAAAATTTACGAACATAAAATCTGGTTTTCGGATGAATGGGATCCGATGGAATATCAGGTGGAATATGATCCCAATAATTCTTTCTTCGAACAATTTGCTAAACTATTTATACAAGCTCCTCGGTTTGCTTTATTTACGGATGAAAGCAACGAGAACTCTGACTTTACCAATAATTCGGTGCGGTTAAAAAACTGCTACCTAGTTTTTAATTCTTTGGACGGAGAGGATTCGTATTATACGCGCACGTTGCTTAATTCCAAAAATTGTTTTGGCGGGACTTTGTTGTTCAACTGTGACACTTGCTATGAATGCGCTCAGGCACATGATAGTTATAATTGTTATTTTGGCGAACAAATAAAAAATTGTCGCGACGGGTATTTTTTATTTGATTGCCGCGGATGTAGCGATTGTTTTATGTGTGCCAATCTGCGTAATAAACAATATTTTTTTAAAAATAAACAATTGACCAAAGAAGAATATTTTGACCGGATCAAAGAGATTAATT
>DAIRGB010000009.1:0-21366 GCA_036794765.1 Patescibacteria group bacterium | reverse complement strand
ATCCAAAAAGGAAAATTATCCCTTCCCGATCCAAACCACACCCCAAGTGATATTTTTTTCCAAACTAAAGACAATTTTTTAATCATTTCCAACCGATCAGATTTTTTCCCTCCGATTTTTGAACCACCAAACCAAGCTTTTCTTACTATTTTTTCCCTCGATCAATCCCTCCCACTTCCGGAACAGATAAGCGAAAACGATCTATCCAACATTGCTACTATCAACACCCTAGACACAATTATCAATAAACAACCAATCTGTTTCTACTTTCAAAACAATCAAATTCTCATCAATCAAACCAACTACCAAACACCATCCGCAGAAACCAAATTAATTTTAAAAGATTTTAACTCTCAGCGGGAACAATCTCTTTATCAACAAATATTCACCAAAAAACTCCTATCAACTCTCTCCCAATTTTATCTCTCCGCTCAAAATATAGATTTTGACAATATCGAAACCCTTACTCTTCAACAGGAAAATAATAATTTCACCTTTTTTCTCCAATATCCAGAAAAATACGACCTGACAAACCTATTCAAAAAAACAACCAATCAACTTGAAAAACAAAAAAGTTATTACCCTCAATACAAAATATTATCTGATGGCACATCCAGCCTCATCACATCCCCCAGTAACACCAACGTCAAATTAAACATTTTGAGCGACAATCAGATCTCCTACCCCAATCTAAAATCAGAAACTATCTATCTTGCCTATCAACAAAACCACCTGATACTTAGCAATTATCAACCTTGGATCAGCCAAAATCCACCAACTACCATCAACATACCCTGGTCAAACATCCAAACCCTCTACCCCCAACTTCCTCAATCACTAAATTTCTTCAAGTCAATTCAACTTCAAATTACCAAAGACAATTTTTCAGGTATTATTACCAAATGAACCAAGATTTAAACAAAGACATCATCCTTCAAACCATCGCTCAAGATATAAAAGCTTGCCAAAAATGCCAATTGTGCCTCAAACGAACCAACACCGTCCCGGGCAACGGCAATCCCAATAGTGAACTTGTTTTTGTTGGCGAAGGACCAGGAAAAAATGAAGATCTCCAAGGCGTTCCCTTTGTTGGTGCTGCCGGCAAATACCTGGACAAATTACTTGCCTCCATCGGCCTTACTCGCCCCCAAATTTACATTACCAACATCGTCAAATGCCGCCCCCCGGATAATCGAGACCCCCTGCCAGAAGAAGTAGCTACCTGCTCCCCTTTTCTTACCCAACAATTGCAAACCATCAAACCAAAACTAATCATCACCCTTGGCCGACACGCCATGAATTTTTTTCTCCCCAATCTCAAAATATCTTCCGCCCATGGCCAACCAAAAAGATACCAAGGACAAGTATATTTGCCCTTGTATCATCCGGCGGCCGGATTATACAACCCCGCCACCCGCACCGACATTGACAGCGATTTTCTAAAAATCCCCGCTATTCTGCAAAAAATAAAAAGCGACGAACTAAAAAACAGTAATATACAAAAATAGAATCAACCGAACAACTAAAGCATTTATAAAACTTAACAAACGTATCAAACTTAGCAAACCTAACAAACTTTTTTGTTTGATACGTTTTACCATTCATTCTTAATTATTATTATTTATTTTCCCCATGGACAATATAAAAAATCAATTTACCAAAAGATCAATTGGTTTAAACCAAACCGACAAAAATCAATCACCAAAAAAAGACCAAAATCTTACTCCTCAAGAAAAAAAACTAATTGCCAAATTACACAACCACCGACAAAAAAACTATCATCCACCACACTTCAAATCTCGCAGATCTCACTCCAATACCAACGACAAACGACTAAAAGTTATCGCTATCGGCGGTTTTGAAGAGGTCGGAAAAAACTGCGTCGCCATCGAGTACGAACAAGATATGATTTTGATCGACCTCGGGTTTCAATTTCCCAACAAAGATATGTTGGGAGTTGACTGGGTTTTGCCAGATATCACCTATGTTAAAAAAAATATTCACAAACTACGGGGAATCGTCATTTCCCACGGCCATCTTGATCATACCGGCGGACTTCCATACTTACTTCCACAACTAAAACACGTTCCTGTTTTTGCCACCCAACTCACTTGCGATCTAATCAAACAAAGATTGGAAGAATTCCCCGACGTCACCGCTTCATTAAAACCAATTAATCCCGAACAAGACAAAATCAAATTGGGCCAATTTACCATCGAATTTTTCCGCGTCAACCACAATATTCCAGACTCTGCTAGTGTCGTTGTGCATACCCCGGAAGGAACAATAGTTTATTCCGGCGATTTCAAAATCGATTTTACTCCCGCCAGCGACGACAGTGCTGACCTACAAAGAATTGCCGCCATTGGCGCCCAAAAAGTTCTCCTGCTTCTGTCCGAAAGCACCAACGCCTCCGAACCCGGACTAACCATTTCCGAACGCGAAATCGGTGAGAACCTGGACATCGCCTTTTCCCGCTGTCAAGGCAGGATCATTATTGCCACTTTTTCCCTTCTTTTAAGTCGCATCCAACAAATCATCAATTCCGCCCACAAACTCGGTCGCAAAGTCACCTTTTTAGGTCGCAGCATGCTGCAAAACTTCGAAATTGCTACCAAATTGAAATACTACAAAATTCCTCGCGGCATTCTGATTTCGCCCAAAGAAATAAATCGATATCCTGACAATCAAATCGTAGTCATTGCTACCGGCAGTCAAGGCCAAGAATCATCCGCCATCGGTCGCATGTCTCTGGGAGAACATCGCTTTATGAAAATAAAAAAAGGCGACACCGTCATCTTATCCTCCTCTCCAATCCCCGGCAACGAAAAATCAATCTATGACATGATCGACAACTTAATCCGCCAAGGCGCTAAAGTCATCGACGACAAAAGTATGGATATTCACGCTTCCGGACATGGTTCCATCACCGACTTAAAACTACTAATCACTCTTCTCAAACCAAAATATTTACTACCCGACCACGGATCACTCCACATGCGCGCCGCTCATGCCCAAATCGGACAAGACCTGGGCATGCCAGAAGAAAACACAATTTTACTAGACAATGGTCAAATCGCCGAATTTCATCGTGGCCAACTAGTTAGTACCAAAACCAAAGTTCCCTCCGGTTTGGTATTCGTTGACGGTCTGGGAGTAGGAGATGTCGGCAACATTGTTATCCGCGACCGCCAACAACTTGCCGGTGACGGAATTATAGTCATCATCGCCCAAATAAAAAAAGAAAACAGTCCTTCCGAAGAAAACAATATCGACATTATCTCCCGCGGTTTTGTCTATATGAAATCAGCTGACGCTCTCATGAAAGAACTAAAGAAAAAAGCTTTAAACATCGTCAATCATCGCGGCGAAACCGGCCACATCGACTTGACCAATATCCGCAACCGCCTAAGAGATGACATCGGTTCCTTCGTCTTCGACCGCACCCAACGCCGCCCCATGATCATCCCGGTCACAATCGAAGTCTAAATTATTCAATCAAGTCAATTTTTAAAAACAATTTTATATCATATATTCGCCTAAAAACCACTTTGATAACACCCCCAAAATATTGATATAATAATTACAAATAGTCTTTTTCTTATAAAAGTTTTTAAGGGTTTAAAAGCGTTTATTAAGAGTTTGATAAATTTTCTAAGTTCATAAAAAAAATGTCCAAAAAAAAATCCAAAAAACAACATCTTAAATATGAAAATATTAAAATAGATCTTGACCTCAATCCAGAAACCAGTCGAGAAATAACCGCCTTTATCATCGCCATTTTGATCATTTTCATTATCCTAAGTTTTTTGGGTCAATTCGGCCCAATTGGCCTAGTTGTCAAAACACTGCTACAATCAAGTTTCGGATATTTTTCCTACCTGCTCCCCGTCTTTCTAGTAATCTTCGGTCTAAATACTATTTCTCCCCAAAAATTTCCCTTGGCTACTAGACAGATAATCAGCCTTTGTCTTTTTCTGATTGCCGGCCCAGGTATTTTGAATCTTTTTTTCGATCAAGCCCAACCATTCTATGCCGGCGGTTACATTGGCCATGGACTTGTTTTTATCTGTGAAAAAATAATCGGCCAAACCGGATCCATCGTCCTTATTTTTTTCTTCTTGATTTTATCTTTCCTACTATTTTTCAATACCTCCTTGCAAAAAGGGATTTCAAACTTTTTCCAGCATCTGAAACAAATCCGACACAAACCAAAATCCAATCAAATATTTCATCCCCAAACTGAACCAAACCACGAGAAACCAAAAATTTCTTTCTACAACTTCTTACAAAAGAAAAAGAAAGAAATTGATCAAAACACCAACAAAGAATCATTAACCGAAAAAAACACCGAAGTCAGCAACAACTCCAAAACCTCAACCGAATCAATCGCCAAACTCGCCGTCAACCAATCAAACCCCGAAGAAGTGGAAATTAACTGGCAACTTCCCCCTTCCTCACTTCTAGAAGAATCAAAAGAAGAAGTTCATAGCGGCGACATCAATAAAAATTTAAAAATTATCGAAAATACTCTTTCCGAATTTGATATTGAAGTCGAAATGAAAGACGTCAACATCGGCCCCACCGTCACTCAATACACCTTCAAACCGTCAACCGGAGTCAAGTTGTCAAAAATAACTTCCTTGCAAAATGATCTCGCTCTCGCTCTCGCTGCCCACCCCATCCGTGTCGAAGCCCCCATCCCCGGCAAATCACTAGTTGGCATCGAAATCCCCAACAAAAAACCAGCACCCGTGCGTTTAAGAGAAATTATCGAATCTCCATCAGTCCTTGAAGGTAAACAAATTGTACCCATTCCCCTCGGACGAGATATCTCCGGACTTCCAGCTCTCGACGATCTAACCAAAATGCCACACTTATTGATTGCCGGTTCCACCGGCTCCGGCAAAAGTGTATTTATTAATACCGTTATTGTCACCCTACTTTGTCGTTTCACCCCTGAACAAATTAAATTCATTTTAGTCGATCCCAAACGCGTTGAACTTTCCTCCTACAACAACTTACCCCATCTGCTAACTCCCGTAGTAACAGAACCAAAAAACGCTCTCAGTGCTCTCAAATGGGGGTTAGAAGAAATGAACAACCGCTACAAAGTTTTATCAGCAAACAACGCTCGCAATATTTTAAGTTATAACCAAAAATTTCCCCACAAACCCCTCCCATATATCGTAATCATTATTGACGAATTGGCCGACCTCATGATGACTGCCGGCAACGACATCGAAACCGCGATCTGCCGGCTAGCTCAAATGGCGCGCGCCACCGGAATTCATCTCATAGTTGCCACCCAACGACCATCGGTCGATGTTATCACCGGCCTTATCAAGGCCAATATTGCCACCCGTATCGCCTTCGCCGTCGCCTCCCAAATCGACTCTCGCACTATCCTAGACATGGCCGGAGCCGAAAAACTTTTAGGAAAAGGGGATATGCTCTATATTAGTCGCGAAACAGGCAAACCACGACGTATCCAAGGAGTTTATGTATCTGACCAAGAAATAGACTCCATTACTCAATTCTGGAAAAACGAAGGTCCTTCTCCCCAATACTTTCAGTTCAATCAAACCGAAACCGAATCAACAGAAAATCAAACCTCTCCCAAATTTTCCGATGTTGACGACGATCTTTTCAATCAAGTTGTCGAGCTAGTCTTATCTTCCCAACAAGCTTCTGCCTCCTATTTACAACGAAAACTATCCATCGGCTACGCCCGCGCTGCCCGTCTAATCGACATTCTCGAACAAAAAAAAATCATTTCCACTCAAGTCGGCAACAAACCCCGACAAGTACTTATCAAGTCCCTTGAGGAAATTGAAAATTGAAAATTTATCTTTTTCCTATGCCTTTATTTTCCACCAAAAAACTCGCTTCCGCCCAAAACAATCTCGGTAGCATTTTCAAAAACACTCGCTTGAAACACAAGCTAAAGTTGTCGCACGTTGAAAATTTTACCAATATCCGCCGTTCTTATCTTTTGGCTATTGAAAACAATGACTATGGAGAATTCCCCAACCTAGAATATGCCCATAAATTTATCTTAACCTATGCTCGTTTTCTCGAACTAGACATTACCAAAATCAATAATCGCTATCAAATTGAAAGTAAACACTTTCTTTCGCAGCAAACCACCAACGAAGAACCATCCACTCCTACTCGAAAACTTTTTATTCTCACTCCCAAAACTATCACTGTCAGTCTAATATCTCTATTTATCTTTATCATCGGGTATTATGGATATTTACAAATCAATACATTTATCACTATCCCCAAACTCCAAATCACTGAACCAGAAGACTACACCACAGTAAACTCAGATAAAATCAATTTATCCGGCCAAACCGACCCAGAAAATATCATCTATATCAACAACCAAGCCCTAACTACAGACAAAAATGGAAATTTTACTACCAACATTCAACTTCAAGAAGGCTACAATATTATCAAAGTTTCCGCTCAAAACAAACTAGGCAAAACAACCACCTATACCAAAGTTGTCGTAGCCGACCTCGACAACACAAGTACCAATCACAACATCACCCTAACCATCAACGCCGCTGGTTATGATATCTGGATACGCCTCAAAGACAACCAAGAAAACATTATCTTTGACGACAAAATCTTAGCTGGTGAAAGCAAAAAATTTGACTCTGACAACTGTTTCTATCTCACTACCAGTAATGCCGGAGCCACCCTTCTAACCGTAAACAACAAACCTCTTGGCCTTATCGGTTCCGACAACCAAATCATCGACAATCTAAAAATTTCCAACTCCCCCGAACTCAACAACATCTAACCACCACAAACAAAAAAACCACATCTTTTTAAATCTAAAATTATTTTAAGTACTTTTATTTTTCATTTTTTAACTTGTCTAAGTTTAATAATCACAATCATCAGAGGAAATGTTCGAGTCTTAAAAAATGAAAAATAAAAGTACTTAAAATAATCTTACAATAAACAAACTTTCAATCTTAATTTAAAAATAACAACAAATTCATAGCCGATTAATTTTCTCGTGCTATAATAAATTTAGTTTAAAAAATTAACAACTATGCTATGAACAAAAACGAAGAAACGAAACAGAAAAAACAGGCCCTAGATTTGGCAGTATCCCAAATCGAAAAACAATTCGGCAAAGGTTCCATCATGACCTTGGGGCAAGTCAAAAAAGTAAATCTCGATGTTATCCCTACCGGCTCGATTTCACTAGACCTCGCTCTCGGTGTCGGCGGAATCCCACGCGGCCGGATTGTTGAAATCTACGGACCAGAATCCAGCGGTAAAACCACCCTTGCCCTTCACATAGTCGCCGAAGCCCAAAAAAAAGGCGGCTTAGTAGCTTTCATCGACGCCGAACACGCTCTCGATCCAGAATATTCCAAAGCCATTGGCGTCAAACTCGAAGACCTGTTAATCTCCCAACCGGACACTGGCGAACAAGCCCTGGAAATCGCTGAAACTCTCGTCCGTTCCAACGCCGTTGACGTCATCGTCGTTGACTCAGTAGCCGCTTTAGTTCCCAAAGCCGAAATCGAAGGCGAAATGGGGGACAGCCATATGGGTTTGCAAGCGCGTTTGATGTCTCAAGCTCTACGTAAACTCACCGGCGCTATCAACAAATCCAATACCATTCTTATCTTTATCAATCAGATTCGTATGAAAATCGGGGTTATGTTTGGTAATCCCGAAACTACCACCGGTGGCAACGCCCTCAAATTTTATTCGTCAATCCGCATCGAAGTTCGCCGCCAAACTCAAATCAAAGAAGGCGAAAACATCACCGGCAACCGCACCTCTGTCAAAATTGTCAAAAACAAAGTCGCCCCACCCTTCAAAAAATGCGAGTTTGACATCATGTACGGCCAGGGAATTTCCTTTGAAGGTGACTTGCTCGACACTGGATCCAATATTGGCATTATCCAAAAAAGCGGCGCATGGTACATGTACGAAAAAGAAAAACTTGGACAAGGACGGGAAACTGCCAAAGATAATCTTAGAAAAAATCCCAAACTTGCCAAAGAAATAGAAAAAAAAGTTAAAGACTATTATCTGAATCCAGTAGTTGTCAATCCAAGCTAATCGCAATTGTTAATTATTAATTGTTCATTGTTAATTTATAAATTATTTGTCTCTTCCTTGACTCAGACTCCCGATTACTTTACGATTAAAATTGAAATTTAATCTTTAAATCATCTAATTTTGAAAGGAGGCCTCCTGTGGCTGACAAAAAAATGGAAACTCCCGTCTCAACTCAAAAGGACATCGAAGAAAACAAACTGATGGCCGTCTTGGGTTATTTGGGCATACTTCTTCTAGTTCCTCTTCTCGCCAAAAAAGACAGTCCATATGCACAATTTCATGCTAAACAAGGTCTAGTGCTAGTAATCTTCGGTATCGCCCTAGGCATCATTGCCGTCATTCCATTTTTGGGATGGATTGTCTCAATACTCGGATATCTAACTTTTATG
The DNA here is from genome assembly GCA_036794765.1 of Patescibacteria group bacterium. Taxonomy (GTDB): domain Bacteria; phylum Patescibacteriota; class JAHJAL01; order JAHJAL01; family JAHJAL01; genus DAIRGB01. The sequence continues at coordinate 12,877 of DAIRGB010000009.1, read as the reverse complement.
GTCTTCTGGGTCATGGGCATCATCAATGCTGTTAGCGGCAAAATGACCGAACTACCATTAATCGGACAATACGCCAAACATTTCAATATCTAATTTTCTATAAAAACCACTCGGGCGCAACACTTTACCGAGTGGTTTTTTTATTACCCAAAAACAGATAAAATAAAAATAGTACAAAGTTAAAAAGTTGAAAATCGCAAAAAAGAAAAAAATATTAAAATACTTCTATTCAACTTTCTCACTTTCAAACTTTTTTACTTTCAAACCAAACTTTTAATTATTAATAGTTGTTTATGCGCCGCACCAAAATAGTATGCACCATCGGTCCAGCCACAGAATCCAAAAGCAAAATCAACATGCTGATTCGTCACGGTATGAATATTGCCCGTCTAAATTTTTCTCACGGATCATATTCCTGGTTCACAAAAACAATAAAAACTATCAGATCCGAAGCAGCCAAGCTTGAAAAACCAGTAGCCATTCTCCAAGACCTCTGTGGACCAAAAATTCGTCTCGGAAATCATCCTCAAGGCGGAATCAACTTAAAACCGGGGGACGATCTTATTATCGCCCACAATCCCAACAAAGAATTAAGCGAAAAAAATAATCTTTTCCCTTGCACTATTGACTTATCGAAATTTCTACACAAAGGACAAGTTATTTTATTAGACGACGGAAAAATACAAATTGAAGTCAGCGTCGTCAACAAAACCAAGCAATACGTCAAATTTTCCTCCCTTTCCACCTATTTTTTGAAATCCCACAAAGGAATAAATTTACCAAATATCTCTCTGGATATACCATCTTTAACCACCAAAGACATCAAAGATATAATTTTTGGTACTGACTACCAACCGGAATATATCGCCTTATCTTTTGTCAAAAACGCTCAAGACATAGACAAACTAAAAAAAATATTAAACAAACACAAAATCCAATCTCAAATTATTGCCAAAATCGAAACACCACAAAGTCTCCAAAATATCGACCAAATTATTGCCGCCTCCGATGGAATCATGGTCGCTCGCGGTGATTTGGGCCTAGAAACCCCAATCGAACAACTTCCTCTTGTGCAAAAACACATCATCCGTAAATGCCTAATCGCGCACAAACCCGTTATTGTCGCCACCCAAATGCTTGCTTCCATGACCTCCAACCCAATTCCAACCCGCGCCGAAGCAACCGACGTCGCCAACGCCGTCTTCGACCATTCCAGTGCCGTAATGCTATCGGAAGAATCAGCAGTGGGCAACTTTCCTATCAAAGCCGTTCACACTATGGCCAAAATTTGTCAAACCACTGACGAACACCTTTATACCAATCAAAACGGTTTTATAAACCTTTCTGCCAACAAAAACCAGATTCAATCTCTGGCATATTCAGCTTGCAATTTAGCTATTGATACCAACGTTAAATTTATTATTGTTCCTTCCTTTAGTGGCCAAACTGCACAAATCATTTCCAGCTACCGACCACCAACCCCCATTATCGCCGCCACCTTTGACCAAGCCACCTACCAAAGATTAACCCTCGAGTGGGGTATAACGCCAATATTAATCAACAGCAAAAAACCTGACGAACTGATTGTTCATTGCCTAAACCGACTCACCAAATCTCGCCTCCTCAAAAAAGGAGACAGAGTGCTCATAGTTACTGGTTCCAATCTAACCGCCCACACCGCCGACCAACTTCTCATCAAGACAATCTAAAAATCACAAGGTTTTTTTATTTATTTTCAAACACCGGCAAATATTTTCTCTATAAATAACAGTCTTATCATTTTCAACTACCGGCTCACTATTTTTTTTCTTTAAAAAACAAACAAAACATTCTCCACTATATTCAGACAAACTACGACCACAAGATAAACATTTTTTTATCTCCAATTTATCACTATTAATTGAAAAATCCCTCATTCGTTCCATAAATATTTTATTATTTCTTTAATCACATTCTACCATCATCTTGCTAATTACCCCAAATAATTATAAAATACACTAGAGTTCTAAAAAACGATCAAATCTTAAAAACAGTTTGCAATCCTCTCATCCAAACATTATTGATTTAAACGAAACGATAGGATAGGATCGTATTACCAACGTTTTTGTAGATAAGGAGACATTCTTGTAGTGAAGTAAGAAACAGTATTCTTAGCTCGCACAAAACGATAAGAACGACTCCAACACCGATGCGGGGTAGAGCAGCCTGGTAGCTCGTCGGGCTCATAACCCGGAGGCCGTTGGTTCAAATCCAACCCCCGCTATTTTTTAAATACTATCACAAGATAGTATTTATTTTTCGAAAATGAAAATCAAAAATATTATCAATAAGTTAATCAAGCAACTTGCCACAAAAATAACCCGGACAATTTCCAGGTTATTTTTTTAATCAAATTTCTTTAGCTAAACTATTGCAAAACCTGCATAATATCTCTATTTCCTTATTATATTCATTTTCTATCCAATGTGGCCATTTTTTCCATCTGGAAACATCCATCTTTTCCTCGGCCTCCATCTTTTTTACAATCCCAAAATAAATATTTCTAACATTTTTATCAACAATTCCATAATCAATATTTTCCTTCCCACCATCAAGACAAAACTTCTCGTAAATTCGCCTATATCTTTCAAAACCAATATTACTCGCCCAATCAGGCATCTTTCTATTTTTCCAGTAATCAACATATAATTCTTTTCGCATTTGATAATTGGCGTACTGCCATTCTTCCAAAGCAACCAAAAAATATTTTATTACAAACTTTTCTTCCACATTCGATAAATCTCCAATCATCTTAAAAGAAGCTTCGGAAAACTCATGAGTATATCTATCCCAAAAATCCACCACCTTCATATATGCCCCATGAGTATCTTTATCATTTCTCCACAAATTCTCCCTATCAATAATGTCCTGAGGTTGCAACATCGCAATCAATAATTTTTTTTGCGCTTTTGTCGAATCCAAATCAATACCAAACTTATCTTTTTTCTCATTTGATTCAAATTGCATATCCATATCCTTGTGAAAATATAATTGTAATCAATATTAACATCTTACTTAAACGCAATGAAAATTGCCATAAAAAAACTACTCAAAAATATTTGAATAGTTTAAAAATATTTTTCTTTTTCCCAAAACTAATTTTCTTTCTTCTGCCAATCACCCATATTGAAGCGATTTCGACCATTGAGATGCCAATCATGAGGATTGCTATTTCGAATATCCTCCCATATCTGTTTTGCAGTCTCTGTAAATAATTTCACCTTTACCAATTGGTCCCTTTTTTCTTTCCACATTGTCCCGATCGGATGCCCTTTTGATTCTTGTTCTCGTAATTCCAACTCTACATCCAAATTATCCGCATCTTTAACAATCTTTGCTTCCATACATTCTCTTTTCTCATATTCCTTCCACCAAGCCACCGCCTCAGCGTCCAATACCGTTCCGTTAAAAATATCTTCTACCGCTTCCGCTTCTTTTCGTTCCACGTATTGTCTCGACAAATAATCCACATCACCCGCCCGACTTTCCGGCAAATCATGTACCATGGCCATTTTTATTATTTTTTCCTCGTCTTTTACCCCCTCATATTTGGCTAACATCAGAGCAATCCACATTACCCGCATCGTGTGTTCGGCATTGTTAGCCATATCCGGATTGGAAAATCTTTTCCAAGTTCTCTGCACATACCGAAAACACCCCAACTCAAACAAAAATTCAATATCCCGTTTATTATGCATAAAAAAATTTCAAATTATTTACTACGTATTTTTCCCTCCCAAAAATTGTCGAAGAAATTTTTGGGAAGAGGAGGAATCGATCTGGTAGCGAAATGCAAGACTGTATTTCAGGCTTGCATGTAGCGATAAGATCGCGTTCCGACGATCCGACGAAGTGCCAGGAGGTGGGATTGAACCACCGACCTTGGGCTTATGAGTCCCACGCTCTAGCCAACTGAGCTATCCTGGCAAAAAAACACACCCCCCTTGGAGCCAAATCAGCAATTCTGCCCTGTATTCACAAATCTAATATAAAACTTTTACCAACTTTGAGCAATATAATATCAATTTTTAATTTCAAATTTTTAATTTCCAAACAAGGAAACAAACACAACAAACGCTTTTAAACCCTCAAAAACTCTTATAAACACTTTGAAACTCTTAAAGTTTGAAAGTTATAAAGTCAGAAAGAAATAATATTTTCCTTTCAACTTTCAACTATCTCGAATTATTCATTGTTAATTTTTAATTGTTAATTATTTTTTAACTTCCTCCCTCTCAGCCACTCCAGCACCGGACCAAATTTCATCTCTTCCCAACTGTCCACTTCTTCTTCCGTTACGTTATAATAAGATTGATAAACTATTTCCACGCTCCCAAACAACGCCTTTTGCCAATCTAAACCCAACATTTTTGACGCCATCCTAACACTTTCTTCACTTTTCCCCTCAATTTCCACAAACGATGGTACCCAAGGCCAAGTATCAATCTCAATCTCCGTCCCATCAAAATCCCAACTTTCTCTTTTTGTCTCCTGATACGAATAATTTTTCAAACCGATCGCTTGCAAAAACAAGCAAGTATTGTCAAAATTATCAATCTCCACCGTCACTTCCTTAGTACCGTGCAAACTTCTTTCATTCAACTGCTTATAACTTAGCGTAATTTTATCTCCTTCATCTCTTACCCGCACCCATCCACCATTTTTCTCCAAACGAAAATCTGAAAAATCAAAATTTTTTCTCTTCATTAACCTCTCCGGATGTTTTTGCACCGCTCCAATTTCTTTCAATTTCCCTCTGATTTTTTCAACATCAATATCCAAAAATTTCGCCTCAATCTCAACTTTCATATTTTACCTTTTATTCTTAATGCTTATATTTAATTATCCCTTGAACCTAATATCTAGAAACTAATATCTAAAAAATGCCAAACTTCTTAAACCAAATCCCCGACAACACCAAACTCCTCCTCGCCCTCTCCGGCGGCCCAGACTCAATCTATCTTTTACATCAACTTCTTCCTCTTCGCCCCAAAAAAAATATTGTCCTCAACTTGGCTCATTTCAATCATAACACCCGCGGCCAAGCCTCCGACAACGATGCTTCATTTGTTAAAAAAATTTCTGATCAATACAATCTTCCAATCAATATCAAAAAAAGACAAAACCGAAACAATACCTCCCCAGAAAAAACCCATTTTTCCGAAGAAAAACTTCGTCAACTACGCTACAACTTTCTGGAAAAAACCAGATTAAAAACAAAAAGTGATTTTATTGTCACCGCTCACACCCTGGATGATCAAATTGAAACCATAATTTTTAATTTTATCCGTGGCACCGGTCCCCAAGGATTAACAGGTATGACTTTTCAAAAAAATAATATTTTAAGACCACTCCTTGATACTCCCAAATCGACCATACTCAAATATTTATACGACCAAAAAATTACATTTTGCTGTGACGAAAGTAATCAAAACACAGAATATACTCGCAACTATATCCGCCAAATCATAATTCCTCAAATATCCAAAATCAATCCCAACTACCACCAATCCATCACCCAACTTTCACAAACAATTACCAATCAACAAGATTATATTCAACAACAAACATTTAAAACACTAAAAAAAATATCCATATACTCCATCATACCAATTGAAAATTGGAAACTGGAAATTGGAAATATGTTGGAAACTGAAAATTGGAAACTGGAAATTCCGAAAATAATCATCCAATTTGACCTGAAAAAATTCAACCAACTCCACTCCGCTCTAAAATCCCAAATCATTCATTACCTAATTTCACCACTAGTTCCCACCAATAAACAAATATCATTCAAACAAATTTCCGAGATCAATCACATCCTAAAAAATTCCCGCGGTGGCAGTCAAAAAATACTCTTCAACACTTTGTCTATTGCCAAAAAAAATGATAAAATCACATTATATAAATTGTAAAAATTTCATTTTTTCTTCGTATTCAATATTGTTCAAACTTATATTTATAAATCCATTAACCATACTTGCACATGAAAAGTTCGCCCTTAAAAAATCTTCTCATTCTTATTCTTGTCACTGCCATCTTGGCCGTCGTTTATAGTTTCTGGGCCGGTAGCCGACAACCAATAACCGACATCACCATCTCTGAACTAGTCCAAGAAATAAAAGATAAAAAAGTAAAAGAAGTCATCATAAAAGGCAATCGACTGGATATCACTCTAAACGATGATTCCAAACAACGAACTTTCAAAGAATCCAATGTCTCGCTAACCGAATACGGAGTCAATCCTACCGATGTTCCTATTAAAATCCTCGACGCCGAATCATCAGCTATCTGGATCAGTCTGATTTCCAGCATCCTTCCTTTTCTTCTCATCGTCGGTTTTCTATGGTTCATGCTTAGACAAGCACAAAGTGGCAACAACCAAGCCATGTCCTTTGGAAAGAGTTCGGCCCGAATCGCCAATTTTCAGAAAAAACGCATTACTTTTGCTGACGTAGCCGGAGCCGCCGAAGCCAAAGAAGAACTCCAGGAAATTATTGAATTTCTCAAAAATCCCCAAAAATTTCTTAAATTGGGAGCAGAGATACCCAAAGGAGTTATGCTGTTTGGCCCTCCTGGCTCAGGAAAAACTTTGATAGCCAAAGCCGTTGCCGGTGAAGCCGGAGTACCATTTTTTTCTATCTCCGGCAGTGAATTTGTCGAAATGTTTGTTGGTGTCGGCGCCAGCCGCGTTCGCGACTTATTTACCAAAGCCAAAAAAAACGCTCCTTGTATCATATTTATTGACGAAATCGACGCTGTCGGTCGCCAACGCGGTGCCGGCCTTGGTGGTAGTCACGACGAACGCGAACAAACTTTAAACCAAATATTGGTAGAAATGGACGGTTTTGAAACAGACACCAACGTTATCGTTATGGCCGCCACCAACCGTCCCGACGTACTTGATCCCGCCCTGCTTCGTCCCGGTCGTTTTGATCGTAGAATCTATATTGGCCTTCCCGACATCAAGGACAGAGAAGCAATTCTCAAAGTACACGCCCGCAATAAACCCATATCTAAAACAGTTGATCTTTCCACTATCGCCAAAAAAACCCCCGGATTTTCCGGTGCCGATATTCGCAACCTCCTCAATGAAGCTGCTCTTTTAACTGCTCGTCACAACAAAACCAAAATAACCCAAGAGCAAATAGACCAATCTCTGGAAAAAGTCACCCTCGGCCCGGAAAAAAAGAATAAAATTCTCACCAAAAAAGAAAAAGAAATCACTGCCTACCACGAAGCCGGTCACGCTCTAGTCGCTCACCTCTTACCAAATTGCGACCCCGTCCACAAAGTTTCGATTATCGCTCGCGGCATGGCCTTGGGAGTTACCTGGTTCCTTCCCGAAGAAGATCGCCATCTTTACTCTAAAGAAAAATTTATCGACGACATGGCCTCGGCTCTAGGCGGCCGTCTAGCCGAAGAAATAGTTTTCAAAGATATTACTACTGGCGCTGAAAACGATTTGCAACAAGTCAGCCGCATTGCACGCAAAATGGTAAAATTATTCGGCATGAGCACCAAACTGGGACCAATCACTTTTGGCCAAAAAGACGAAATGGTATTTTTGGGACGCGATTTCTCCGAACAAAAAAACTATTCCGAAGAAACTGCCTCCGAAATTGATAAAGAAGTAAGCAATTTTATTCAACTTGCTTATCAAAAAGCCAAACAAACAATCATTAAAAATCGTCCCATTCTCGACAAAATCAGCCAAAAATTACTAGAAGTAGAAACAATCGACGAAAATGATTTTGCAAAATTATTTCCTAAAAACATTTCCAAGCCAAAAACATCCGCTTAAAATTGCTACAAAAAAATATTTAAAAACCCCTATAAAACCTTACAAACAAAACACATCCAGTTTTTAAGTTTTTATAGGGGTTTTTAGATGCTTACTTATTATTCCTCATCAATTCCCCAAACAACCAAATATGTCCAAACAAAAAAAAGCCTTCCCATCTGGCGGTCAATCACTCCTATCTGCCTCGGTTATTATTGCCTTCGCTTCACTTTTTAGTCGTCTCCTCGGTCTTCTTCGTGATCGACTTTTAGCCAGCACCTTTGGTGCTGGTGACAATCTAGATATTTACTACGCTTCCTTTAGATTACCAGATCTAATTTTCAACCTCCTGATTCTCGGTTCATTAAATAGTGCCTTTATACCTATCTTCAAAGATTATTTATCAAAAAATAAACAAGCAAAAGCTTTTATCACCGCCAACAATCTACTCAATTTGGTCATCATCATCCTGATTATTTTTAGCCTAATCCTTATAATCTGGGCCAAGCCATTTATGACCCTGATCGCTCCAGGATTTTCTCAAGAAAAGATTGAACAAGCCGCCGCTCTCACCCAGATTATGGTTTTATCTCCGTTATTCTTTAGTCTGAGCGCAATCATGGGCGGTATTTTAAACAGTTATCATCGATTTGTTTCCTACTCTCTTGCCCCAATTATCTACAACCTTGGCATTATTTGCGGAATAATTTTTTTGGTACCACGCTATGGCCTAATCGGTCTCAGTTTGGGAGTAGTCATCGGTGCGGCTCTAAATTTTCTCATTCAAATTCCGGAAATAATTCAAATTGGCTTCCGTTATCAACCAATTCTCAATCTTCAAGATTCTGGACTCAAAAAAATTACCATCCTCATGATACCAACCACTCTAAGTCTTGCCATCAGTCAAATCAACCTGACTGTGGACAATATTATTGGCTCTACTCTGTCATCAGGAAGTATCGCTGTTTTCAATTTTGCCAACAACATTCAATCTCTACCCATTGGTATATTCTCCATCCCAATTTGTACCGCCGCTTTTCCCAAATTGGTCGAACACATCGCTCAAAAAAAATATTCCGACTTTTCCCAACAAATAATTCGTTCCGCTAAACAAATCCTCTATCTAACAATCCCAGTCAGTATTTTCATGTACATCTTCCGCGCCCAAATCGTCAGACTTCTCCTTGGCGCCGGAGCCTTTAATTGGGAAGATACAATCTCCACCCTAAACACCGTCGGTCTCTTTGCTATCGGCCTTCCTTTTCAGGCTATTATCCCCCTTTATTTGCGTAGCTTCTATTCTCTAAAAAATACCACCAAACCTCTCTACTCCACCTTCTTTGCTATGATATTCAATATTATTTTCAGTCTAATCTTTACCCATTACTATGGCGTCTCCGGTCTAGCCCTATCCTTTTCTATCACCAGTATTGGTCATTTTTTAATCATCAATTTCCTCTTTCAACGGTCCTTACCTGGCTTCAAATTATCTCTCAATTCCACTTTATACAAAATAATTATTTCCAGTCTTGTTTCCGGAATCACGGCCTACTGTCTTCTCCGTTTCTTTGAACCAATTTTTTCCACCAATACTTTTATTGGCTTATTTTGGCAAACCCTACTTTCGTCTATAATGAGCATAGTAGTTTACCTCGGAATGTCTTACCTTTTCCACCTGGAAGAACTCTATTCTCTCCTGCAAATATTAAAAATTTCCAATCTATTTAAAAAAAATAAATAATCACGAGGGCAAAGTATGGAAAATGAAAATATTAATCCCAATTTTGACACTCCCAACTCACCCAATACCCCACCACCTCCCCAAAATCCGGTTCCACCCACCAATACCCCCCCTCCCAACCTTTCCGAAATAGAAAAAATAAAAGCTTCTATCCTCAACGACAACACTCCACCCGCTGCCTCCAATCCACCTATCAATCCCGCCCCCAACAGCTCAAATACAATTCTCAATTTCCTAAAAAATCCCAAAATTATAATCGGAATTTTGACAACGATTATCTTAATAACTAGCGGCTTTTTTGGCTATCAATATCTCTTTCTCAACAAAGGTTATCTGACAATCGACTTTAGCAACCCTCCCGACAAGATCACCATCAACGGTCAAGATTACTCGCCCAATTCTTCTCCTCTTTCTCTTCAATTAAAACCTGGCCAATATACAATTATAGCAAACAAATCAAACCATTTTCCCTTTTCTGTCACTATCAATCTAGTCGCCAAACAAACTATCCCTGTTACTATTGACCTTGTCTCCTATCCTCAAACTAAAGAAATTGTAGAATACGACACCGCCTTTCCCCATCTCAATCCCAACCAAAACGAAATAACCTATCTTTCCGCTCACGGCATCGCCTTCTACAAACTAAAAATTAACGACTTCACAAAAACTATAATTTCCGAAAATATTTTTAACCACATCGCCGATATCCGCTGGGCCCCATCTATCAGAAATGCTTGTCTTATCACTTCTACCAACTCACCCGAAATCAAAGACAATCAAAAAAAAGGGAACATTCTTTACGACCCCAGCCGACCGCTCAATTCTACCGTTTTTCATCTCTATGATTTTTCCAAATACGATTTTACCTCCCAAAATCACCAAATCTACTCCACCATGGTTCAACATCCCACCTGGCACCCCACCAAAGAAGAAATTCTCTTCCACTACACCAATCCCGACACCAAAGAAAATTCTATTTCCAAAGCCAAGCCAACATTGGAAAACCGGGAATTGGTTATCGAACTTCAAGACCAAAATAGTGTACTAGCTCAATATTCTCCCGACCTGGAAATAATCGCTTACGTTGATACCCAACCCGATCCTGGTGAACAAAACAACATCTACATTTACCGCACAGTTCCCCGAAAACACGACAAAATACCAACCAAAGAAACCTACCTTGATTTTATTTGGTCACCAAACAGCCAAAAAATCCTAGGATTCAAAGATGACGGCAGTATATCCTTAATTGACGTCAACACCTTTGAAATATCCGATCTTCCCTTCAAAATTCCCAAAAATAAACTATGCTGGCTCAACAACTCCAGTCAAATTATCGCTTCAATTTCCGCCAACCAAGACAACGATAAGCTAATTCTCTTTGATACCAGCACCAACGAACCGCGCGATATTGTTTTCCAAGACACCAATCAATTTCAAACTATTGGCGATCTATTTGTTACCGCAGACGACAGCACGCTCTATTTCGTCGCCAACGACACCCAACACCTTTTTTCTCTCCCTCTAATTCTCAATCAATAAAAAAACAAAACAATTGAAAAAATAAACGTCAACCGCATAGTTGACGTTTATTTTTTCAATTATCTTATTATTTTCCCACCTTAAACAAAACCACTTCACCATCCTTTACTACATATTCCTTACCCTCCATTCTCACCAAACCTTTTTCCCGACAACCTTCCCATCCTTTATTTTCAACAAAAATTTTCCAATCCACCGCTTCCATTTTTACAAAATTCTTTTCAAAATCGGTATGAATCACCCCCGCTGCTTGTGGTGCCGTCATACCATTTTTTATTGTCCAAGCCTTTACCTCTTTTTCCCCAGCAGTAAAATAAGAAACCAAACCCAATGTTTGATAACCCAATTTTACCAAACGATTCAATCCGCTTTCCTTCAAACCCAAAGTATTCAGATACTCCCAAGCTTCTTCGTTGGTCAATTCGGCTAATTCTGCTTCTATCTTGGCAGACAATACAATCGTCTGTTCTCCCAAACCCAGGTTCTTGCCCAATTCCAAATCGGCCGCATCCATCTCTGAGACATTCAAAATATTAATCACTGGCTTCATGGTCAATAAACACAAACTTCTAATTATTTCCATTTCCTCTTCATTCCAATCTCCGCTGCTTGCTAATCTTTCTTGTTCCAACAATTCTTTTATCTTCTTTACTACCAACAAATTGTAACTATCTTTTTTGTCTCCGGATTTAGCTGCTTTTTCATATCGATCCACCGCCTTTGTTACCGTTTGTAAATCCGCCAATATCAATTCCAAAGCGATCACCTCCAGATCTTCTTTCGGATTGACCCGTCCCGCCACATGAGTAATATTGTCATCTTCAAACTGTCGCAAAACATTGGCAATCGCATCAACTTCTCGAATATGGGACAAAAATTGATTTCCCAATCCTTCTCCTTTACTGGCGCCCGCCACTAAACCAGCAATATCCACAAACTCCACTACCGCCGGTACAATTTTTTGCGGTTTTACAATTTCCGCCAGATTATCCAAACGACTATCTACCACAGGCACAATCCCCACATTGGGTTCGATTGTACAAAATGGATAATTGGCAATATCTACCGGCAACTTTGTCAACGCCTTAAATAAACTCGACTTACCCACATTGGGCAAACCAACCAATCCAATTTTCATATCTAATCTCCAAAAATATCACATACCTAAATTCTACAAAAATCTGCCGGAAACCGATAGACCGGAAAAACTACAAACCGACCCATCTTTACCATAAGCCACCACACACCCATCATTTAAAACATCAAATCTATACAGTTCGGGACAAAATCCAACATTTTTTCTATTCCACAAATCCAATTTTTCACTTCCCTGCCAGATACTAATATTTCCTCTCTCCTCTCCAACTACAAATCTATTATTGGTCAGGCAACAAACATCCAAAACATTATTTCCAAAATTTATTCGGTATTTTACCACCCAACGGTCAAGATATTGCCATACCAACAACACACCTCTTTGATTGACAGAGATAAACGAATTACCATCCTCGCTCAAAAATTTTACCTGCACTAAATCAACCATATCCTCATACTTTACTTTGTCCCCTCTCTCAGTATTTCTCCACAAATCATCCTTTTTCCATTTACCCTCGCATTTTTTATATACAACCAATCTCGCTTCTCCTCCTTCGCCTGCCACCAGACCCTTATCTATCGGAAAACCGCAGGCTACACAATTCCAATACAAATTTTTTTCCGCCACTTTTTCTTCTATTTTTTTCCAATCATTACCATCCTTCCACAAAAGCACA
>DAIRGB010000001.1:0-96018 GCA_036794765.1 Patescibacteria group bacterium | reverse complement strand
ACTTAAACACCCCTTTATCAACATAACCTCCCTTCAAAATTTTTTTATTTTTTTCTCCATACAAATAACTTTCATCGCACCAATAAGTCCAATGCCTTCCCACCAGCTCTTCCGATCTATATCCCAATAAATCATAAAATCTCTGATTAGCATATTCTAAACAACCATTATTGTCTATTACCGTTGCTCCCTCATTCATAACACCAAAAATATATCTGATAAAAATATCAATTTTATAATCACTAAACAGTAAATCAGAAATCTTGGCCGCCGACCTGCTCATTATCACATAACCAATAACGTTTTCCGACATATCAAAAAATGGATATACAAAAATATCAACTTCATTTTGTTTCTTGGAAGACACCCAATAATCAGCTTGAACGGATTTTTTTCTCATCACGACTGAAAACAAATCATGCATCTTTTCCAAATCAAAAAATCTCTTGCCAGCAGAAAACAGATTTTTTCCCCTTATTTCCTCAATTTTCTTTTTCCATAAAACCAAAAAGTACTGATTGGCAAAAACAATATTATAATCCAAGTCCACTACCAAAAAACCAGCATTAAACCAGTTGATCAAACCAACCAACATCGGACAAGCATCACATGACAAAGTGTCAGATTGAAATTTTAGCGCCGTTTTTTTTAACATCAGCTTTCACTTATTTTGTAACCCACTCCCCTGATAGTCTTGATCAACTTCTTGGAAAACGGATCATCAACTTTTTTACGCAAATAACGAATATACACATCAATCGTATTTGTAAAACTATCAAAATCGTAATCCCATACATGCTCCGAAATCATGGTCCTGGTCAATACCTGATTTGGATTACGCATTAAATATTCCAACAAACTATACTCTTTTTTACTTAATAGGATATATTTTCCTTCTCGAGAGACTTCGCGACTGGAAGGATTCAACTCCAAATCACCAACCTTCAACAATATAGGCTTCTCTGTTTTTCCCCTTCTCAACAAAGATCTGACCCGTGCCAATAATTCTTTAAAAGCAAACGGTTTTACTAAATAATCATCGGCTCCTACATCTAAACCTTTTACTTTATCATCTATACTATCTTTGGCCGTCAACATAATAATTGGCGTCTTTATCCCCTCCTCTCTCAAACTACGACAAACCTCTATACCATCCATTTTTGGCAACATCAAATCCAGAATAATTAAATCGACACTATTGTCCTTGCCTTTATTTAAGCCACTTTTCCCATCATATGCTTCTTCTACCACATATCCTTCGTAACCCAATCCCTTCTTGATAAAACTAATTATTCTCTTTTCATCCTCGATAATTAATATTTTCATAAATAATAAAATAAGACGGTACTATTTTAGCCCACCTTAAAGATATAAGAAAAAGATTAAATTTTGATTAAAATATTGCTTTCTTTTTTATCTTTCTCCAAATCATAACAAGAGAAATCAAGATAAAAACAATACTGGACAATATTGTACCATAAAAAGAAGAATCATTTCCCAACCAATCCTTCCACAACAAATCCACCATCAATCTCAATACCGCATATAAACCAATCATCAACCAAAACAAGTAATCATAACACTTCTTTGTATAATACAAATACGACCCCAAAAAAAACAAAGAAAAATCCATCAAAACATAATACAAAGAAATCGGATGACGCATCTCCCCCAAAGACAAAATTGCCCACGGCACCCCACTTGTCTTTCCAAAATGATCATTGATCATAAAACAACCGATTCGAGCAATTGCCAAAGCCAAAAACATCGGCCCGATACCAGCTTCCAAAAAATCAGTTTTGCGATCCACATACTTTCCAATATACCAGAACAAAAAAACAAACAAGAAAATATATGCACCATAAGATGCCATTCCCCCTTCCCATATCGCCACAATTTTATTCAAATTTTTTGAATAATAATCCCAATCCAGAATTATTTGTAATACCCTCGAACCAAGCAAACCAGATATTATTGCCCCCGACATTACCCAAGATGAATCATGTTTTATGCCTCGCCACCAAAGATTATAATCAAAAAGAAACCAAGCACAAATCACTCCCACTGCCAACAACAATCCCCAAACCTGGAGATAGACACCAAAAATATTGATTGTTTGCACCGCTTGATACCACATAATCTCCACTTTTTTTCCTAATATGTTCTATTGATAAAATTCAACAAACAATTTATCTTACGATTATTGTTCAGGTTTTTTTCCTGTTCAATCGATTTATTATGCAAAATATCCCAACCCAAAATTCCAATATTACGAAAAGCAAAAACCATTTTCACTTCTTCCTGATCAAACCTACCTAAATATTTATCCATCCATTTCGGTATTTTTTCGTAAATTTTTTGTTCGTCTTCTACTTTAAAAAACATAAAATCCAAAGCCCGCAAAAAATCATAATATCCCTTTCCTGCTCTGGATACTTTATCCAAGTCAAACAGATACAAATCACCTGCTTTTGTTTTCATAATATGATCACCGGTAATATTGCCATGCGACCATCCAAAAAAATTTTTTCCTCTGTTTCTAATAACTCTGGTAAAATCATTCTTCAAGCGAGTTATTAACTCATTATCAACCATGTCAGCATCAATAATCGGCTTACTCCAAATATTCAGCCTGGAATACAGCCACTGTTCACCATCTACCAACAAATCTCCCGATTCATTATTTTGATTGACAGCCAAAATCAATCTTTGATAATCATACGCAATGTCATTACTTATTTTAACGCAATCTTCCGCAGTAGATTGATAATAATCATTCAATAATCTCCCATCAATTTTTTCCAATAACAACCAATCACTTCCTTCTTTTTCTATATTTGGCACTTTAAAACACAAATCATTTTCCAACTCCTTTGCTTTCTTCAATAATTTGATCTGAAATGGTTCAATTCTGCCGGTTTTTAGTACATATTTTTTCCCTCGACCATCTTCAACTTCAGTAATATTTTCTTTCCCATGAAAAAAACCACTTCTAATTATCTTCAAATCATTTTGCCGACAAATTAAATCTTTATCTACCACGCTAACGGTTTTCTTGTAACTTTCCCGATTTACTTTTATCATCATCATTTTATTGAGCAAATTATAAAAAAGCTTATTCTCAAAAGAATTCTTCAACCCTTCGTTTATAAGCTTTTTTGCCAATGTTTTTACAAATTTCTTTTTTGAAATACCTTCATCTATATCTGTCTTCAACTCAACCAACTGATCATTTTTTTCAATACCCATATACCAAAATTAATCGAACTCAAAACCCATCCTTTTTGATATATTTTTAATCACCTTTATTTTATCTATTTTTTCATTATTAATTATCAATTGAAAAAAATAGCCCCAAGGGGAATCGAACCCCTATTATCAGATTGAGAATCTGACGTCCTAACCGTTAGACGATGAGGCCATTCAAGCTATAAAGTAGAAATACAAATGTATAAACGTTCTAACGTTCAAACGTTTATACATTCTCACTTTCAACTATTCAACAAAATCTGCTTTATCTTCCCTGCCATATTTACCGCTTCTTCAAATTTGCGCTGCCAGATGTTGCGACCAAAAATCACTCCATCAATTCCACATTCAACCGCCACTTTGACATTACTCAGCAAAGTCTTGTCATCGACATAATCACCACCTGACAATATCGTTCCCATTTCACCAGCCGTTGCCACCACTTTTGCCAACAACTCTTTCTGCTTCCAATCTTTAAAAATATTATATTCGGAAAACACACCATCATTTTGAAATCCGACTTTAGGAAAACTTGGCATATTAAATTTTACCACATCCGCTCCCAATTCCATCGCCACCCTCACCGCATAATCCACAGCAGCAATACTATTTTTACCACCATCCGCCGCCACTACTGACCCTCGCGGATACGCCCAGATAATAATCGGCAAATCATATTTATCAGCTTCTATTCTCAAATCTCGCAATTGAACAAAATCCTCACTTTGACGACCACTTCCCACAAACAAAGTATAACCAATCGCCTGAGCCCCCAAAGCCACCGCATCTTCTACGGTCGCATTCAAAGGTGAAAACTCTTCCGTCTCTTTCGGTATTCTTGTCTTGCCATTTACTTTCAAAACTAACGGAACATGCTTCTTATATTTTGCTTTCAACCAATACTTTCTCGCCAATCCAACCTGCATCGCGATCGCCGAATACCCCACCTTTTTCGCAATTTCCAATTGATATTCTGGATCACCACAATCAGGATTTACCAAAAAATCGCTTGGCCCATGTTCCAAACCTTGATCAATTGGCAAAATCATGAACTTACTCTTGTTCAAGGAGATATTCCTTAAATATGCGCGCTTTTTTGGAGAAAAAGTCTCATTGTCCAAATCAAATTTTTTACTCCTACCTTTATTCAATTGTTTTTTAAAATCAGAAAACATAGTATTTTTCACCATTTTTTAATCCTCTCCCCAATCAAATCATCTATTATTATAAACTCAAAAAAGTAATAATCGACAATGCAAAAGTCACCGCCACCAAAGCCAACACCATTTTTTTATTCATATTATTTTTTTAATAAATAATTCACCTATCATTTTACCATAAAAAAATCCTCCCGACACTCAGGAGGATTTTTTTGTTTAATGTGTTTGACAGGTTCGCTAAAATTGTTAGGTCTAATAATTTTATTTCAACCGCACTCTGAATAACCACAATCATGACAAACCGAACATCCTCCTTCGTGTTCTACTGTACCACCACACTCACTACAAATCTGATACTGAGTATCTTTTACTACATCCTCATCCGTTACAATCGGCAATTTTACATGATCTTCTTTGTCAAACTCCAAATCCAAAGGTGGACGCAAATATATTTCCAGAGCCTTGGCAATTGCATCAGGTGATGATAAAACTCGATTCTCACCAAAACCAATCGGCTTACTACCCCTAATTCCCTTTAACTGCTTAATAATTCGTAATGGCTCAATATTGGAACGAAAACATAAAGAAATCAAACGGCCTATCGCTTCAGTTTGTGCCGCCGAAAATCCTCCAGACTTACCCATGGTAGCAAACAATTCAAAAGGAATACCTTCTTCATCTTGATTTATCGTCACATACAAATCACCTTCTCCCGTCCCAATTTTTATTGTTTTTCCCTCCAATACTTGTGGTCTTTTTTTGGGTATCAAAGTTACAGGAGCATTAACCAATTGCTCCAATTCGTTCCCGTTTTTTTTCTGCAAATCTTTGGTCCCAGCAATATTTAAAACCTGTTTATCTCTACAACCATCCCTATATATAGTTACCCCCTTACAACCCAAATCATAAGCAAGCATATACACCTTATAAACATCTTCTCTAGTAGCATCATGTTTAAAATTAACCGTTTTTGATACTGCATTATCAACATACTTTTGAAAAGCAGCCTGAATTTTTACATGCCACTCCGGAGAAATATCGTGTGAAGTCACAAAAACTCGTCTTACATCCTCGGGAATCTCCATAATCTCCTGCAAACTACCTTTTTGGGCTATCTTTTTCATCAATTCTTCAGAATAAAACCCCCTTTGTTTAGCAATTTTTTCAAACAACGGATTAACCTCAACCATCTTTGTATCCCCACCCAAGATATTTTCCCGAATATACGAAATAGCAAAAAGCGGCTCAATACCACTACTGCAATTAGAAATAATACTTATCGTTCCCGTCGGAGCAATTGTAGTGATAGAACAATTTCTAACTGCCTTTTCTCCTTTAGCCACTAAAGTACTATCCGAAAAAGCCGAGAAAGAACCCCGCTTCTCTCCCAATTCCCGTGACATATTCCATGCTTCCGTATTAATAAAATTCATCAAATCTTCAGCCAATCTCACCGCCTCATTTGAATCATATGGAACTCCCAATTTTATCAACATATCAGAAAATCCCATCACTCCCAAACCTATTCGCCTTAATTTTTTATTTACCTCTTCAATCTGTTTCAAAGGATATTTATTAGCATCAATTACATTGTCCAAAAAACGAACAGCAATCCGTACCGTTTTTCGTAATTTTTCATAATCAACCTGAAAATCTCCATTTTTCTCTGCTACCATTTTAGCTAAATTTATAGAACCAAGATTACATGAACCATATGGTTCCAACGGCTGTTCACCACAAGGATTGGTCGCCTCAATCGGCCCCATGCTTGGCACCGGGGCATATTTATTGATCCTATCAATAAAAACAATTCCTGGATCACCGTGAAACCAAGCATTGTCAACAACCTTGTCAAAAACTTCTTTGGCGCGCAACCTACCCCACACCTCCTGATTTCTAGGATTGATCAAATCATACTCGTCATCATTCTCCAACGCTTCCATAAACTTATCTGTCAAGGCCACAGAAATATTAAAATTGGTCAATTCGTTCAAATCCCTCTTGCATTCAATAAATTGAATAATATCTGGATGATCTACTCGCAAAATCGCCATATTCGCTCCTCGTCTCGTCCCACCTTGCTTAATCTGTTCCGTAGCCTGATTAAAAACTTTCATAAAAGACAAAGGACCAGACGATTTACCCATTGTCGTTTTCACAACATCATTGCTAGGCCTAAGACGCGAAAAAGAAAAACCAGTGCCCCCTCCAGTCTGATGAATAATAGCGGTATTTTTTACCGCTTCAAAAATATCCTCAATCGAATCACCCACTGGCAAAACAAAACAAGCTGACAACTGACCCAATTTTCTTCCCGCATTCATCAATGTAGGAGAATTGGGTAAAAACTCCATATTAGCCATAATACGATAAAACTCCTTGGCCGACTCTTCCCCGGAAGCACCATATTCAAAATCCACTGCCGCCACCACTTTCGCCACTCGTTTTAATAAATCTTTCGGTTCTTCCAAAACCTTCCCATTCTCATCTTTGGTTAGATATCTTGACTGTAATACTTTCAAAGCATTCTCGCTACAACCAATCTCAATCTCCGGAAAAATTACATCAAAATCCTTTACCTTCTTCTTTACCTTCTTAGTTTTAACCGCCTTTGAGACAACCGGCTCGCTGGACACACCGGATAAACTCAAAGTTTCAAATAACTCCGACACAATTCACCTCCAAACTTTTTTTACTTATCTCAAATTTTCTAACTCCCTAGCAAAAGAATTTACACTATCAAATGAATAATAAACAGAAGCAAAACGTAAATATCCCACTTTATCCAAATCCTTCAAATATCTCATAGCTATATCACCAATTTCCGTCGAATCTATCACTCTAACCCCCTTGCTCAACAACTCATCCTCAATCTGGTCAACAATATTATCCAGCCTATTTTTTTGAAAAGGTCTTTTTTCTAAAGCCAAAATCATACCCCTAATAATCTTTCTCTTATCAAAAGGTTCTTTAGTACGATCTTTTTTTCTAACCATCAACTCAACACTATCCAGCTTTTCCAAAGTATTAAATCTATCAGAACACCTTTCGCAAACCCGTCGCCGTTTTATCACCGCTCCGGCCAACATCGTGCGAGTTTCCAAGACAGCGCTATCCTCAAAACCACAACTCGGACATTTCATAAAAATAATTACACTAGATATAGACTTCAGAAATTATTATAACAATGGATTTAGTATATTATTGTGGATAATCGCCACTAGCCAATACCTGACCAATAAATAAGTTCATTGACAATAAAAAAGACTCTCTGTATTCACAAAGAGTCAAAAAGCATACAACAAGACTATTTTGTTGTTACTTTCTTCTTAGTTTTTGAAACTGATCTTGCTACAACTTTTTTTGTTTCCACTTTTTCCTTTTTTGGAACAACAGGAGCATTGACTACGGGTTTGGATTCTTTCACGTCACCAGAATCCCACAAACGGCACATAATACATTCATTTTCCTGACTATGAAACAAAATACTCAAACCAATCACTACTAAAACCAAAGGTAAATACAAATTCCAAATAGTATCATCCACCCAGCCAATACTTTGCAAAAACCAAACAATACCAGTTAAAACAAAAACTACACCAAAAATCATATGCCCTCCAATTTTTTCCTTTAAAATCTAATTACTAAATTAATTTTAACAATCATTTTTCTTAATCTCAATCATAAAGTCATAACTTTTTCAGAGGATCATGGCCTGAATTGACTTCTATGCCATCCAAGTATCCATCACCATCACTATCTGTCTTCAATGGATTTGTACCCAAATCAATTTCCCTTTTATCATCCAAGCCATCATTATCAGTATCTTTCAAATTATCACTCGTCCCCAACCTCGATTCTTCTTTTAAGTTTAATCCGTCTTTATCCTGATCTGTCTCTACTACCCCAGGCACAACAACATTTTCTTTACCCATATTTTCAACACTGTTTAACCAAGGAGACAACAACCAAGAATACAACCACCACACCCCCAACAAAAAAATCGCTAAAAAAACCACTACTCCCAGCCACACCTTCCAAATTCCTGCTTTGTTTTCTTTTAAAACAATATCTTCCATAAAAACTTACTTGGATTTACGACCCATAAAAAAAGCCAACAAACCAACCACCAAAACCAAAACAAAAGCCACTACCCCAACCACTAAAAATCTACCGTCCCAACGATTTACATTGTCATACTTGGACATATCAGCAATTCCCGCCAAAGATTCAACATCGATTTTTTTCGCCCCAGTTGCCACCAGACCATCAACTTTATCGCCATCTACGGTATTCTTTTCATCTTTTGTATCGGCTTTTGCAGTCAAATCATTTTCCTTGGTTTCTTCCTTTTTTATTTCATCAGCAATCAAAGAAACGCCAACGTTGTTTGAATATATACTTTGTTCTTCCCCATTTAAACTACCCGTTACCAGAGCTTGCGCCTCCAAACCCGTCCCTGCAAAATCGGAATTCAATCTAATCGTCAAACTCAATTGATCAGTCATTCCTGGACCAACAATACCCAACCTCCATAAAGGACGACTATCACTGGTCCATTCAATCGGATGACTGGAACTAATAAAACTCAAACCGGAATCAACCGGTAAATCCAAAGCCAAAACAGTATCCTGCAATTCTTTTGTATCACCATTATTAACTGTTACACCAATAGTAACAACATCTCCTTTTTTAGCTTCCGTGTTAGAAACAGTCAAATTCACTGTCGGCTGATTAGTAGCCGCCAAAACGCTATTGGAGCCAACAAAAAACAATAACAAGAAAACAATCCTCTTTATAAAGATATCCATATCCCTCACTTTGTAATTACCATTTAAATCTTTTGTGATAAAACCAACTTCCCAGAATTGGTATCCCAAATCTCCAAAGCGGTTTTTCCATCCAAAATTTCTTTATCAAACTTAATAATATCATAAGGCGAACTAATAGCCTGCGTCTGAGACTCCCCTTCCTTTGGTTCAACAATATTTACTTTCACAATTAATTTTTTTCCTGAAAAAGACAATTCTTTTATCTCCATATAAAACCCACCAGTTGGCTTGATACCTTGCAACAAGGCCAATACTCTCTTTTTTTCAAAATCAACCCGCGGATAATCATCAAAACCACCAGTACCAATTTGTCTAATATCTGTTTCCCAAAACCTTTTCCACTCAGAAACATCAGCGAATATCCAGACAGACATACTTTTATACTTCTCAAAGTTTTTATCGCCATCAGAAATACTACTATACAAACCACAATTACTCCTGTCGATCAATTCATAATCGACTCTCGCCCCGGATTGATTATTATTGTTCATTTTTGTTCGATAAAAATAATAACCTCCCAAAACCACCACAATTAAAACCAAAACACCCAAAATATACTGCCACTTTTTCATAAAAAAATAATTAGATTTATAAACACTAAATATACTATAAAACTAATATTCCACAAATTTCAATCCTATAATCTCATCATCTTATTATGAGATACTTTATAATCATTTAATATCTTTCTCTTATTGTTTGATTCAACAATCGAAACAAAATCACCGGCCACCGATAAATACGGATTCAATACCAAATGAACTTTTGCCGCATACAAAATTTCCATTTCATGAAAAGTACGTGCCAAACAAATAAACTTTGGAATAACCTTTTTTGAATTTTGTTTGATAAAATGCCAAATAGTCAGATTATCCCTTACATCCGGCACCGTTGAGATAACCATTTTGGCCCGACCCAAATCAAATTCCGCCAATGAACGAACATCGGTCGCATCACAATAATATGCATCGACACCCAAAAGACGCAATCTTTTTACTACTTGCAAATCATAATCCAAAACCACCAACTCATTTTTTTCTTTTTCTAAGCTATTTATTATTGCCCAACCGGAACGATGACAACCAATCAATACAATCTTTCGCCAAAACAAATTATTGGCAAGTTTCGGACGAAAAATCTTCGCTTTTTCCAACAAAGAAAAATAATTACCAAAATCGCTATAAAACTTCTCACTATTATGAAGAAATACAGCTGACATAATAATACTTATTAGAATCAGAACACTATATATCGACAAATACCGATCACTAATCAAACCCATGCGATTGGTCATGGGTAAAATTACAAAACCCAACTCAGATAAATTAGCCAAACCCAATCCTGTCAGCATAATCACCTTCTTCGGCAAACCGGCCACTCCCGCCACCATCCAACCAATTACCATTTTGATTACAAAAATTGCCAGTAACAAACCCAATAACAACTTGATATCTTGTATAATCCACTCAAATTTTACCTGCATCCCTACGTAAAAAAACAAAAAAACCAACAAAAAATTTCTCAGAGGTTCGAACCAATTTGCGACTCTTTCTCTTTCCATCGTATTAGACAAACTCAAACCAGCGACCAAACCAGCAATTTCCGGAGGCAAACCGACAAAAGGTAAACTAAAAATATACATCACAGTAACCAAATAAGCGATCGACAAAACAAAAAATACCTCATCCTCATGACGAAACAAATATTTTAATCGTGAGAATAAAAATCGACCAAAACCAAGCACCAAAAAAATAGTAAAAACATTCAAACCAATTTTACTAACCAATTGCCACCACGAAATATTTTGTGAGTTTAAATATGGTAAAAAAAGCAATATAACGATTACTGCCATATCTTGGATCAAAAGCACCCCCAACAAAATTCTGCCATGCAAACTATGCAACTGTTTTTTATCTTTCAAAATCATTGCCACCAATACCGTACTGGAAAAAGCCACCACCACTGACAACACTATTGCAGTAATAAAATCATAACCCAACAAATACAAAAAACTATAAACTAAACCGAAAATAAGCACCATTTGCAAAAGTGACATTCCTAAAATCGTCCATCCCAAATCTTTAAAATACTGCCAATTTATTTCCAAGCCCACCGAAAACAGCAAAAACGCCGCTCCATATTCCGATATCGTAACCAACCATGATTGACCTTGCCAACTCACTCCCAAAGTCGCCAACAACAATCCTGCCAGCATAAAGCCAACCATCATCGGCAGTTTCAATTTTTTAACTCCCGCTCCAAACAACGCAGCTACGGAATACAAAACCGCAATCGCTTCCATTTTTTTGCCCTCCAGTAAAAATTATACCTCAATTTTTAATTATTTTCTGTTGATAAAATTTATCCTACGAAACGCCCAAAAACCCCAAATCAATGGTAACCAAAATTGAAAAAATCGATAAAGCAATACCACCAACACCGCTCGATCAAAATCCAACAAAGATGCCCTTAGTATAGTTATCATTGCCAACTCTACTACACCCACACCCGATGGAGTAACCGAAACAACCATCAACAACGCTGCCACTACATAACAAGACAATAAAACCGCAAAACTACCACCATTACCACCTAAAGACCAAACTAAAACCATTAATATCAATACATTCAAAAATATTTGTAATACCGAACGATACAATATCCTTTTTAACCGACCAATACTCGTAATCGTCAAATGATAACCATCATATATCTCATAACTATATTTTTTAACCAACCTTATATCTATCTTATTATTTCTATTTAACCATCTATTAAATCTATTTATATACCCAACCACTTTTAAAGAAGTGTTCTTGAAACGATCAAAATTATCCATTGAAACAACTAAAACAGCTAAAACAACAAAAACTACCGCAAACATAATCAAGGCTGGAATGATAACATAGTCCTTCAATTGCTGATGAATAATCAGATAAAATAAACCAACCAGTAGAAACAACAAATACACCAGATAATAGACTACCCAATATACTACATGAGCCAAAACCAATTTACCTTTGGGTAAATTCAATTTATGTCCATCCCAAAACAACAAAGAAATACCTGCCACGAATCCACCCGATGGAGAAACCATACTCATAAAATTTGCCGCCGGCACTAGTTGAAAAAAACGCCACCAACCCACCCTCAACCCAAAAAAACGATAACAATCAGAATAAAACATAGACTGATTGGCAACAATCAATACTTGTACCCCCAACGCCGCCACCAACCAAAAATAGTTCGCCTCTTTCATACTGGAAAAAATCCGCACCACGTCGGACCATCTCGATATAATCAATACTGCAAAAAACAAAACAAAAACAAGATATATCAAACCCGACCAACCAATTTTTTTCCGTTTTTTTTGTCGCATATTTTTATCCAAACAAAGTCTTTCCTCCCCAGATTTCTTCTTTGACTGCCTTTTGCCGATATGTACAATATTCACAATCATCTGCACTCAATGGCGCACTCTCGCCAACCAAACAAGCATGCATGCTTTTTATCGTCTCTTCAACCCAACCATCGTCCCCAATATAAGGAATAATTTTTACAGCAAATTCCAACTTGGCATCAAAAGCCCGACGATCTTTCAAGCCATTGCAATAAACAAAATATCCGGTATTTGAAATCTTCCACTTTGTCAAACCCTCTTCCCGTCTAGCCAACCACTGGTAAATTTCCATCTGCCTTTTATATCCCTCCTTCCATTTTCCCTCCAAAGTGATTTCTTCATCGGTACTGGTGGACTTGTAATCCACGATTATCAACTCCTGATTTTCATCTATCCAGATATCATCAACCGCCCCATACAACCAAAAATTGGTTGGCTGATGCAAAAAACCCAATCCAGTAAAATTATGTCGATATTGTTCTATTTTTGGATGAGCAAAAGGAATTGCCCTCAAACCATAATTTGTCATCAAGGGATGACTAGTCCCCCCACTTCGATGAATATCAAATTCTTTTTTCAATAAAAAATCCACCGCACTATTCAAAGTAAAAGAAGGAAAAGAAGGACGTTTTATACCGCACCGAACATCCAAATAAAAACACCTGGGACACTGAACAAATAATTCAATTTTGCTTCGAGACAATTTGAAAGCCTTTTTCGACTTTGGATCGTATATATAAGAAAATTTAGAAAAATACATATCTCAATTTTTATCTAATATATCCATTTTACACACACTATCTATCATATAACATTACTTATTTTTCACCATCTTATAATACTCCCCGGCACTCATCGCCCGAGCAAAATCACAGAGACGATCAATAAATAATATACCCTCCAAATGATCAAACTCATGTTGAATAACCCTAGCCAATAAACCATCAGTCGTAATCGTAAATTCGCGACCATTTTTATCAAACGCCCTAACAGAAACAAATTTTGGTCTAATCACCGGTACAAAAAAATTGGACTCCGCCACACTTCCACACCCCTCCCACATTTCCACCAACTCTTCAGAAAATCCAACAATCTCCGGATTAATAAATACCTTCAACTCATTTTTTTCATTACTTTTCACCTTCTTTCGAGCTCTGGTCGTCCGTAACTGTGTCAAAAATATTCTCTCGCTTACACCAATCTGAGGAGCAGCTATCCCAATCAAATCATTTTCCAACATTACTTTTGTCAAACCACTAACTATTGTTTCAATTTTATCTATTTTGATATCAACCACTTTTTTTGCTACTTGCCGCAAAACAGGATTGCCAATTTGAATAATCTCAATCTTTTTTTCTCCCATTTTTTTTACTATTAAAAAAATTAATATTTCAAATTTATCCAACATAACCACTAACTACTATCTCAGTTACTACAAACAACAAATACATAAACAATAATAATAAAGCTTCTTTACGGGAAAGGGTATTTTTTGTCCTGGCAAATACAAAAAACAACAACAAACCAATAATTAAGCATACCAAACTAACCACATAACTTTTTGCCAAAAAAATAGTCTGACCATTTATAAAAGTCAACAAACCAAACAAAAATGAATTAAAAGCAGCCGAACCGATATAATCGCCAAACACTACCTGGCGATTACTCCCAAAAACCGTTCTAACCACCAAAGATAACTCAGGAATATTGGTGCCTAAAGCCAACAACAACAAACCAATTACAAACGGCGATATTTTTAATAACTCGGAAAAATACAAAGTCTGTTCAACCAAATATTTGCTCCCCAAAAAAATAATCACCACGCCAAAACCGATTTTCAACAACTCCATACCCAACCTGGTCCCGGTCTCAAATTTTACTTTTTTAATCTTTTCTATCAATTTTTTTCCCGAACGCATTGTTAACAACAAAAACCCATAGAAAACCATCGCCACCAAACCATCAATTCTATCAACCTTACCATCCATCACCAACAAAACAGGTAAAACAATCACCAAAAGAGAAGATGACAAATTTCTCCCTCTAAACTCCTGATTAATTCGTATCGAATTACCAACCAAGGCCAACAAAGGCACCAACAACAAAAAAATTACAATCGAAGCCCCAATCAAATTACCAATCAAGATCTCCGGATCACCCTTTATCAACGAATTAACTCCCACAGACAACTCACTAACTGAAGTAAATAATCCCAAAACAAAAAACGAAACCACGAACGCCGAAGCCCTCAAAGATCGGGATATTTTTTCTACCGACTTTATCGCCAAACCGGAACCAAGCCAAATCGCCACAAAAGACAACACGTATATTAAAATATGTGAAAACATATTTAACTTCCCTCTTTAAAATATCGCTTTCTCATTCCCTTCCATCATAACTTATTTAACATCAAAAAAGCACAGTTTAAAAACCATGCAATTAGAAAATCTATACTTCTTTTACCTCAACCATCTCTCCCAAAAACCACAAACATCGACCCAACTCGCCATCGAATAAATCCCAAATTTACTCAATCTGGAAAACCAAAACTCGCCGTCTGGAACGATTTTAGAACGTATTCATGGATAGAATCTATCAAATACCCTGCCCTACTCTTAAAAACCATCAAAGATATTCTAAGACAATTTTACATCCAACAAAACCAGATTCATTCCAATATCTAACTACCACTTGTCTCCATATTTTTCTGTAAGATACTTTTTCATTCTCTCGCTCTCTCCTTGACTTAAAGGTTTACTATACAAAACCCAATACAAGGAAAGTAGTTTCTGAAAAGTTTCATGAGCTTCTTCATCAGAACATTCTTTTCCAGTATGTTTTTTCAACATAGTTTTAAACTCATCTAATTTTTCTTTGGTTATCTGATACATTATTTATTCCAAATATCCAATTATTAAATCTTATTATATATAAACTATCTTCTCAAATTCTTCGAAAATAATTGTGTTAAGATATTTTTTTAATTTCCTGTTTTTCAATCATCTTATCTTCTGGAAAAGGAAAAACATATTCTCCATTTTCATGCCATGGTTCATACCATATTTTTTCATATGGTTCTCCGAGATTATTAAATTCGCAAAAAATATGAGGATAAGGATAATATTCATCCCCGCCAACATCTAAGTCAACTATATTGTCAAAAGGAATATTACCAACTTGCAAAGCGTTCATGCGACTAAACCCCGTAGGAATTTCTTCATTATATCTTGACAGCTGCCACCAGCCTTCTTTATTAAAAATTATTTCGACAACCCCTATATAACATGATACACCTCGATGATATAAGCTTTTGTATTCCACTTTAAACCAAGGATAAACTCCTTTAATTTCTGGATTGCTATCAGGATAAACATAATCACGATGTACATCTCTAATTATTATGCTTCTCCCCCTTTCGATGCCCCTAAAACTATTTTGAAATTTTTGTTTCATTCTTAATCTTCTTCTAATTCTTGCTACCGTTGCAATACGTTTATTCATAATATTTATTCCAAAAAACGTATACAAAATATCAGGATGCTGGTCGTATAAAATTGTTTCAAGAGTCGAAGCAGTAATCATATCAACACAACCAATACCAGTACTTGAGGCATATTTTTGATAATATTCAAATACTTCTCTAGAAACATCGCATGCCAAGATAAGCAAATATTTATCTGGTTTTTCATTATTTTGTTCAATAAGTTCGTCAATGATAATTTTTATTTGCGACTTGCTGATATTTTTATATCTTTTACATTGGATATACCATTTTTCAATTATCTTATTATTATCTTTTTCAGTAAAAATATCCAAACCTTTTTCTTTGCCTTTTCTTCCAAAATGTTGGATGGTTCTCCAGTTATCCATACGATA
This sequence comes from Patescibacteria group bacterium, assembly GCA_036794765.1. GTDB lineage: Bacteria > Patescibacteriota > JAHJAL01 > JAHJAL01 > JAHJAL01 > DAIRGB01. The sequence continues at coordinate 79,501 of DAIRGB010000001.1, read as the reverse complement.
GACAATTTGAACACACATATCTTCAAATCTAGAAAAAGATAAATCGTCAAAATGTAATTTATTTATTGTCTTCGTTGCCTTCATAAATTAAGTAGTTTTATAACGAAATTATTCTTTTTTTACTTTAAGAGTAAAGATAGAGATTGTGCATAACGTTTGCGTATATGTGGTGTTTTGCAGTGCGCAGAGGGGTGCCAGAAGTGAAATACCCCAACCGAAAACACTTTATTGTATTTTTGTATAAATTGCTTCAATAAAATCTTTAATTTCATTATTTGAATCTGTCTCTCCCCACTCTTCTTTTGTCATTTCATTAAAGACTTCAACATTTAAACCGTTCTTAAAATTTTTACATACTTCTTGTTCTTTTAGATATTTTTCTACATCAGTATCCGCATTAATTATTATTGCCATTTCATCAATCTTTGAAATTATTGGATTTTTTGTTTCAGTGCCCTCTTTTTTTCTTATACTATCAATAATACAATTTTTGATTTTTTCAGGATGACAATAATTTTCGATCTCTTTTTTCGATAATTTTTTAAACAAGGCACTGTCATTTTTGCATTTGGTTTCAATTTGATTCTTTTCTTTTTGTTTACAATCATCTCCATTGTCGCCATCCAGAAAAACGGCATAAAGATTAGTACCATTTTTCAATTTTTTAAACAAATCTAAATCAGCATAATTTTTTAATGATGAGCCCCCACCAATAACACAAAGTATTTTATCATCCTCTAAATCTTTGCTAAGTACGGTTTTTGCATATGTTTTTAAAAAATGAATGTCGTCAACACCCTCGACAAAAATTAAGTACTTAATCTCTTTTAAAAGATTATAATCAGGTCTTATTCCCAGCTCATTTATAATTTGGTCTATAATATTTTGTTTTTCTCTTGAATAATGAGATATCCCAAATTTATCTTTTGTAACTAAAATTGAATTTTTTCCGTCAGTTGCTCCCGCAAAAACTGGTGAATGTGTTGTTAGGAAAAATTGTGAATCTTCAGAAATTCGTACAATAGAGTTTAAAAGGTCTTGTTGTGCAGAGGGATGAAGATATGTTTCTGGCTCTTCAATGGCAAAAATTTGATTTTTTATGCTTTTCTTGTTTGCTAAATATTCAAAATACGCAACCATTAGCAATCTTTTAAAGCCAGTACCTTTGTGAGAAATTGGAACATCAAAATTCTGTCCCTCAAATTCCAAGTTTAAATCAAACTTTTTTAACGATTTGGACCAATCAAAATCCGTTGTAGGATTAAGTTTTTTCAACCCAGAAACATTTTTTGTCATATACTTTCTAATCTCTTCAAATTCAGTCGCTAAGTCTTTTTTTAGACCCTCCTCAATTTCTGCGGTTTTGTTTTTCGTGGTTTCAAAATATGCTGAAATAATCGGCTTAAATTGAGATTGAAAATTTGTCGCTTCAATATTCAAATCTTGTTCGGCGTCAAAAAGGGAGTATTCAGGCAAACTGATTTTGTAGGTTTTTTCAATGTTTTTTAAAAAGTCTACAAGTTCATGGTAAATGTCCACCCTAGTATTGCTTGCGAGTGCCGTTTTGATTTGTTCTATTCGAATTATATTTTTCTTACCTCGTCCTGATTTGTTTGGCTCTTCGCCAAGATCAGAAATGGTTTGATTTAAATCTTGTTCCTTTTTATTCCAAAGATTTTGATATTTTTCATCAGTGTAGTCATTAGATAAGTAGTATTCAGATGGTTTTGCTTTACCATTAACAACGACAAATTCTTTTTTAATCGTAATCAGTTTTCTGCTGTCTAAAGCAAGATCATCAATTTCAACTGACGGTTCAAAAGATATTTCTATGGAAGTTACGTCATCATCTTGTTTTCCTTTAAAAACATCCTTTGTATCAAATTTCTTTACATCAAAAAAACACGCTAATGCTCTAAGGATTGCTGATTTGCCAGCATCATTCTTTCCAACAAAAGTGTTTAAATTAGAAATTTCCAAATTTTCCAATTTGTCTATGCCACGAAAATTCCGAATTGTAAGATATTTTACTCTCATAATTATATTTCCAATAATTCCCAATTAGAAAAGTCATCGGGGTTAAGTTCCGTTCCTTGCTCTTTGTAGCACATCCAACGACCGGTAAAATCTTTGGAATTTGTGTTCGCCACAATTCCGCCGGAAATGTTTTTGTGCTTTTTTGTGTATTCTTGCAAACCATCGCTTTTTTCTCGCGCGTCTTTGATTGTGTTTCCGCTTTTCGTATCAAATAAACCTATTTTCCCATCTTTAAACTTCACGATGAAGTCAACATAAAAAGGTTTTTGCTCGTCATTCTCAATGTAAGGCACTGCAAAAAACGTCGCATCTCGGTCGCCGTTCTTAAACCACCATTCAATTTGATCCGATTTTTCAAGAAATTTTATAAAAGCTTCTTCGGTTTTCCATTTGTTGTCGTAATAAAACGGCTTCATTGCTGATAATTTGGCTTTAAACTCCGTGTAGTTTCCACCGTAGTTCAATATTTCAGGTAATTCCCAATCGGTTGATTTTTGTAGTTCCGCTTCTCGTTTTTGTGTTTCAGCAATGTATTTTTCTTTCGTGCTATCAATGACATTAATAAAATGCTGGCTGTTTTTCGGGCTTAAAACAATATTGATTATTTCAGAAAAGCGGTCGGTATATTCCATACCAAGACGCATTCTAAAAAAGTAATAAATTGCTTCTTTCAATCTACCGATTGAGCGATCTTCGGGATAAAAAGGCGACAGATTATTTTTTACAAAAAAGTCATAGAGCTTTTGTAAATCAACTTCGTTTTCGGTGTTGATCTTAGCTTTGCCTTTGATTTCCGCATTTGCCAGTTTATCAACGCCTTCCGCTTCATAATCAGAAATTAAAGACTGTTCTAGTTTTTGCCCTTTGGTTTCAATTTTCTTTTCGAGATTGTATTTTTTAGCCTCATCTAAAAAGATATTGATAAATTTCGGGCTTAAACGAGTTTTTTCTCTTTGTCGCAAGCGGTAAACTGATTCAAGCTTAATCGGTTTATAGTTTTCAATTCTTTGGCTGGTATATATCGTTACATAGCTTCTTGCCATATCTTCCTTGATCTCAATATCAGCAAGATTTGTAAACACAAAGCCATGATTCAGAATTTCTTGCTTATAGTGTCCTGTGTCTGGATCGGGCATACGCATAATTCGTCCGACTGTTTGAACCGAAAATGTAAGACTCTTCCAATCTCTGAAAAGCACCAAAACATGAGCGCGAGGACAATCCCAACCTAAAGCGATTGCTTGCTTAAAAATCAAAACTTCGGTTTCGTGATTATTCTTAGCGATGTTTTCAAGATTTTCTTTTTCTTCTGATAAATAAATCGCCAGTCTACCGTTTTCCGTTGTCATTCCGTATTTATCTTTCAAAATCCGCACAACATCATTTTTGACTTGATCTTCCGCTTGTGTTTTTCGGTCTGGTAATTGAATAAGTAAAAGCGGGTTTATATCAATTCCTGCTTCTTTGTATGCCTTTGCAATTTCCGCTCGTTTCTTTATGCCTTCTTCAAGCACCATTACATCTGTTCCATCCGAAAGTGTGGTTTTTAGACTATCTCCTGATAAAACATTTTTAAAATTTGGATTGAGAATAACGGATTTTTTAATCATTCCTTCCAGCTTCACATCTTCCAAAGGCACGGAAACAATCTCATCAGGATTTGCAATAACAGGAGTGGCGGAAACTTCAATCGTTAATCTTGGAGCAATGTCAGAAATTAAGTCTTGAGAAATTTTGCTGGTGGCGTGGTGGTGGCTTTCATCAATTATTAAAACAATTTCCCGCCCTTCTTCTTTCGTGTTCTCAACAATTTTGCCGAGATAAAATTCCTTTTCGTTTTCTTTAACAATCGTGTTTTTATCTTTCTTGTTTATGCTTTCCCAATTCAAAAACAAAATTTCGTTTTCCCCGATCTGCTTGTCGGTCAAGTCTTCAAAGTCGGAACATTCCAAAGCCCTTGTATCCTCATAATACTTTTCTAGTTTTTCCTTGCTTTGCTTGTGTAGTTTTCGAGGAGCAGTCCAAATAAACGAAAGTGGGGTTTTGATTTCCTTATCATCAATAAGTTGCTTCAAAAATTCCGCTGTCATTATGGTTTTACCTGATCCAGTCGGAGCTTTAAAATTAACTTTCTTCTCGCCACTTTGAGCCAACAATTCCTTGCTTCTGGTGAGAAGTTTTTTTATAGCCGTATTTTGATAATCTTTTAGTTGCATAGTTTTTCCAATTATTTAAATATTCTGCGATAAACTCGAAGTATCGCCTCTGGTATGGGTGATAATTTTACTTTCTTCTTCATATCTTCAAACTCCTCATCAAAAGTATCGTCGCCAAGCGAGAAAATATAAAGACTGAATTTGCCGTCAATCTTAGCAATTTCTTTTTTAAAATCATTTATCGCTTGATGATCAAAAACAATGCCAGTATATCGCTTCTTGTTTCTGAAAATCTTGTATTGCTTTGTTGATTTTACTTCTCCAAAAGTATCCTCTTTTACACAAAGCATTTCCATTGCTTTTTCGGTTAGAGCAATTTTGTTTTTATCTGTTGGGTCTGCAAATACAAATGTTGTGCGAAAGTATTTTAAATTTCCATTTAAGCCTTGGTATTTTTTCCCGTCTAGCAAACCTTTATAGCCATTTATTACTTTTTCTATTCTTGGATAGCACATGTCGTCTGCTATTTTTGTTCCTTCGCCGTTGTTGTCTTCATTGTTTGTACACAAAATAAATTTTCGATTTCCGTTATCTGTTTTGTTAAGTTCTAAAACAGCGTGACCTGTCGTACCAGATCCAGCAAAAAAATCTAACACTATTGAATTTTGTTTATCGTGTATAACTGCCTTTACGCAATCCATTACTGCATATAATGATTTGGGATAAGGAAATTTTGCTTCAATAATATTGTTAAGTAATTTTGTTCCATATACATTTGCATTGTATTTTGTTTCAGTCCAAACAGTTTTCCATCGATAATCTTTTTTCTCTCTGAATATTGAATATTTACCTTTTACCTTTTTGCAAATCAGCTCTTCCTTAATATCCTCAACGGTTTCTCGACCAAAACGCCATTTTCGTTCAACGCCTTTTTGATCAACGGGGTAAACCTCAATAATTCCGTCTTTTCGTAATATGTTTGAGCCTTTTGGGTGAAAATCATCTAAAGAAACTCCTCCAAATCCAACTATAGATTCGTCTTTAATTAAAATTGGATAAAAACAAGTTTTCGCCGCTTCTCTTTTTGAACTTTCTTTTCCCCAATCTCGAAAAGCTGTCGGTGGTACATCATCTCTAGCAATAGTTGATATAAAATTACCATTTTGAGGATGAATAAAATAAGCAAATTCGTTTGTATGAGAAAAGTTTTTACCTTGAATACCGCCAGGATTATGGATGATCGTAACACATACTATTTCTTTTCCATTAAAAATTTCTTGCAACAAAACCCCGAGATTAGCTTGCTCATTTTTATCAATCGTACAAATTAAAACACCATTTTTTTTGAGCAGATTTTTGGCAAGCTTTAATCTTTTTTCCATGAACGATAACCATTTGCTATGTCTCCACTGATCATTTATATCAACATAATCATTGTTATATTTCCAATCTCTTGCCCCTGTGTTATATGGCGGATCAATATAAATAACATCAATTTTACCTTTGTGAGTGTAATTCAAGACAGAAAGAGCATGATAATTGTCGCCCTCAATCAATAAATTTACTGGTTTGTCGGGATCGGTAATTATTTCTTTGTCTTTGACTTCTTCTAAAACTGGTAATTCGGTTTTGCATTGCTCAACAACATTTTCCGGCTTTTCTTCCCAAACAAGCCCATATTTCTTGCGTTTGCGAAGTTGCTCAATCTCTTTAATTAAGTCTTTTCTGTCCCAGTTTGTATAATCTTTTTTTGCCATCTTGTTTTAATCAATAAATATCTTAAATATTATTTCTGAAAAATATACCGCTTGTTTATAAACATCTTTATTTTACCACTTCTGTTCTTAAGATTTTATTAACCCAAAAAAAATTTCGCGCGTAATTCGGGCGACTTTATCAAGTCCACATAAAATAATTCACCTCACGGGTCGTTATGGGTTGGGTGTAATAGTTGTAACAGATGTTTGATTTGAATTTTTTACTGCTGCATTACCCATTAAAAATATTCCATTCAGAAAGAACATAAACATAAATACTGAAATAATTACGACTAATAAGCAACAACATCCTCCTCCACCTATCCATAAACAGGAATTATTAGAATTATTCTGTTGTATATCCCGATATACTTTTCTTTCCTCAGGTTTTTTTAAATCTGATTTACAGTGATGACAATAAATAGCACCTGATTGTATTTGTTCAGCACAAAATGGACATTTATCCATAAAAATATTTAATCTCTTTCAAAAATATGACGATTGGATAAAATCTTATCTCGAATAATAAAGTCAAAAATAACGACAATTACTCCTATTATTCCGCCCAAGAATAGATTAACTATCAAAACAATAATCAATCCGCTCATACTCTCAAATTGCCTTGGTATATTTTTATCGAAATTCGATACCCTAGTTGAAGCATTTAACCGAGATATTGCCACAATAATATTCCAAATACCTGCAATAATAGTAACTAATCCGACAATTTGTAAGGCTCCAATAATAAGCCAAACAATACCTGATATAGTAAGATAATCTGCAATACTTCGTGCAATTTGTTTTTCATTATCGGAAATTACAGTAATTGCCACACCTTCAGGTAATAAGCTTTTTTGACAATATTTGCACTTAATTGCTTCATCTTGAACTTCTTCCATGCAATAACGACATTTTTTCATAGTGTTTGCTTAGTATTATCCCAAAATCAATTTATAATCTTCATTCTTTCCATGGTAGATAATGTATTTGAATTTGTTTGTATCTTTGGGAACAGAAAAGACAACTATTTTTTCAGATTTCAACGCAGGAACAAGCTGATAATTAAAAAGATAATTATCAAGAGAATATCCATAATCAGACTCATATTCTCTGTCATTTTCATCAAATAATACAAAATCTTTATTTTTGTTTATATCTAAACTTACAGCTTTTTTTCCAATATTCTCGGCATCAAAAGCCAAAATTACCCATTTCATTCCTTCTTTTGGGTCATAGCCAAAATAACTATTTTCGTCACTTAGTCGATTTGTTTCTTCCTTGGTCCATTTGTAAGTGACTTTGATATTATCATCCAACATAAAATCCTCACCTATTTTCTTCTCTACTACGGGTTTAACAATATTTGATATCTCTTTTGCCGTATCCGTCATCAAATCCAATCCAGGAATTGGAACATTGGAAGTAATTTTTAGTGTTCTGTAAGGCAAAAGCAGATAATAACCGCCCGCCCCAAAAGAAAAACCAACTACCAAGCAAATAGCACCGACAATAATCGTGTATTTGTTGAAGAAATTTTTCATAGTCACACCATATATTTAAAAAATAAACAGAAAATTATTCTGCTATGTTGAAATCATTCCAAAAACGGTCCTTCCAACACAGCTCGGCTTTCCCTTTCGGGTCCACCATATATCCTTTCGGATATATACTCAGATACAAGTAAGCTGGTCAAAAGGACCATCTTTATGTATCTGAGTTTTTACTGCCATGCCTTGTATAAAATACAAAGTTTAGGCACTTGAATTGTTACTTACGGCTTTATATTAGCAAAATTTATCAAATATTTCACCACTTAGGAATAATCCTGATTCTCCTTTTCTTCCAAATCTCTCTTAATTTCCTCCATTACTTCTTTAAATTTTTGGACATCCTCAGAACCAGATGCATACACTTTATCTTTTTCCTTTTGTTCTTCAGTCCTCTCTGGAATTTCCTGAGTAGCAATTGTAATACGAGGAGGTTGAAAGTTAAAACCAATTTGCGTATTTTTACCATATATTTTTGGTTCTATCTTTTCCAACATCCAAGCACTGGCTCGCCAATCTTTATCACTCGCTTCTCTTATTTTAGTCAAATGAAAATTGATTCTTCTTGCTTTAGCCCTGGAAACCGACTCCGAAAATTCCAATTTATAGTATGGATTAACTTTATTTAAAGAAATTTTCTCCTGTTGCCAAAGATAAAACTCAGATTCTGATATATTGGCTAGTCTTGCCGCATCTCGATTAAAATTACCCTTCTCTATTGCATCAAGGACCAAAGCCACTGGGTCCCTTTTTTCCAGATATTCTCCAAATAAATCAAAATCTTCGTTCAGATAAGCCATCACTACTTTTTTGTTATAAATACTTTTTCTCATATAATAATTATTAGACATCTATTACTTTGACCGTATCAGAACATAATTAATAAATAAAGCAATAATAATTTTTAAACCAATATGATAACTAAATGGGAACTCAATGTAGTAAATAAAATAATCAATGAATTATTACCAAACAAAGAGGGATATGTTACTTATAACTTCATCACCTTATCAGATGGAGGAGACAATATTATCATGACTAGAGGAACACAACGTAAAATTATCGATTATCTTCAAAACATTAACAAAATACATATAAAAAAACTTACGGAAAACTATGTAATATTCAAACCACTTACAAATTCAGGCAAATCAAATAAATCCAACAAAAAAGAAAACGTAATAATATACAAAAATAGTATAAAGTTTTCAAAAACAGAGTATAGACCTTATAAAGAAATCAACTCAATAATATTAGAATATATTTACAATCAATCAAAAACAGCTTCAAGACCATATAAATTCCATTTTCACTTAGACAAAATGAAACAATATGTAAAAAATGCTTTTTTAGACAACCATAAAACTGAAGATGACAAATCAATCATTAAAGGTTTAAAAAATTTAACACGAGCTATATCAGCAAAAATTCCGCTAAAAATATCAATAATGGAAAAAAATAATAAAGCAGAAATTATACAAGTGTAAAAAAATTAGAAAAAACTAGATAACTACTCTCATTCGATATTACAAATGAGAGTTTTTTTATGGTTGAAAAAATTAAAAAAGATGGAAATTTCTGGAACTTTCTAGAGTTTTCACGAATTAAATTCCTTAGATTTTGATACTAGTCTAGTCTTTAGGCTAGTATTATTTTTTATTGCAAAAAAATGCTCTCCGAACAAACCATTCTCAATCTCCAAAAAATCATAGAAGAAGAATACAACCAAAAGCTATCATTGGAAGATACAAAAATTCTTGCCGATTTTTTAATAAAAACTTCAAGCATTTTACTCAATATGTATAACCAACAAACAAAAGACCATCGATGCAAAGGACCTCCCTAAATAATCGTCAATGTATCCAAATATCTAATATTTTATTTTAATTATAGGAGTTATCATGACAAACATTTTTAGCAAGCACGTTATTCCATTAAAAGAGCTATTAACCAAGGAATTCCCACCATTAAATTGGGTTGTAGAATACCTAATACCAACTAATGGCATTACAGTTATCTCCGGCCAACCGAGTTGTTTTAAAACATGGCTATTCTTATACATGGCCAAAAAAATAGCAATTGGAGACATTGTCTTTGGACAATTTCGCACCGCACAATCCAAAATCCTAATTATAGACGAAGAAAATGGTGAAAGACTGCTCCATGATAGATTCGTCAAACTACAGACATCCCCTGAACTACCAATATCCGTCACTTCAATACTTGGTATAAAAATAGAAAATGTATGCCAAACCTTAATCGAGTATTGTTTGGAAAACGATTACAAAGTAGTCATCTTCGATTCATTGGTAAGAATACACAACGCCGATGAAAACGATGCAAAAAAGATGGCCGAGGTATTTGCTTATCTAAAGAAAATGACGAAACATGGTATCACTGTTATAGTGACCCACCACCATCGCAAACAGAATATGCACAATAAATCCTCCAACTCCCAAAACATGCGAGGTTCATCCGATATTCTAGCATCCATAGATTGTCACTTGGCTGTAACGAAAGTCGAAGACAGTTTAGAGATTGAACAAACTAAACTCAGACAACAGCAAGAGCTTAATAGTTTCAAACTGCTAATAAAAAATAATGAGGATTTTCTAGACTTTGAATTTGCTGGCTACAACGAAATCAAGACCAGCAAAAAAATTGATTCTAAAAATGCAATCGTCGAAATTCTCCAGAAAAACACTGAAAAAATGAACAAAACCCAACTTTACGGCAAAATCAAAGAATACGGATATGATATTGGAGAAAAAACCTTCAATACTGCCTACAAGGAGTTAATCTCCGAAAAAATTATTATCGAAACCAGAGGAGAAAAAAACTGCCTCTACCCAGAACTAGACTATACTCACCCTCGATTTACAGAAGAATATCCTGCGCCTGAACACAAATAAGAGTGTCGCAAAAATTTCGTTCTATTATAGATAAGAAATTTTGCCACACTCGAATCACAACAACATTGTATCACCTGCATTTTACTTGATACAATATAAGTGTTGCTCAATCAATTAATTAAACCATGGAAGAGAACTCGTCTTTTATGTTCTTTGTGGACAAAAACGGGGCAATCTACTTCCACAATTAATCCTCTTCTAGTGGTTTAATTGATTGGGCAACAAGGTAGGTTGCCCCTTTTTTATTTATCTAATAAACACCATTATGAATAACCAAGCAATTTGTTTCTCGTTTTCCGCCTGTCATAAACAAAATGATAATCTACAAAAACTATCCCTTCAAGAAAAGAATTTAATTGATTATTTAGGTCAAAAATTTCAAATTGTCTCTTCTTTAAAATTTACAGGCTTGCCAAAAGATAAAATAATTCCAGAATTATTCCAAACAATGAATAAATTAAATATTAATCATCTGCTATGCTCAGATATATCTCGATTAACACGCAACCGCTATGACACCCATATATTGAATAATTGCCTTAAAAAATATCCAAAAATAAAAATACATACTAAATACAATAATTCTTTATTTTATTAATTCTAGGAGCATTTAAAATGAAAACTATCAACAATATGCCAAAATCCGTCTTATATTGCCGAGTGTCATCTAAGGACCAAGAAGAAACAGGTTATTCCTTGCCAGCTCAAGAAAAACTATTAAAAGACTATTCTCAAAATAAATTCCGAATAAACAAAATATTCAGTATTTCTGAATCAGCCAGTGGCAAAAAAATCCGAGACACCTTTCAAGAAATGCTAAAATATCTAAAACAAAACCAAATTTCAGTTATAGTATGCGAAAAGATAGACAGACTAACCAGAAACCTTAAAGACGCAGCAATTATCAATGACTGGGTCCAAAGCAATCCCAAACACGAGGTCCATTTTGTCAAAGAATCTTTTGTTCTCAATAAAAATACCAAAGCACACGAAAATCTAGTTTGGGACATGAAAGTCGCCATTGCCCGATTTTACACCAATAATTTGTCCGAAGAAGTGCAAAAAGGTTTTAAAGAAAAAATATCTCAAGGCTGGCTACCAAATAAAGCACCAATGGGATACAAGACTATAGGAGAAAAAGGTCACAAAATCCAAGTTATTGATGAAAATATTGCACCTCTAATCAAACAGTTATTTGAACTGTATGCGACAGGAAATTACTCTTTAAAGAAACTAAGTCAAATCATGTTTAAACAAGGACTCAGAACAATTAAAGGTAAAAGAATGGCAAAAAGCACGCTTCATAATATCCTTACCAGACCATTCTATAGTGGAAAAATCCTTTGGAAAAATGAAATATATCCTGGAAAACATGAGCCAATTGTCACAGAAGAAGTATTTGAAAAAGTCCAACTAAACCTTACTTCCAAAACAACTCCAAAATACAATAAACACCATTATGTCTTCCAAAAATTAATGACCTGCAAAGAATGCAATGGGACCATTACTTGGGAAATCCAAAAAGGGATAGTATATGGTCACTGCAATCACAAAAATAATTGCCAACAAAAAACATGGGCAAAACAAGCCGAAATCGAAGAACAAGTCTCAGATATTACCGATAGATTCAAAATAACCAGTCCTAAAATTGATGAATGGATTAGAATGTCATTAAAAGAAGACCACAAAGAAGAAATAGTCACTAGGGAGGCATCAGCCAAACAACTTCACATCCAATACAGTAAACTTTCTCAAAGACTAGACACTTTATACATAGACAAATTAGATGGTCTTATTTCTGATAATACTTACAAAGAATTAAACCAAAAATTCACGAAAGAAAAAGAAGACATTTCCAGAGCCATTGATAGACTAACCAGAAAAGAAAATGCTTATTACGAGCTTGGCATTTCAATTTATGAATTGACTCAACAGGCAAATATAATATTTGAAAATGGATTACCAGACAACAAAAGAGAACTACTTAAAGTCCTCTTTGATGAAATGAAAATTGAAAACGGAATTCTATCTGTAAAGCTATCTAAACCATTTGAAATGTTAGCCAAGCTAACCAATATACTCCGAAATTCGAATATAGAAATTTTATCCGAAAATACCAAAAACAAATTCGAACAGGTGACATCAAGCACCAATATGGTCAATAGCCATTCACACAAGATGCTTCGTTCAGGAAAACTCCGGGACTTGGATTCGAACCAAGATTGACGACTTCAGAGGCCGCTGTCCTACCATTAGACGATCCCGGAACACACACAAAATAAACAATTAACAAAGAAAATTAATAATTTACAGAAAAAATGTCTCTATTCATTGTTAATTGTTCATTTAAAAAACATTATAACATTTTGTAACCTTTTTAAGCTCTCTCCCCTCCCCAACACCCAAGCCAGTTCCACCGGAGAAGCACTTTGCATCTCGCCAGTCAAGGCATAACGAACTGGCCAAAAAACATCACCATTGGTTAGATTATTTTCTTTCACCACTTCCTGCATCAATCTATTTAATTCCTCTGACTCCCAATTTTCACAACCAGAAATTTTCTCAACCACTTTTTCCAAACCCAATTTTGTTGTTTCCTTTGTACTCTTCTTAAAAACTAAATTTTCCTTATCAATTTTCGGTTCCGAAAAATAATATTCTCCCATATTATTTAACTCTGACAAATTGTTTAATCTAGTTTTTTCAACTTGAACAATCTTTTTCAAATATTCTTTATCCAAACTCAAAATCCTATCATCCAAGACTACATCTTTTAATCTCTCCAAAATCTCATCGGTATCAAGTCTCTTTAAATATTCTTTATTAAACCAATTCAATTTATCAATATCAAAAGCACTACCCACTTTATTCAATCGATCCAACGAAAATTCATTTTTCAATTCTTCCAGAGAAAAAATTTCTCGATTGTCCTTGGGATGCCAACCGGAAATCACTAAATAATTAATCAAGGCCTCTTTCAAATAACCTTTTTTAATATAATCAGTCACTGCCGTATCTCCATCTCGTTTTCCCAATTTCTTCTTTTTATCTTTTCCCAAAACAGGTGGTAAATGAGCAAAATCAGGCGAATCCCAACCAAAAGCCTCATACAACAAAATTTGCTTGGGAGTTGACGATACCCACTCCATCGCCCGTGTCACCAGATTTACTCCCATCAAATGATCATCCACAACTACCGCCAAATGATAAGTAGGATAACCATCTGATTTTAATAAAACTTGATCATCAATCATATCCGATTCAAACTTCAAAAAACCTAAAATTTTATCTTCATAATCTACCATTCTTCCTTTTGGCACTCTCAACCTAATCACATATGAAAGGCCTTCATCAATTTTTCTTTTTATTTCCTCAGGAGTAAGAGAACTACATTTACGACTATACATCGTCAAGCCAGATTCTTTCTCATTTTTCAATTCCTCAGCCGTACAAAAACAATAATATGCCCAACCTTTTTTTACCAACTCCTCAGCATATTTTTTATAAACATCAATTCTTTCCGACTGAATATACGGACCATTGGGACCACCAACAAACGGACTCTCATCAAATTCGATCCCAAACCAATCCAAAACTCCACGCATGTCTTCAATAGCTCCAGCGACAAATCGACTACGATCAGTATCTTCAATACGTAAAATATACTTCCCACCCAATCGTCTGGTTTCCAAATATGTATAAAGAACGGAACGCAAACTGCCAATATGTAAAAAACCGGTCGGACTGGGTGCAAATCTGGTTACAATTTGTTTATTCATAAAAAACTAATTTTCAATTTATAATTTATAACTTGCAATAAATTTTCAATGTTTCAATGACACAATAATAGACCGATTAATTGAGCAATAGCATCTATTCCCAAAACGTAACATTTTCATAATGCATTATATCAAAAACCTGCCTTCCATCACCATAAACTGCAACGATATCAATCTGCCACCTTACTTCATCATCAAATCCCCAATTATTTTTCAACAGAATATTTTGCAAAATATATCCCACCACCCACTCTATTTGCTGAATCTTCTTTCGGTCCACATTGTCTGCCGGATCGCCGGAATAATCATCCACTTTCGTTTTTACTTCAACAAAGATCAAATCGTCCCCGTTTTTCATAACCAAATCAATTTCCCCTTTTTTATACTTGAAATTACTTTCCATCCACTTGAAACCCTTTTCTTCCAAAAATTTCCTCGCCTGCTCCTCCCCCCATTTCCCTAAAATTTGTTTTGCAGTTTGATTCCCCATATTTAAATCTCGATTACCAAAAGAAAAATATTTGATTACAAAATTTTTCTTCAATAAAATACTAATCTAAAAACTTCAATTTATAATTTATCCTATGCTGCCCAGTCAAACCATATTTTAAAATCATTTCCTGATGATATTTCGTCCCATACCCCTTGTGTTTGGCAAAACCATGTCTTTTATAAATCTGGCTCAATCTTTTCATTAAATTATCTCGATGGACCTTGGCAACAATAGAAGCTGCAGCCACTGAAGCAATTTTTGCATCAGCTTTGATCACCGCCATACATGGTTTATCCTTCCATTTTAAATTTACCGCATCGGTTATCAGATAATCAGGTTCAATTTCCAAACCCTCTAAAGATCTAATCATAGCCAAGTCTCGAGCAACACCTAAACCCAAATCAGCAATTTCTTCCACTGACGCTTCTCCCACTGAAACAAAAAACGCCCGGCTATATATTTTTTTAGCCAGACGCTCCCGATCTTTAATCTTAAGTTTTTTACTATCATCCAATTTGTAAATCAACCTACTTTCCTTACACACAACCACTGCTGCCACCACCGGACCCGCCCACGCCCCATAACCAACCTCATCCAAACCGGCAACATAACGATAACCTTCGCACCACAATCTCTTCTCTTCCCGCCAGCCAACACTCATAAACAAAAAATTAAACCCTTTCTCGTTCTCAACCTTTATCTCTTTTCTTTATTTTCTTTATTTTCGACAGTATCAATTATTTTCTCTTCATCCAAAACCAGAATACCCTCATCTGATAATCCAGAACACAAAGTAGTTTCATCAATTAAGTTTAATCTCACAGATTTTCCATATCTAACAAGAAAACCTGGCAATTCAGACAATCTATTCAACATCCTTCTTCTCCTTCTTTTCCGTCTTATTATCTTTTACTTCATTAACTAATTCATTTTTTTCTTCACCAGCAACTTGTTCCTTGTCACTCACGACTTCTGCTTTTGGTTCCTCTCCGGCAATCTCATTAATCAATTCCTCTACATTAACACCGGTTTCATCTGTTAAATTGAGTTTGGCTTTCTTGCCAAAACGGCCCCGCAAATAATACAATTTTGATCGACGTACTTTCGCTTGTTTCAAAACCACAATCTTTTCAATCACTGGAGAATGAAACAAAAAAGTCTTTTCAACGCCAACACCAGACGCCACTCTTCGTACTGTAAATGAAGCATTTAAACCATACCCACCCTTTACTTTAATAACTATTCCCTTAAACACTTGAATTCTTTCTTTTTTACCTTCTTTAATTCTCTGATGAACAGCCACAATAAAGCCCGGTTTAATAGCCGGAATCTTTTTCTTTAATTGAGCCTTTTCAACATATGCGATTAAGTCCATAAATTCCTCTCAACAATAAGATTTTATATGCTTAAATATTATAACACAATTACCTACAATACAAATGTTTTAGATATTTCTTCCTTAATATTTAACCATTATTCAACAATAAGTAAACCTGATTCTTCAATTGAGAAGTCAAGCTAACTTTTAAATCTGTCTCCACAATCACCTCCTTATTTTGAACAAACAAGGATAGTCTTACCTGATTCTTTCCTTCGTTTGCGATTAATATTTCCTTCAACTGCCCCAAAATCTCCTTCTTGCTGCCTTCCGGTATCTTGATTACAAAAATTGATTCGGCAACCTCCGTCTCTTTTTCCATCTCAGCTACTTCCTCGTCCGAAACCTTTTTAGCCTCAACCAAATTTATCTCTTCTGCCTTATCCACCAAAATCTTAATTTGATTATCTTTCGTACTTATAGTTCCGGAAGCCAAAACCACATTGCCTTCATTCCACAATTCCTGATTTTTACTAAACACCTTGGGAAAAATTAACAATTCTACAATACCACCTATGTCCTCAATCGTTGTAAAGGCCATAGCATCACCTTTTTTGGTAATAATTTTCTGTATCCTGGTTATAACCCCTCCTACCGTTACCTTCTCTCCCTCCTGATCCAAACTCAAATCTCTCAAACCAACAGCCTTCTTTCGTAAATAATTCTTGTATTCTCCCAAGGGATGATCGGACAAATACATCCCCATCAACTCTTTTTCCCAACCCAACAACTCTTTTTTACTTACTTCTTCCAGTTTTGGAAAATCAATTTCCATCGGTTTGACATCATCTTTTTCCTCCGTACCCATCGCAGCAAATATATCTGTCTGACCCAAAGCTCTAATTTTGCCAGCATCTCTACCAAAATTCAAAATCAGCTCAATTGCATTCATCATTGCCGCTCTTGTTCCGAACCTATCCAAAGCCCCAGATTTTATCAAACTTTCTAAAGTCTTTCGATTCAAACCGAGTGGCATCGTACGTACCACCAAATCACCAATATTCTTATAATTACCATTTTTTCCTCTTTCCTTCACTATTTCTTCCGAAATTCCCTCTCCCACATTTTTTATCGCCGCCAAAGCATAACGCACATCTTTTGTTTCTTTGACCACACCAAATTCCACAAATGATTCATTGATGTCAGGCGGCAAAACTTTGATTCCCATGCGCTCGCATTCCTCAATCACAATCGTCAACCGGTCAGTATTATTCTGTTCCGAAGTCAAAACCGCCGCCATATAAGCCGGAGCATAATGCGCTTTCAAATATGCAGTCTTATAAGAAATAACCCCGTAGCAAGTTGAATGCGCCTTATTAAAACCGTATTCAGCGAACTTGGCCATATCATCAAATACTTTCTGAGCCGTATCTTTACTAATCCCATTTTTCTCACATCCATCAATAAAATCCTTGCCAACCTTGGCCATCAACTCAGGAATTTTTTTTCCAATGGCCTTACGTAATGTATCAGCTTCACCACCAGTAAAACCAGCCATATCTTTTGAAAGCTGCATACACTGTTCCTGATAAATCACCACCCCATAAGTATCTTTTAAGGCATTCTCCATACTTGGATGAAAATATTCGATTTTCTTTAAACCATTTTTGCGATCAATAAACTCATCCGTCATCCCACTATTGAGAGGTCCCGGACGATACATAGCTGCCATAGCAATGACATCATCCAATACCTGAGGCTTCAATTTTCGCAAATATTTTTTCATCCCCTGACTTTCCAACTGAAACACTCCTGTAGACAAACCCTGGGCCAACATCTCATATGTTTTTTTATCATCAAAAGGAATATCATTTAGATTAACTTCAATATCATAGACTTTTCTAATAATACGCAAAGCATTTTTCATAATAGTCAAATTGGCCAAACCCAAAAAGTCCATTTTTACCAAACCAACAACTTCCACCGGATGCAAACTGTACTGACTCAACATTTTAGTATCACCTTTTGTTGCTTCTTGCAAAGGCACATAGTCAGTCAAAGGACCGGGAGAAATAACTACCCCGCAAGCATGCATTCCAAAATGTCTCGCCACCCCCTCCAATTTCATTGACATATCAATCAACTTTTTTACCCCAGCATCTTTTTCATAGATATCTTTCAGCTCTTGAACCGTTTCCAACGATTGTTTTAATTTTCCCTTGGGATCGATCAACTTGGCAATCCGATCAACATCAGAATAACTAAAACCCATTACTCGTCCCACATCTCTAACTGCCACTCTGGCCTTCATGGTTCCAAATGTGATTATTTGTGCCACCCGATCTTCACCATATTTTTCACATACATATTTCAATACTTCACCCCGCTTATCATCGGCAAAATCCAAATCAATATCAGGCATTGAAATACGATCAGGATTAATAAACCTTTCAAACAATAATCCATATTTTATTGGGCACAAATCCGTAATCTCCAATGAATACAAAACAATACTGCCCGCCCCTGAACCACGTCCAGGACCAACCATAATATCATTATTTTTGGCATATTGAACAAAATCATATACTATCAAAAAATATGAAGGAAAACCCATATTCTTGATCGCCCCTAACTCATAGTTCATCCGCTCGACATATTTTTGATCCAAAGTTTGTAACACTTTTTCCCGATCAAAATTATCTTTTTCCACCAATTTTGGATCACCATATCTCTTTACCATCCCTTTTACTGTCAACCACTCCAAATAATCCAAATCATCTTTAAAACCCTCCGGTTTTTCTATTTGTGGCAAAAAATATTTACCCAACTCCAACTCGGTATTACACATATCTGCAATTTTGCCTGTATTAGCCAAAGCTTCGGGCACATGTGAAAAAACTTCCAACATTTTTTCCGGAGAAGCCATCGAAAGATTATAGTCCAAAAACGACAATCTATCTTTATCACTCAACAACTTCCCAGTCTGAATACAAACCAAAACATCCTGCACTTCATTGTCCTCAGGATAAATATAATGAATGTCTCCAGTAGCTACCAAAGGAATATTCAATTCTTTCGCTAAGCCAATCAAACCCTCATTGGCAATTTTTTGATCCTCGCTATTTGCATGCCACTGCAACTCAAGATAAAAATCATCATTAAATATTTTTTTTAATTTTGTGATATGCTCCAAAGCGCCACTTTTATTTTTATTTATCATTGCCTTCGCCACCGGACCATTAAGACAACCGGACAGACAAATAATCCCCTCGCTATGCTCGACCAAGAAATCATAATCCACTCTTGGCTTATAATAATATCCATGCAAATGAGCCGCTGAAGTAATTCTCACCAAATTTTTATATCCAGCAATATTTTTTGCCAACAAAGTCAAATGTCTATTATCGTTATCAATCCGCGGTGTTTTATCTGTCATCTTCCGAGGAGCCAGATAAGCCTCCAATCCCAAAATTGGTTTAATGCCCGCTTCTTTAGCTTTCTCGTAAAATTCAATAATTCCATACATTGTCCCATGATCAGTCAAGGAAATCGCTTTCATTCCATATTCCTTGGCTCTCGCAACAATATCACCTATTTTACCAACCCCATCCAACATGCTATAATGGGAATGCACATGCAGATGACAAAAATTTCTCAATAATTCTTCTTTTGTATATTCGGTCATAATATCTCACAATCTCTAACATTAAATTTTCTTTTTTATCTGATATGAAATCATACATCTTTATTTTGGGCTCTAATCCAATACTTTCCAAAGCAGAGATCAACTGTTTTTTTCACAATCCACCCATAACCAGTTTAACCCCAAACACTATTCTTCTCAAACTCACTCAATCCGTCTCCAACCCTCAAAACATTCTTGATCAACTTGGTGGCACTATCAAAATTCTTGAATACAAAGTTCAAACCACGGATGATTTTTTTTCTGCTCTACAAAATTATATTATCAAAAATCCTCAATTACCCAGAGATATTGGTATCAGTTATTACAATTTCAACAAAAATCTTTTTTCTCACCTAATCAAACTCAAAAAAGAATTAAAACAAAATAACTTGTCCAAACGCTTTGTTATCAACAATGAAGGACAACCTCTCAACGCCGCTACTATAAATCAAAACCGACTTTTGGAAAAAGGGGTAGAAATAGTCTTAATCAAAAACAACCGAGAAATAATTATTGGTCAAACAATCGCTTACCAAAATATCGACTCTTACACCAAAAGAGATTATGGTAAGCCAAAACCAGATCCCATATCAGGCATGTTACCTCCCAAGCTCGCTCAAATAATGCTCAATCTTGGACATACCCAAGCAAATCAAACTATCTACGATCCTTTTTGCGGAAGTGGTGTTATTCTTCAAGAAGCATTATTGCGAAACATCAGTATAATTGGCTCCGATATAAGCCAAATCGCCGTCAATAACACGATCGCTAATCTCAAATGGCTTAACCAAACATTTAAGTTATCACAAGCAAATTTCCGACCAAATCTGGAAAAATCTATTTTTTGTGCCGATGCCACCAAACAAATCTTGGATAAAGCTGTTGACGCTATAATTACTGAACCATTTTTGGGACCCCCATTAAAAACTCAAATAACCCCTGCCGACGCTATCTCCAAAATTGAAAGCCTCCTCCCTTTATACCGAAACTTTTTAATCAACTCCACCAACAATCTAAAAAAATCGGGATTTTTAGTCATGGTTCTACCTGTTTTTCAAACCTTATCCCAAACCGTCGCTATCGATTTAACAAGGTTACTTGACCAGAATCTCCAAAAAAACTATAATATAATCCATAGCGATCTGATTTACAGCCAACCAAATCAACGAATCAATCGTCAACTTCTTGTCTTACAAAAAATAACCAATAGAGGAAAAATATGTCACACGTAAAAGCCGGTGGAAGTACACGTCTAGGGCGAGATAGTCAATCAAAACGCCTAGGAGTAAAAGTTTTTGGTGGTCAAGCTATCAACAAAGGTGAAATAATCCTCCGCCAACGTGGAAAACGCTATTTTCCCGGAAACAACGTTTCCCTTGGAAAAGACCATACTATCTACGCTATGGCTGATGGTACAGTTTCTTTTCAAAAGAAAAAGCTCCCCAGATTCAATGGCAGTCTTCGCATGAAGACAATCGTTCACGTCAAATAATCAATTATCTAATATTTGTATTCAAAAAAGTCCCACCAATAGGTGGGACTTTTTAATTTATTGATCTTGTATACTATTTACTCATAATCATAACTACCAGAATCATAGCTTCCAGAATCATATCCATAATCACTAGCACTGTAATCACTCGCCCAACCTCCATATTGTTCCATCTGAGTTTCGGTTGAATATTCCGGAGTATAACTTGAATCACTCGTCTGCCATTGATCTCCAGAGGAATCTTGATACCAATCATTTCCCTGAGTATAATCATGAGACTCCAATTCTCCTGTCTCAGGATTGATATAATTCGCTTCCCCCTCGTAAAGCCACTGGGAAGTATTATCATTTATTTCCTGATTTGTTGCGGCCCTATTCTCATAAATATCCTGATAGGTTTGATTAGCATAATCATCGCTATAACCACTACCATAATGATCCCCAGCACCATAACCATAATTACCCGAATCATAACCCCCGTAATACCCTGGGTCATAATAACCCTGATCACTATAATATCCCGAATCAGAAGAACCGCCCCACATATTATTCCACATGTTTCCCACCGCTTGATAACCCGACTGTCCTGTTCCTCCACCTCCATAACTAGGCGCACTCTTTTTTGAGCTACCAGTACCAGTACCACCAGCATTTCCAGATTTCGGAGTATTGTTATTCATTGGCTGCATCGCTCCAAATTGTTGCGGATATTGATAATAACCGCTATTCTGATCCGGTTGAGCCTGATAATAACCTTGCTGATTTGCATAATCATTTGTCTGGTTACATCCAACCAATAACAAAGTAAAAGTAACCATCAAACTTGACAAACTTATAATTTTCTGTCTTAAATTACATCCTTTTAACAACTGTTTTTTTGTTTTCATTTCATTTAAATTATTTATATCTTATAACCAAATTAATTTATAAATCCCACCATTATAACCTTTATATCCATCGCATGTCAACAAGATAACAGTCAAAACTATCATAAAAAACAACAAATTTTTTTACATTCAAAAATCCTTTAATCGCTAAATCTGATATAATTAATCATGTTCAACTATCTAAAAAAACGCATCATATGTCAGACAATATTGAAAAATACATAAACACAATTCGCGGAAAGAATATTCACATTATTGGCGCCTCCGGATCAGAAGGAACAGCGATTGCTGAATTTTTAATCGACAACAACATTAATCAAATCACTCTACATGATTTTCAACCAGATCTTCGATCATTCCGTCATCGTTTTAAACAAACTCACACCAACTTATCGGCTCAAGAAAGATCCAAAAAACTAAAAAAAATAATAAACTCTAAAGTAAAATTGAATCTCAAAGAAAACTATCTGCAAAATATACACCATGCCGATCTTATCTTTCTTACTCAAGCCTGGTATCTTTATCCACCAAACTTTCCTCACTTGCAAAAAGCAATCGATATGAAAATCCCCGTTTCCAGTTTAACCAAATTATACTTTGACTTAACCCCATGCCCAATCATCGGTATTACTGGAAGCAATGGAAAAACTACAACCACCACAATCATAACCAAAATTCTCCAAGCAGGAGGATACAAAGTGTTTACTTCCGGAAACGAAAGAAGTATTTATGAACAAATACTACCCCAAATCAGATCTATCAAGCCAACAGATATTCTTGTCCTGGAAATCAGCAACCGACAACTAACCATTGACCTCCAATCCAGCCCTCATATTGCAGTTTTGACAAATATCTACCCCAACCATATTTCCGAACACAAATCATACAAAAATTATCAAGAAACGAAATTCAGCTTGTTCAAATACCAAAACAAAAACGACATAGCAATAATTAATATCGACAATTCAATTATCAAAAAAAACCTTCACCGCTTCCCCGCCCCCATTATTCCTTTCTCTCTAAAAAAGAAATCAAGTCAAAACCTATATATAGAAAAAAACAAAATTTATTATAAAAACAAATTATGGTTATCCATTTCCAATCCATATTTAGAAAACTCACACAATCCAGCCAATATTTTGGCAGCCCTGGGAGCAATCTCCAAATTCAATATTTCAGCAACTACTATCACAAAAGTACTAAATAATTTTCAAGGCATCCCCCACCGTTTAGAAAAAATCGCCCAAATAAAAGGCGTAGATATAATCGATGATCTAAAATCTAGTACGCCAACATCAACAATTTCCGCCATTAACTCTTTCCCCAACAAAAATATTCATTTAATCATCGGGGGCAATCATAAAAAAGTTAGTCACAATCTTTTAGCAAAAATCATTAATCAAAGAATAAAAAACCTTTATCTTTTACCAGGAACAACTTCAAATTCGCTGGAAAAATCACTTTTAAATCAAAAAGAAAAATCAGTAAAAATTCATAAAAACAATGATCTAACCGATACCTTAAAATTGGCCTTAAAAAACACCAAAACCGGCGACATTATTTTGATGTCCCCGGCCGGCGCCAATTTTCAAGAGTCACACTTAAAAAACAAATATTCACTAAAATCCATCCTGGAAAGAATTTACGAAAATCCAAACAATTGATCTACTTTTCTTCATTTATCAAGCCCAACACCACTGGATCCAATTGCAAAATCTCCATTTCCGCCCCACAATACTCGCACTCCAACACATCACCAACTTGATATTCTTCTTCATCCAAATCCAAAATCAACTCTTCACCACAATCCATACATTTCATATTTATTTCTCCTATAAATTTTGAAAACAATAAGTTCTTTTCCATATTAACACATTAAAAAAAATTTTCTATCAAATTATTCATATGAAAAAAAACATGCAAAAATTCTGGAACTATCCAGGTTTTATCAAAAAATTCAAAAAGGAAAACAAGCTTGATTTGGGCCAAGGCAACACCCCCTTAGAAGATCATTCCTATCTTTTAAAAACAAATAATAAAAATTCAAAACTATTTCTTAAACGAGAAGATCTAAATCCCAATGGTTCATTTAAAGATAGGGCTTTGGCCTACCAAATATCACACCTAAAAAAGATAGAATCAAAATACTGTGTCCTGTCTTCTTCTGGCAATGCCGCCATCTCTTGCTGCGCTTTTTGCCAAAAAAACGACATTAAGCCAATTATTCTCATTTCCCCCACCACTCCTGCCAACAAAATTTCTCAAATCATCACCAAAAATCCACATATAATTATTAAATCTAAAAAAGCCTACCGATTAGCCAAATATATCAGTCGAAAATATCACATTCCTCTACTAAACCCTTCCCATGACAACCGAGCTATTACCGGTTTTGAAACTCTAGGTTGGGAAATCAATAATCAACTACCAAACTGCCAGGCAATATTCTCCTACTGCACATCTGGTGCTTCAATTCTCGGCCTGCACAATTATTACTACAAAAATCCTATTATCCCCAAACCCCAAATCGTCGGTGTTCAATCAGGTCAACAAATTTTTCTCGCCAAAGAGTTATTCCATCAAAATTTTTCCGCCGAAAAACAACTCGCTGGAAACAACTCGCTAACCAAACCAAAAAGAGCCAAAGAAATATATTTAAAATTACATCAAAAAATCAATCCAGCCGACTACTCTAATCAAAAAATATATATTCCGGTCATAAAATCAATACCTCAAGGACTAATCCACTGGGTCAATAACCAAAAAATTCTAGAAGCTCATCAAAAATTACAACAAAATCAAATAAATTCATCACCTGAAGGAGCCGCATCGCTTGCTGCTGCCCTAGAATTTATTGAGTATTATCACATACAATCAACAGTTGTAATCATTTCCGGCACTGAACACAATACCATCTTATCCACATCAAAAATCATCGAATATTTTGCCGAAAATACTCAAGACATTGACACAATCTTGTCGCAACAAAACATCAAAAAATAATCCCAATTTCTATGTTTATCAAAGACCAAACCAACCTAAAAGAATTTATTACCCGACAATACGTTGACGATATTTTTTTTGCTGTCACTTTCCCAAAAGATGCCTTAGGATTAGAAGAAATTTTCCCTCTCAAAATCATCAGTTACGACGATCATCCAATAACCAAACTTTTCCCCCCTTCTGTTAATCATTTTTCTCTACTAAATAACACCAAAGATCTTCTCAAAAGACGAAGTACCAACGTGTTGCTAAATCATCCAGCTACTATCAAGCACATAACATCATTTAACCAATATCAATCCAATATTTTAGTTTATAAACCGTCTCCTTCGTTGGAAAAAATTTGTCAAAATAATCGCTGGCAATTGCTTGCCAATCCCGCTAAACTCAACCGCCAAATCGAAAATAAAATAAATTTTTCCCAAATCATAACCGAATTATCTCTCCCTCAACCCGATTACTCAATCGAAAAATTAAAGGAAATATCCTATCAAAATTACTCCCAAAAATACGGACCACAATTTTTTCTCCAATTTCCCAGAGGATTTGCTG
This sequence comes from Patescibacteria group bacterium, assembly GCA_036794765.1. Lineage (GTDB taxonomy): Bacteria > Patescibacteriota > JAHJAL01 > JAHJAL01 > JAHJAL01 > DAIRGB01. The sequence continues at coordinate 53,883 of DAIRGB010000001.1, read as the reverse complement.
GTAGTTCCACATTTTTGGTCTCTTCAGATGACCAACTTCAATTAGTCAAAAACAACTATCTCAATTATCCCACCAAAATCAGCCAAAAAATCGACGGACCAACCTATTCACTCAATGCCTGTATACTCCACCCTAGTGTCAACAAAGCTCAAATCGTCATCCAACCACCTTTCTTTCAAATAACCAACCTCCCCGACCTCAACCCCTCCCCCGGTGGAACTTGCGGAAATATATATTCTGCCAATCTAAACGTTTTTAAAAATCTATCCCGACTCTACTCTGATGTGAAAAAATTTGGTGTTTATCTCCAAAAATTAAACTACAACGGCTTTTTTGGATTAGATTTTGTTATTGATTCTCAAACCGGTCAACATTTCTTCATCGAGTGCAATCCCCGCCTCACTGCTTCCGTTCCTATGGTTACAAAATTACAATTGAAAAATAACCAAATTCCTCTTTTGGCCATTCACATCCTGGAAATGTTGCAACTAGAATATCAATTATCTGATCAAACCATCGAAAATATCCAACAAAATCCAATCAAGGGCTCACAAATTATTTTTCGGAATATTGGTTCCGACACAACCCCGCCACCAATAAGTCTTACAAGTGGCGTCTTTACTAGCCACACATCCTTCAAAAATATTTTTGATCTCAAGAATATTGTTCAAAATCAACTAAAAATGTTAAAATTCCTCCGCCCTGGGAAAGACGTCCTTGACATCAAAAAAACCAAGGAATTTCTCATCCTCTCCGAACCAATTGATCGCAAAATATCTCCCGCCATAGAATACTTACGAATCCAAAGCCTAAACGATTCATTAACCTAATACATCTTTAGCTTGGATTATCATTTCTTGCACTTTATGAGGATTGGATATATCCTCAAAAACAATACTCTGACCAGAAGATGCAGTAAGAATCTTGACGCGCCCAAAATTCAACATTGTCCGCCAAAATCCTTCAACCTCATAATTTGTGTCTTGAATATTTTTTAACTCCGCTTCCGACACAACCCGATGAAATAAAGATTTCTGATCAACATCAATAACTCTTTGAGTGGTCAAAATATACACATCCTGCCACCACAACAAATAATTATACAAAAAATAAAAAATCGCCAACAATAAAATCACAAATCCAACAATCAACATTATCGTAATATCAAACCAATATACCAATATCAACACCGACACCACAAATAATAACGTAAACAAACAAATTGGTTTAATAATACCAAACCAATGCTTACGAAAAATCATAATCAGTTCTTCCCCATCTTTTTGCCCTTGAAAAACTTTTTTACTTTTCTTCATACAACTCTAGTTATTAATCAATCACAAAACATCTAAATCTCCCTGGAAGGAATCGAACCTTCATCTAGGGCTTAGGAGTCCCTTGTTCTATCCATTGAACTACAGAGAGATAGTTTGTAAAAAAAATAAAACAGGAATAAAGTTCCTGTTTTATTATAGCAATTCTCAATAAAAAATTATTTCTTTTCTTCTTTCTTTTCACCTTCTTCAGTAGTTTCACCTTCTTTCTTAGCCTTTTCCACTTCTACTTTATCCACATTTTCTTCTACTTCTTTATCCAATTCAGCCAATTCTTCTGCCGATCTTGGCTCCGCCACTTTAGCTACAACATCATCCAATTCTCTTTCAATCTTGACCTTATCAGATATAACCACATCTTTAACATATATCATATCTTCAAAAGTATTTAACGCAGAAATATCCACATCGATAACCTTGGGTAAATCTGCCGGCAAACAAGTCACGTCAAAACTACTAATGTTAGCAATAAAAGTCCCGCCCAAATCCTTAACCGCTTTAGCAACACCTACAAAATTTATCGGCACCGAAGTACTAATCTTCTCAAGCATATTCACTCGTAAAGCATCAGCATGACGCGGCAAATCCGTCAAAGGGTGATAATCAATTTCCACCAATAACACGTTTTCTTTTTCACTTCCTTCCACATCCAACTCAACGATAGTGTTATTTCCAGCCGCCCGATAAACTTTCACAAACTCATTGAAATTAACCATCAAATTTATATTGTCCTTTTTTTGTCCATACACAACCAAGGGTAACCAGCCATCCCGGCGGATCTTTTTTACTTTTTCTTGAACAATATCTCTCAACTTAGCTTTTAATACAATCTTTTCCATGTCACTTATCAATAAATAAAAATAGAGACGATAAAACTCGTCTCTTATAAATTAACCCATACAACTCGATAAAGCAAGATTTATAATCTCTCACTTACCAAAAACCGATTTAAAATCACCTGTAAAATCCTTCAAATAATCGTGCAAACCGATCAATTCATTGGCAGAAATAGCCTCTTGAATTTTGTTTTCCTTGATTATCGGATATTGATTTTTCTGGGCGTTTGAAGAAAAAGGCGAAACCGCAGTATTTTTGGTTATATTTTTGTCCATATTCATCATAGAAGCCATAACATTTATTCCGCAATTACTACAAGACATCTTCACAAAATATGCCTGGCCAATACCAGCTACCAACTCCACATCATGTTCATTGAAAACACCGCCACACTGAGGACAACGAACCATCTGCTGCAAAGCCCTCACCAAATTTCTAAATTTATCTTGATCAAAGTAATTCATATACCTCTTTTTTTCTCATAATCAATATTACTTACACCCATAATTATATCATCAACAGCAAAAATTGACAAGATAACCAAACTTATTTTGTTACCTTCTTAGTGGCCATCAACAAATAAGAAAAAATAAAAAAAATAATAATAAAAATAAACCAAATCACTAACTTAAAAATGCTCGATGGTACTAGTACTGCTGATAAACCAAGAACCAATGACACTGCATAATATCCAAATAATATTTGCCAATGTTTTATTCCCCGGTCTAAAAGACGATGATGCATATGCAAGCGATCGGCCGACCATATTTTTTTTCCACTTCTAATTCTCGAAATTACAACTAAAAAAGTATCTAAAATAACCACACCTAAAACCAAGACTAAAGTTGCCACCTTTCCACCAGACAAGATCGATAAAACAGCCAAAAGATAACCAAGCATCATCGAACCAGCATCACCCAAAAATATACTGGCAGATGGTAAATTGTACGGTAAAAATCCCAACAAGGCCGCAACCATAATCACAGAAATAACCGCAATATCAGATTGATTAACGTATTTGGATAAGCTCAAGGAAAAAATAATTAAAAATGCAATCAAAGAAATACCTCCCGCCAACCCATCCAACCCATCCAAAAAATTCACCGAATTTATCAAAAATACCGTCCACAATAACGTAAATACCCCCGACAATAATGCAAACTTTATCAATATTCCACCAATAGAAAATTCCACCAACCACTGATTTAAACCGATATAGCCACCATCAGGCAAAGGAAAAGATTGAATACCGATTCCACCAATCACCAACAAAAAACCAACAAATAAATGACCCAAAAACTTTTGCCAAGGCTTCAACTTGTAAATATCATCAACCAAGCCAATCAAAACCACCAAAATCAAACCACCAATCATCATCAAAATATTACTTGTTAATTCAACAAACAAAAACATTTCGATCAAAAAAACCACAAACAAAGCCAAGCCACCAAGGTAGGCTACACTTCTGGCGTGAAGTTTTCTTTTGTTGTCAGGTTTATCCACAATCCCGAATCTATAAGCCAACCAACGAAATATTGGCGTTATCGTCAAAGACATCACTAAACCAACCAGAAAAATCAACCAATAATTCATATGATATAATTTAACTAAAATAATCTAAATATAAAATATGATCAAAAAAACAATTCTAATCCTATCACTTTTTATTTTCATCCTTATTTTACCCGCCTGCCAAGGCGAGTACAAGTTTAGCGACATCAAACTAGGCGATCAAAAAGATAAAAAAACTTCTCTCATTACCAATCCGCAAACCGTTTTTGAAGCAAATACGGCTATCATCTACGGCCAAGCTAGTTTTACCAATCCCGATACGAAAAATCCCACCAGTATTCAAATCATCTGGAATTATACAGGCAACGGCGAAGACGTCCCTGTCAACTCCAATACCATCAACACCAATCTCAGCGGCACCATCGGTTTTCAAAGCAAACGACCTGGTTATAACTGGCAGATTGGTTCATACCGCATTGATTTCATTATCAACCAAAAAACCTATGCTACCTACAAATTTTCCATCGGTGACACTGGCAAACAGGACGCCATGATTAGTTCAGTCAAAACTGCCAGTCAGATTGATTCCGCCCACAACCCAATCGTCGAAACTGACACCTTTTCTCCCACCAGTAAAGAAATATTTCTAACGATTGCCACTTCACCCGAAGCACCTAAAAACTCGAATTTAAAAGTGGAATGGTGGTACACCACAGACACCAAAAAAATAAATGATGCCAGTACCACCGTCGGCCCCAACCAAAAAACCCACTTTACTTTGGACAAACAACACAACCAAACTTTCTTAACACCTGATGGCAACTGGCCCAAAGGTAATTATCGCGCCGACATTTACCTCAATCAAACCAAACTTAAAAGTACAGTTCTCTTCGAAATAAAATAACAACCCATTTAATAAAAATAACAAATTATTAAAAAAACCACTGTCAAATCAGTGGTTTTTTTAATCAACAAACAAACTTGTCAATCAAAAATATGCTGATCATGAACTGATTTGTAATCATGAATCTCGCTCTTGTCAAACCACAAATCAATCTCATGTTTAGCGTCTTTAGCATCCGAAGAAGCATGAATGATATTTTTTACCACCATTTCTTTGGAATCACAATAGTCATAACTCACATGCGAAAAATCACCTCGTATAGTCCCCGGCACCGCCATCTTTGGTTCCGTCCCACCAACCATCTTTCGCACCACTTCAATCGCATCCACCCCCTCCAAAACCATCGCCACCACCGGTCCAACCAACAAAAACTCCACCAAATAACGACGAACATGTTCCCCTCTCCTAATCGAAATGTCCTCAGTATAATGTTTTTTGGCAAATTCCTCATCCACCCACTTCATCTTCATTGCCACAATTTTTAAACCGGCTCGTTCAAATCGATGAATCACTTCACCAATCAAACCCCGTTGCACAGCATCCGGCTTCAAAGCCACCAAAGTTCGCTCAATCATATTACGCTCCTATAAATATAATTTAACCAAGTGAAATATCCGTATAACTTTTTTTCTTTTTTTAACTTGTTTGAGTTCAATAGTCAAAATCATTAGAAAAAATGTCTGAGTCTTAAAAAAAGAAAAAAAGTTATACGGATATTCCACGATAAATACAAACACTACCTAAAAATTAGAAACAATCGTCTGAAATTTCTTGCTATTTTTAAAAGGACCGATCACCGCCAGATTCAATTTTTCCGGTTTAAACATATCCTTTGCCACTCTCATAATATCTTCCGCCGTCACTTTATCAATCGCCTTGATCATCTGATCCGGAGTAACCACTTTATCAAACAACAATTCCTGCATCCCTACCATACCACCAACACTCTCCAAATCCTCCAAAGACAAAATCAAAGTCCCTTTCCAATACTCTTTGGCTTTATCCAATTCTTTTTTCAAAACTTTTTCCTTGGTCAATTTTTTGAACTCCTCCAAAATCATCTTCAAGGCCTGTTCGGCTTTGTTGGCATCACAACCGGTTTTTACAACCAAATTTCCCACATCGACATAATTGTCCGCCATGGCCCGAATCGTATAAACTAACCCATGTTTTTCTCGCACCCGCAAAAATAATCGTGAACTCATCCCTCGTCCCAAAATCACCGAAATCAAATTGACTACAAAGTGATCAGGATGAAAAGAACGATATGACCTCACTCCAACGCACATATTGGCCTGCTGAATATCTTTGGTCAACAATTCAACCTGCGGTTTTGGCTGACAGTCACTTGCCAATTGATACTCCGATCTCATGCCCTTACTGACTTTATTCCAATATTTATTCAAAGTCGTCATCAAAGAAGTTTCCACAAAGTTTCCCACCACTACCAACAACCCATTGGCTACCGAATAATAATTGTTTCGATATTCAATCATCTCCGGATGATTAATATTGTCCAAAGCCTCCCGTGTCCCGGCAATTTCCCGTCCCAACCCCTGCTCCCCATACAACACCTTGTTCCACACCCGCCAGATATAATAATCCGGATTATCCTCATACATCTTCATTTCTTCTTTAATAACATTTCGTTCCCGATCCAATTCCTTTTGCAAAAATTTGGAATCAATAATCATATCCGACAAAACATCAATCGCCAAATCAGTATGTTGTTTGGCCACTTTTATCCAATACCCGGTATACTCATAACTCGTAAACGCATTCATCTCCCCACCCACACTATCAATCGCCTCCGAAATAAATTTTGCCTTCGGTCTTTTTTTGGTTCCCTTAAAAAACATATGTTCCAAAAAATGCGAAATCCCGGCAATATTCTCATCCTCGCATCGAGAACCAACCCGGAAAAAAATCGAAACATTCACCGACTCCACATGTTTATTTGGAACCAACAACACCCGCATCCCATTTTTCAACTTCGTCAATTTGTAATCAATCTTCATATAGAAAAAAATAAAATAATTAAACTACTTCCCAGTATAAAACAAAACCTGATAATACTTAAAGAAAAACTCTATATCAAAGTTTTGATATAGAGTCTATTAATTCAAAAAATACAATATCAAAGCATCCAATCCTCAATATTTCCACCCCTATAACAAGATGGCCTCAAATCATTCTCAAAATTTACCAACTCCGGTTCAAATCTCTCAGGTTCAATTGAATCAATATTTCTTTTTTTTGCATCTATAGATACCTTATTAAGAAAATCAAAAAAATCTCTACAATTTAAACCTCTCTTAGCCATATGAGCTCTTAATCTCTTTTTTAAACTCTGAGCCAGACTTGTTAAATCTACATCCAAAAAATCACTGCTAAAATCAATTTTCCCATTTTTTAGAAATACATCGACTAACCGACCTTCATACTCAGAAAAAGAATATCTTGACTCTTTAAGATAAATTTCTAACACATCCCTATTTGAAACATTATTCTTTTTCCATTCTATTCTCTTAAAATTAGGGTCATCAATCAATCCCCATTTCAATAATTTTTCTTTAAAACCTTTTAAACCAAGTGAAGTCCATGGCTGGGTATACCCTTTTTCTATTAACCTCTTTCTAATCTCTTTAACATCATCCCCCTCCGCAAAAAACGACAAAAAATCTTTTTCTAAAGCATTTATTTTATCTCCATATTTTTCATTTATTTGATTTGTTAACCAACAAAAATATTCTTTGAAAATCACCTTATCAATATCATTATTTTTATCAGGAATTGTTTCGATAAAGGGAGTACCGTCTTTCTTTTGTTCGTCCATATAAAAATAACTTTTCTTTCTGTTCTCAGTAATAATTTTCAACTTAATATTCTTTATTCTAAAAAATAATACCGTCAGAAATATTATATCTGTTTGATATTTTTTATATTCTCCACTAACAAGCAAATCAGTTAAGGCATCAATTCCAAATTCATTTTCTACACCTAAATCAATGGCTATTTGTTTTGATGCTTTATAATACCTTGAATACAACAAAGCAATATCCTCCTCCCCATTAACTATTTCTTTATTAACTATATCGTCATCAAGCATACTAATATATTTATAAGCTTTAGTTATTCCTTCTTTAAAATGACTATTCCTATTTTCTCCATTACTTACTATTTCGTTTTTTTCCTCTTTGAAAAATTTTTCCATACAAAAAATGATAAAAGATATAATACTAAATCTATAACACTATTAATTAATATTGTCAAGATATAGTCAAAATATTAATTTGAAATGGTAGAATACAACAATAATGATAATACAATAAATATAAAGATCTTGGCAAAGAATATCTTAAAAAATTTTGGAACACTAAAAGAGAAACAAATATCATATACTGTCCATTCTGGGTCGCATGCGATTTATACTAGAAATCATTAACAAGCGTCTAGCAATAATAAAATATTTCCAAAATAATGCTGAAAAAGTTCTAAAAATCATTGTAATTATCATTCCATCATGAAAAATTCATACAAACAACAAAAATAACACAAAAATCAAACTAAAAAACCGATCACTCGGTTTTTTTATAATAATTATTTCAAAAAATACCACCAGTACAAGATTGACAACAATATATATATATGCTACAAAGTTATTGTTCTTTAAGTCCAAAATATCGTACCAAAGCAAGAAAGGGCTTTGGTTCTTGGGTCTTAAAGAATGAATTTTAAAAAGAAAGAGAGTGAAAAAAATGTTAGAAGAAACGAAAAAACTCCTAAAAGCCATGGAAAAAGATGAACCTTGGCTAGATTTTGCAGACGATCTAGAAAACTTCTTGAATTTTGACAACAACATTCAGAAAAAAGTCATTCAGGAAATTTACGAAATACCTCCAGGACTTAATCTTAAAAACTATTTCTGTTGCATTTTGAGAAATAACATCATTGAGGGAAAATACCTCAAAAAAATTGCAAAATTAAAAATTGTCAATTTTCAGGAAATATTCGATGACTGCTGCGAAAAAATTTTTGCCAATCACGACAGCGAAGAAATGAAACTGGATCTTGAAAGATTACATTCTTTTGTAAAATTACAAAAAATTAATATTCAGACCTTTGAACAGATACTTGATGAATTAAAAATCGGGGGATACAAATTCACCCCCGAACACAAAAGAACAATCCAGAAAATAAAAAAGAAGGGAGAAAAAAAATGAAACTGTCTAGAGAAGATAAATTTTTAAACAAATGGGCACCAATTTTTGGTGGAACAATTATGGCAATTACTTTTATATTTTGTCTAAAATTTTATCCGCCAGGATCAATAATTTGCATTGCTTACTTTTTTGCAATGTTAATTGCAAATGCCCTTCACTGGGCATACAAAAACAGATATAAATAAGCCGCTATAAACAATAGGGAGCAAGAAACTCCCTTTTTTCATGCCCAAAACCCTCATCTTACCAGTTCTCCCCATCAAAAAAAACCGATCACTCGGTTTTTTATATTCTGCTTATTATCTATTATCAAAAATCAACGAATTCATTTCGGGATTTTTGGTTCCTTGAAAAGGAAAGGAGAGCAGTGAAACGTTGAGAGGAAAACCATTGGTTTTCCTCTCAAAACGAAGCGGAGCCGACGGGGCTCGAACCCGCGACCTCAGCCGTGACAGGGCTGCGTTCTAACCAAACTGAACTACGGCTCCAATAAATTTACATATAAATATTAGCAAACCTGGAACAATAAATCCACCTCATTACATAAAGCATGAAAATATTTTCAATGAAACCACAAAATACAAAACTCTTATAAACACTTAGAAACCCTTATATACTCTTACAAACTTTACAATAAACACTCTCATAATTCCCATAGTTTTTAAGTGTTTAAAAGAGTTTTAAAGAGTTTATAAGGGTTTGTTATCTATTATCTTATTGATTAGCCGGAGTAGTGGCATCAACTTGGTTTGCATCGGTCGCACTATCACCTGTTTTCTCCGCCGGTATCTTATAAAAATACACAATCTTCATCTGTTTTTTCTGTTCTTCCAACCACTCGGTAAAACTATTTTTAACCGAACCTTTTTTGTCTTCCACCTTGATCACATGCCAACCAAAATCAGTTTTTACCGGTTCGCTAATCTGACCTTTTTCCAAAGCAAAAGCAGCTTTTTCAAATTCCGGCACCATCATCCCTCGTGAAAAGTAACCCAAATCTCCCCCATTTTGACTTGCGCTGGGATCATTACTGTACTCTTTTGCTAAAGCAGTAAAATCACCACCTTCTTTCAATTTTTTAATAACTTCTAAAGCTTTCTCCTTGGCTTTGGCTACATCCTCTTCGCTAGCAGACTGATCGGCAGAAATTAAAATATGTTTAGCGCTCACTTTTTCTATAACTTTATCTTCCAACTTTTGACCATACAAACTAATCAACAACTTTTGTTTGAACTCATCGGTACTCCAATTCAATTTATCCCTGATTACATTGGTAAACTCAGCCTCACCACCATTTTGTTCCACAATTTTCTGATACTCAGTATCCAATTCACTATTGTCCACATTTATCCCTTCTTTTTTAGCCAATACTTCCACCGATCTCTCATCAATCAATCTCTTTGACACTGTCCTTCGATCATCATCGGTCGTCTGACAATTTGTCCCCACCAATTCACAATTTTTCCTTACCAATTCCAAACTACTCCAATATTCAGACATCGGTATCACTTTATCTTCTACCGCAACAAAAGGATAATAAAACTGAGTCGCCATCATTTTTACAAACTGAGATTCATTTTTAAAACCATACAATAAAACTGCTACAACTCCAAAAACCACGACTATCAATATCAACACCATTCCCAAAATAGACATCCAATTCATTCCTTTTTTTGGCACAGCTACCAAATCATCATTATTTTCAAAAAAATCACTTTTTTTGTCTTCGACCTGACCTTCTATTTTCTCATTTTCTTTATTCATAAATCTCCCACGTTAAATAAACAACCTAAATTAAAAATGGCGGTAACCAACTTGCCGTCAACAATACCACCGCCATCAAAGTTAAACCTATAGCCAAATATTCTATCACTACTCTCGTCGTCATTACTTTTTCCAGCCAACTACTAAGCAATCCCCAAAAGATATACATAACTACCACCAAAACCATACTCTTCGCCGAAGGATCAACCGGCCAAAAACTAACCACCAAAAATATTTCGGACATCATCAGTCCCAACAATACAGTATACAACATCACATAAGATCTTTCCAAACCACTAGCCCATAATACTGAATAAAAAATCAAAAAACTAACCATCACCACAATGATCATCAATATCCATAAAGGCATTTGCAAACTAACGCTAAAATTGGTAATCGAAAAAAACAAAAGATAAGCTGCCACCAAAGCTACAAAAGAGAAATTTAAACGCGTAATCAAAAAACTTTTGTACGGAAACTGATCAACATAGACCATCAAAAAATATAAACAAAAAGAACCAACAAACAAAACCACCTGACGATAATAAGGCATATGCATGAAAAAACCGAAAGACAATACTCCCATTGCCAATAATACAGGTAAAATCGATCTCCTAATAATACCATCCTCCCAATTACCTCTCATAATCCACAACACACCAGCCAAAATAATTAGCAATAATACAAAACCGCCCCACAACACCAAACTGGGATAATAATACAAAAACTCCAGAATAACCAAGAATACCACACTAATCACTAATGGTTTGAATCGAAGCCAACTCATACTACTCCAAAATAAAATTATCCCCTAAAATAATCTCACAATCATATTTTAAATCCGATCCTAATTGTTCTTTATCCTCAACCAAATCCCATTTTTCCTTCAATTCCTCAATTTTCTTTTTTAACTCTTTGTTGTTTTGACACCTAATAATCGACTTATCAATTTTTTCCTCAGCGTTACCCACTTCAAGCACTTCAACGCCACCCTGATTTTTTAGTTCTTCGGCAAAACTTCCAGCCAATCCAACTCGATTGGTCGCATTATAAATATTAACCACCATACTAGTTGGTTCTGGCGCCTCCGAACTATTTATAGTTTTTTCTACAAACTCCTGTATCTCTGAAAAGTCCCCCGCAACCGGTTGCAAAACATACAAACCATCGATATTGCCATCGCCCAAAAAACCTTCCGGCGAGTTATCGAAATTATGAGTGGCAACCTTCAATTCACTATCCCAATCTTTGGCAATCTTGGCCACCCTTTCCCATTCCCATACCTTCAAATCAGTTTCAAGATGATCCGACAAAATATCTATCACCTGAATCAATACTTTGGCGCCACCAATAACACCTTTTTTTAAAAAAGCATCTTTAATAGCTACCAAAGCCTTTTGCTGCCGCTTGGAACGATCAAAATCACTGGTTGTTTGACGACTCCGGACGAATTTCAAAGCCGTATTTCCATCCAAATGTTGTTTTCCGGCTGCCAAAGAAAACGGCTCATAGCCACCATAACCATCAGGATATAGAAAATCATATATATCCTCATCAACCGTCACATCGATCCCACCTAAAGCATCAACAGTTTTCACAAAACCATCAAAATCAATTTTTACATAATAATCAACACTCTGACCAACAATTGATTCCACAGTATCTTTCAAGACATCAATCCCTCCTCCAGCCAATTGATAATTTTTTCCCATTGAATAAGCCGAATTGATTTTGTTGTACCCAAAACCGGGAATCTCTACATACAAATCCCTCGGTATAGAAAACATATCAATTTTTTTTTCATTTACATTGACCGAGACAAACAAAATACTATCGGTCAAATCCGGACCATCATGATCGCCACCTGGAACTCCCACCATTAAAACATTTATCCTACCCTCTCTTTCACCTCGCAACTTTCTGGTATTGATACCAATGCTATCAGTGATATTTGTCCAAAAACTATCACCCGAATTATTATTCGAAGAATCAGCCTTTCCGGAAAAAAACAATCTATAACCAATCAAAGCAATATACAAAATGACAACTCCCAAAACTACTGCCATTGGAATATGCCAATATCTAAGAATATTTTTCATCAATAAAAAAATTAATATAAATGCTACGTTTGATTGTAACAAAATTTCTGACTTTTTTTAATCTCTTTTGAAAACCAAATCCCAATCAATATTATGTAAAATCCTGTTATTCCTGCCTCAATTTATTATAATTATATATGAACTATTCGACTTATATTTCAATAAACAAACTATGCAAAATAATCAAAAAAACAACCTAAAAAATATTGCCGAGTTTATCTGGGAAATGGTCCAGACCGCACTGACCGTAATCATCGTCGTCTATTTAGTCAAAACATTTCTCTTCCAACTTTTCATTGTTGACGGCCAAAGCATGGAACCAACTCTCCACGACAAAGAAATGTTACTGGTTGACAAACTAAGCTACCATTTCCGTTCCCCGCATCGAGGTGAAATTGTAATTTTCCAAAAACCAGGTGAACCAAGTGTAAATTTCATCAAACGTGTCATCGGACTACCTGGAGAAACCGTAGTCATTAAAAACGGAAAGGTTTATATCAAAAATAGTGCCGACGCCAATCTCGAGTCTATTGAAGAAATATATCTCTCACCTGACACCCCTACCAATGGAGAAGAAGAAGTTCTCGTCAAAGAAAATGAAGTTTTCGTCATGGGCGACAATCGCACCAATTCTCAAGACTCACGCGTAATCGGATCCATTCCCTACAAATCTATCCTCGGCCGCGCACTATTCACTTATTGGCCAATTAAAGACGCCACTTGGTTGATAACGCCCAAATACAATCTGTCACTTATTTTCCCAGAATCTTATTTGCAACGAAATCCCATACAATCCAAAAGCTTCTCTAATATAATTCTTTAGCATTCTTTCCTCTTCGTATCTCACCAAACCAATCTTTTTTACCCCCACCGCAAATCTCGGTGGGCTTGTTTTTGTTTGTTTAATATCTGTTAAACCAATAACTTTCATTCTTGTGTCTGCAGCTTTGATATCCAAAACCAAATTATTTAATACTTCTTCATTTAACCAACAAGTATAATTTTTATTCACATCAAGTACCTTCTCCAACAAAAAATTCAAATTCATCTTGTTTTTAGCTGAACCAAATACCAACGGAATCCACCACATCCAACCCAATTTTCGACGTAATTTTTCCAAAAATCTATCCCTTTGTTTTTCACTATCTTCAACCAAATCCCATTTATTAACAAACAAAACTATTCCCTTATTCATCTCACTAGCCATCGACAAAATCACCATGTCCTGATGAGTTAACCCTTCAACTGCTTCAATCACGACCGTTACAATATCAGCCATTTCCATTGCTTTGATCGCTCTAATAACACTATATTTTTCAATCTCGAATTTACTAGCCTTACCCTTTGCTCTCAAACCCGCAGTATCCATCAATAAAATTTTTTCCATACCATATTCAATCACCACCTCTCCAACATCCCTGGTAGTTCCAGCTTTATTACTCACCGCCATCCTCTCGAAACCACACAAATTATTTGTCAAAGTTGATTTTCCCACATTGGGCCGACCAACGATACACATCTTAGTCGAAAACTTTTTTTCATCCAATTTTACAAAACTCTTTTTCTGTGAACACACCACCAAATAATCTAATAAATCACCAATACCCAAACCATTTTTAGCAGATACAAAATATTTCTCCGACAAAGCAATTTTTCTTTCTTGTAAAGCCAATTCCTTTTTTTTATGAGAATCAATTTTGTTCACTACCAATACTACTTTTTTTGACATTTTTTTAATCCGATGCCAAACCGCCAAATCCTCTTCCCCTATTCCTTGCTGACCATCAACCACCCACAACAAAACATCCGCCTCCTCCAACACTTCATCTATCTGAGCCTCAATCGATTTTTTCAATTCTTCATCACCCAATCCTTTCAATAAACCAGCGGTATCCATCAACCAAAACGAATTTGCCTGCCAAACTACCTCTGAAATTACCCGATCTCTGGTCGTGCCAGGCTCTTCGCAAACAACCGCCTTTCCTTCACCGCTCAAACGATTAAATAAAGACGATTTACCTACGTTGGTTTTGCCAACCAAAACCACCATCAAACCTTCATACTGTTGATTTATTTTATTCATATCTTTTTGTTACTTTTGCTAACATAATTTTTCTTTATCCACCTATCATCCCCCAAAAAAAACTTTCCTTCCGGCTTTAATAAAGTAGAAACATAATACAACTTCTGATACATCCTTGGCAAAAAATAATCATTAAAATAATCATCCTGCCACTCATATGCTCTCGATGCTAATACAAACTTATTTGGATAATCAAAAGGTAATCGATCTAAATATATTATGTCAAATTTTTTTTCCAAAACACCCAACTCGCCCAAATTTGCATAAGAGGTTAAAACCACTCCTTGAAAATTTTCCTGACACAAATCAAAATACCAAGCTCCCCTTTTTGTTCCCAATTCAAATATCTTCCCCTCCTTTTTTTCTTCCCGTAAACCCTCCAACGCAACAGACATATCAGATTTTGAATTAAAAACTATCAATTGACTATTCAAATTTTTCCAATCAATATTTTGTCTAAACTTTACCCAAGAAATATTTTCTATTTTAGCCCGAATTTCCGGTTTGGAGTTATTCAATATATTCACTTTGTGAAATCCCAACAAACTCCAAAAATAATTATTACTTGAAACAGGGAAAAAATTAATCAAATTAATAACCGAATAGTCCTTTAATAAATCCAATATCCACTCATTGAATTTTTTTCTTTTCAATTCCAAACGCCAATATCCACTTCCATATTCAACAATTGAAGTTAACCAATCACTCGACGTAAAAGTATTATCAAAAACTCTCTTTATGCCCCCGCCCAACTTTTCCCGCTCCAATTCCTCAAAAACCTCTGAATAACGCGAAATAATATTTGCCCACTGCTTTGACAAATTCTGAAAAGAAATTTCTGCCATCACCGCAGTCGTTAATTCCAATCGGATTTTATTTTCCTCTTTTTGTCCATGCGATCTAACCAGCAACCACAGCCCCCTCCACAACAATTCCATCTTCTCCATCCACTCAGTTATTGATCTGACTTTTTTCTTCTGCAATCTCATTTTTTCTACCAAATCAACTATTTGCCTGCAATCAAATGTCCAGCTATCCCGATCATAGATCAAACCGGTCAAATCAGTTAGACCATCTTCCAACAAAGGATCTTCTGAAAAAATAGAAATCCTTTTTTTGCCTAGCACTTTCGCCTGTTCAACTATTGTTGCCGGTAAAATCACACCACTATCTGTGCGCAAAATATTTCTAATTTTTCTATCAAAATAACAATCATGTCCATCCTCAGTCTCACGACAACCAAGTCCAAACGCCAAATCCCTCTCCTCGTTAAACCACATTATGTCTTCCAAATATCCATCCCAATATCCCCGATCAATTTTCAAAAGTATCTTTATTACTACTCTGGCTTCACAAACAGAATAAGAAGTTTTTTTATACAAACCTCGCCAAAAATTTTTGCATAAAAATTTATCTCTTCGATCAAATTTGATTAAATCATACCTTCGAGAATCAAACGTTCGAATAAAATGATTCCATAAAAAAGAACCAACAACTACCACTCCCGATTTTTGTTTACTCTTCAACAACTCCCGAAAATTCATTGACAAATAATTCATACCCTGCCCAACATCCGTTTTATCCAACTCTTTCTCAACCCTTGTATTTATAAATACTTCCTCTCTATTCTTATTAATTTTAACCACCACTCCTTCACTTCTCCTTCGCAATTTTTCCAAATCGTACAAAATCCCCTCCGGCAAATTACTACCGACGGCAATTTTTTGCAACAAATCAAACACCTTATCTGAAACTTTACTCAATTCTGCTTGCCAATACACATACAAATCAACTACCGCTTCAGCATCATCCAGTGCTCGATGAGCTTGATACTCTTTGCCAATAATCTTCAATAAATATTCCAAAGAATATGATCTAGCGTTGCTTATCAATATCGTAGCCAAATACCAACTATCCAAATTTTTTCGACCAAACCAATTTATCCCAAAACTAGATAAAAAACTTAAATCAAAATTAATATTATGGCCTATTAAAACATCTTCATCCTTTACAAATTTAATAATTTCTCTTTTTATCTCCTCCCAATGTGGCGCCAACAATAAATCCCGTCCGGAAATACCCGTTAACGATTCAACCAAATCAGAATACTCCCCATCAAAATATACCAGAGAAGAAAAACGATCCAAGATTTTTCCCCGCCAATCAAAACGAACCAAACCAACCTCGATTATTGAATCCTTTTTTGAATCCAATCCAGTGGTTTCCAAATCCAAAGAAACAAAATTTATTTTCTCAAGACTCATACAACAACAACCCGCCTTAGAATTATTTAATCGGGTAAAATAATAATTCGAAATAAATTTTAATACTATTCCAATTCAGACAAACGGCGCACTCTAGATTCAGATTTCCAAAATTCCAAACTATCACCCTCCTCAACCTTGATATCTCCAGCCAATCCCAAACCACATTCATTTTTTTCAGCGACTTTATCTACCGATTCTGTTCCTTTCTTTAAACCGTCTATCTTTCCTTCACCAACCTTTTTTCCATCTCGAAAAACAATTACCTCCAAACCCTTTTCTGCCAAACCACTAGTTACCCCAACCCCTATCACTCTGAATTTTTTCCCATGAGTAAAAACGCGTAACACCTTACCCTTGCCAACTTTTACTTTTACAATTTCCGGTTTCAATAAACCCTCCAACGCAGCTGTCACATCATCAAGCAAACGATAAATCACATCATAAGAAGAAATCTTTATCCCCATCTTCTTGGCCAATTTCAAGGCGCTAGGTTCAATATTGGCCCTAAAAGACAAAATCAAAGCATTGGAACTGGCCGCCATCATTATATCAGATTCATTTACCAAACCCGCTGCTTCATGAAGAATTTCTACTTTTACCTCATCGTTATGTAAATTTTGCAAAGAACTCCTGATTGCTTCCAAAGAACCCTGAACATCCGTTTTAAGAATTACCGGCAAAACATTTATTTTTCCTTCTCTTACTGCCTGAGACAACTCGGCCATGCCAACCGTCTTGGGAGTAAATCCCTTTGTCATCATACTTTTTCGACGACTGAGAACAATATTCTTCGCTTCTTTCAAATTATTTACTACATACAAAGTATCACCAAACTCGGGCACATCGTGCAAACCAGCGATCCGCACCGGATCAGCCGGATATGCTTTGGAAATCCTTTCTCCATATTGATCAACCATTGCTCGCACCACACCATCAACCGTACCAACAATTATACTGTCTCTGACATGCAAACAACCTTGAGTAACCATTACCGTTGCCACCGGACCAACCCTTTTACTCAGATGAGCTTCAATCACCAACGCTTGTGCCGGACCTTCACGATAAGCTTTCAAATCTTCCACGTCAGCAACCAGTAAAATCATCTCCAATAATTCATCAATACCCTCACCACTCTTGGCCGAAGTCAAAACCATAATCGTATTTCCACCCCATTCCTCCGGCAAAAGATTAAAATCAGCTAATTCTCTTTTTACCTTATCAATATTGGCTTCCGGTTTATCAATTTTATTGATAGCCACAATTATTGGTACACCCGCAGCCCTAGCATGATTAATAGCCTCAATTGTCTGTGGTTTTACTCCGTCATCAGCCGCCACTACCAAAACCGCGATATCAGTCAATTTCGCCCCATGTGCCCTCATAGCCGAAAAGGCTTTATGACCCGGAGTATCCAAAAAAGTAATTGTTCTACCATTTTTCTTAACCTGATAAGCTCCCATGTGTTGAGTAATCCCCCCGGATTCCTTAGCTACCACATCTGCCTTGCGAATACGATCCAAAATCGAAGTCTTACCATGATCAACATGACCCATTACCGTAATAATCGGAGGTCTTGTCTGAAAATATTTTTTATCGTATCTATTTTCGTCAACCAAACAACTTTCCAAATCATTACCGTTGTTTTGACATAAAGTCACCTCAAAACCAAGATCTTCACCAATTATGGTAGCAGTATCAAAATCTATATGTTCATTTATATTTGCCAAAATACCGTTTTTCATCAGTTCTTTTATCACATCCGACACACCAATATTCATCCGCGCCGCAAATTCACCTACCGTTACCAATGGCGGTATCTCAACTTGAGGTTTCCTTGGTAAATCCGACTCATTTTCAAACTCATCATTTTTTGTTTCCAATACATCAAGAACTTCACTTTGCATCTCTTCCCCAAAATCAGTTTCATTTTCCTCACTTGAAACAACTTGAACACCCTCGGACATATCCTTCTCCACCTTCTTTTTCAATAACACATTCTCTTTGCCACTATTACTTATTACCTCGTCTTTCTTTATCCGTCGTTCAATCTCCATCGCCAATTCATCGCGAAAAACATTGGCTCGTTCGCTAACCCCCAAATGCATATCCTTTATCTGACTTCGCAAAGCCTTAATTTCCAAACCCAATTTTTTCGCTAAATCCGAAATCTTGACACTCATATTTTCCTTAAAATATTATTTTGTCTCAACGGGAACTCCATGAACACTCCTTTGCCTTTCTACCTCTTTGTCCAAATCACTAAAGGCAGTCACAGATGCCAACTTGTCACCTTTTTTCATCCGCATCACGATCACTCCCTGAGTAGCTCTACCCATCAATCTGATACTGGATAATGGCGTCCTAATAACCTGACCATGGATAGAAACCGCAATCAAATCAATATCCAAATCTTTATCCATTACCTCCGCCTTCACAATTTCTCCATTTTTCTTGATAACCTTTGCTGTTTTTATCCCCAAACCCCCTCGATTTTGCACTTTGTAACCACTCAGATACGTCCTTTTTCCATACCCATTTTCAGTCATTACCAAAATAAATCCACCTTTACCTGGAACCACCAAATTCATCGACACCACTTCGTCACCCGTTCTCAATTTTATTCCTCTCACCCCTGCCGCTGTCCTCCCCATTCCCCGTACATCACTTTCATTGAATCTAATTGCTTGTCCTTTTTTTGTCACCATCATTACCTGATCCGTCCCTTCGGTCACCTTAACCCACCGCAACTCATCCTTATCTCGAAGTTTAATCGCAATCAAACCACTTTTGCGCACCTTTTTAAAATATCTCAATTCTGTTTTTTTGATCGTTCCCGACTTGGTTGCCATCATAAGATATTTACCTCTTCGATAATCAGCAATCGTCACCAAACCCGACACTCGTTCATCCGCTGCCAAATTCAATAAATTCACTATCGCCGTTCCCTTCGCTTGTCTGGAAGCCAAAGGTATTTCATAAACCTTCCCTTTAAACACCCGACCAGCAGTAGTGAAATACAAAATATCATCATGATTGTAAGTTACACGAAAATCATCCAAAATATCCTCCTCTTTCAAGGCCCCTCCAGTAACCCCTTTCCCTCCTCGATTCTGAACTTTATATGTATTACTCGGAAGACGTTTTATATAACCACCCTTTGTTAAAGACACTAGTACCTGCTCATTTGGTATCAAAGCCTCATTCTCCAATTTACCCAAAGGATTTTTATATACCTTTGTCAAACGTGGATCACCAAACTGTTCTTTTACTTCGGTCAACTCCTTCTTTACCACTGCCATGATCTTTTTTTCTGATGCCAACAACTCTTTTAATTTTTTTATCAACTTCAATACTTCTTCCAATTCATCCAGAATCTTCTGCCTCTCCAATCCAGCCAAAGTTTGCAACCTCATTTCCAAAATAGCATCTGCCTGTTTTTCCGTTAATTCAAATTTTTTAATCAAATTTACCTTGGCATCCTCTTTGGTTTTAGAAGCCCTGATTGTTTTAATAACTTCATCAATATGATCCAAGGCTTTCTTCAAACCTTCCAATATATGCGCTCGATCCTCAGCCTTGGCCAACTCAAATTTTGTTCTTCTAATAACTACAGTCCTTCTATGTTCAATAAAATAACCCAAAACCATTGGAAGAGTTAAAACCTTGGGCTGTATCTCATCCACCAAAGCCAAAATGTTTGCCGCAAAAGATGTTTGCATCGGCGTCATCTTATACAACTGATTCAGTATTTTATTGGCATAAGCTTCTTTTTTTAAATCAACTACTACCCTTACCCCATCCTTATCCGACTCATCACGCAAATCCGCAATTCCAACAATCTTTTTTTCTTTAACCAAATCCGCAATTTTTTCTACCAAAGCGGCTTTATTAACTGTATAAGGAATTTCTTTAATAATTATTTGTTTCTTTCCTTTATCATTATCGATAATCTCAGCAATTGCTCTAATAACAACTTTACCTCTACCAGTAGCATAAATATTTTTGATATCCTCATAGCCAAATATCGCTCCTCCAGTCGGAAAATCAGGACCTTTGACAAATTCCATCAACTCATCGATCGTTGCTTCTGGATTATCAATCAAATATATGGTTGCATCGACTATTTCTGCCAAATTATGCGGCGGAATATTTGTCGCCATACCCACAGCTATACCGCTAGAGCCATTTAATAACAAATTTGGCAATCTTGAAGGTAAAACCTTGGGCTCCTGCCGACTTCCATCATAATTGTCTCGCCAATCAATCGTATCCTTATCAATATCATTGAGTAACATATCAGCCATTTTCTGCATCTTGGCTTCGGTGTACCTTTGCGCCGCCGGACTATCTCCATCCATCGAACCAAAATTTCCCTGCCCAAACACCAATGGATAACGCAATGACCAAGGCTGAGCCATTCGAACCAAACTATCATAAATAGCCATATCTCCATGAGGATGATATTTTCCCATAACATCACCGACAATCGCCGCGCACTTTTTAAACTTAGCTGTATGTTTAAGTCCCATTTCATTCATGGCGTAAAGAATTCGTCGATGAACAGGTTTCAAACCATCCCTCACATCAGGCAACGCACGCGACACTATTACGCTCATCGCATAATTAAGATACGAAGTCTCCATTTCGTTAACCAGATTCACTTCCCGCAAATATCCCACTTCTGCTTTCAGATCCAACTTCTCCATACTATCTTGTTTTCTTTCTTTCTTTGACATATTTAAAAATATCTTAATCAACTAATTTATACATCAAGATTCATTACATCTTTGGCATGTGTCTGAATAAAATGTTTTCTCGGCGCCACCTCATCACCCATCAATACCCTGAAAACCCGATCCGCTTCCTGAGCGTCTTCAACCTTTACTATCTTCATTACTCTATTCTTTGGATCCATGGTCGTTTCCCATAACTGTTCTGGATTCATTTCACCAAGACCTTTGTACCTCTGCACACCGATACCCTTCAACTCACTCCCATCCAAATTATTTTTTCCAGACAACTCTTTTACTAGCT
Source organism: Patescibacteria group bacterium (assembly GCA_036794765.1). Lineage (GTDB taxonomy): Bacteria > Patescibacteriota > JAHJAL01 > JAHJAL01 > JAHJAL01 > DAIRGB01. The sequence continues at coordinate 31,826 of DAIRGB010000001.1, read as the reverse complement.
CGTCTTTTTCACTATCGGTATGGACATAATATTTCTCTTTTCCTTTTTGTACCTTATACAAAGGCGGCTGAGCAATATACACATAACCCCCTTCAATCAAAGGTTTCATGTGCCGGTAAAACATTGTCAAAATCAAAGTTGTTATATGAGAACCATCAACATCCGCATCAGACATGATAATAATTCGATGATATTTCAACCGACTTGCATCAAAGCTATCACCAATACCACAACCCAAAGCAATTATTAAATCCTTCAATTTATCATTGGCAATCACTTTATCCAAACGATGTTTTTCACTATTAACCGGCTTTCCTGACAAAGGAATAATAGCTTGAAAACGTCTATCTCTGCCCTGCTTCGCAGAACCACCAGCCGAATCTCCCTCCACCACGTAAATCTCTGACTCCTCAGGATTGCGACTAGAACAATCGGCCAATTTCCCTGGCAAAGACATCCCTTCCAACGCCCCTTTACGAATTACTGTATCTCGTGCTGCGCGCGCCGCCATACGGGCCCTCGCAGCCAAACTGGCCTTACCAATTATTTCTTTTGCATCTTTGGGATGTTCTTCCAAAAACATATTCAATGCTTCACCCACCACTGCCTCCACAATCGTTCTTGCCTCCGGATTACCCAGCTTACCTTTAGTCTGACCCTCAAACTGGGGATCCTGTAATTTTACACTCACTACCGCTGTCAGCCCTTCATGAACATCATCACTGGTTAGTTTTTCATCTTTATCCTTAAACAAACCGCTCTTCTTGGCATAATTGTTTATTACTCTAGTCAAAGCCGAACGAAAACCAGTCATATGCATACCACCTTCTGTTGTATGAATATTGTTGGCAAATGATAAAATATTCTCCGAAAATTCTTCTGAATACTGCAAAGCCACTTCTACCAACATCCCTTCCGCTTCACGATCAACATAAAAAATACTTTCGTTAACCGTGTTACGACCACGATTAAGAAAACTGACAAAAGATTTGATTCCCCCTTCAAAATAAAACGTTTGATCTTGTGCCACAATTTCCTTCTCCCCCTCAACTTCGTTCGAAGGTTTATTTTTTATCCTTTCGTCAACTATCCTAATCTTTACGCCTTTATTGAGATAAGCATATTGTCGGCAACGGTTCACAATTACTTTCAAATCAAACACAACTTTTTCAAAAATTTCCTTATCCGGTCGGAAGATTATCTTTGTGCCATTGCGTTTATCTACTTTTTCGCTCTCCAATTTTACTTTCGATTTTGGATTACCACGTTCGTATTCCTGAACATACAATTTTCCCTCACGTACCACCTCCGCCCGCAACCACTCGCTCAACGCATTTACCACACTAACACCCACACCATGCAACCCACCGGAAACTTTGTATCCACCCCCTCCAAACTTACCACCAGCATGCAATACAGTTAAAACAGTTTCCAAAGTAGATTTCTTTGTTTGAGCATGTATTTCCACCGGAATACCTCGACCATTGTCCTCAACCGACAAACTACCATCATCCCGCAAAACAATCTCAATATAATTACAAACCCCGGCCATGGCTTCATCAATTGAATTGTCCACCACTTCCCAAATCAAATGGTGCAAACCGGTTTTTCCCGTACCACCGATATACATACCGGGTCTTTTTCTAACTGGAGCCAAACCCTCCAAAACTTGGATTTGCTCCGCCCCATATTGACTATTGGCATTCTTCTTATCCATAAAAATCTATCAAAAATAAAAAAATAATATCCCTAAACATAAATTAAGGTCATAAGACCATTCTACCGAAAAATAATACTAAAAACAACTTAATTACCGGGAAAAATCATTACTTTGACAGATCAAAACTAATCACCAAATCCTTCTTTACTGTATCTCGCCAAAAATAATCTCCAGCGTTATTTGCAATATTCAAATTTGATCCCAAAACCTTATTTTGTTTTCCGGGAACAAATTTAAACATATAATCAATTTCTTTTCTCCCCGACTGTTTTTGATAATATAGACTATATTTTTCCCCCGCTTTAAATGGCAGCCTATATTGATATCGAGCCACACTGGCCGACCAAGGATCCGTCACCATCCAATTGGAGAAAACAGTCTTTCCATTTTCCACTGTAACCTTTGTATTACCCAAGCCTGCTTCTCCTGATTTTTGATCATAACTTATTACATCACCTTCACCAATAATCATTCCTTCCGGATTAACAAAACCATCAACCGCCAACAACTCACTTCCCTCCGGCACATAAACTCTCAAATAATCATAGTTGGAATAATTGGGCCAAGACCAATCTTCAGTATTTTTCCTGGTAATTTCCAAATCAACGACAATATTTCCTTCAGAATCAATACTAACAGTATGTTTTATAGCCTCTCGAATAAATAAATCACTTTTTCGTCCGCCAATATTGGCATGAATCAAATTTAAATAATCTTGATTGGAAGAAATTGTTTTCATCTCCCCCGCCCAACCAATATCCATAATCAATTTTTCTATCTCCGGATTAAATGAAAAAACTAGTATATGTTTTTCACTCAATAAATCCAACATTGTTTGCCAAAAACCTTCCTTCTTCTCAACCGGCAAATTGGCTAAACGATCTATCAAAACCGGCAACAAATCCCCCAAAATTTTCTTTGGTTTATTTTCTACTCGATCATAATCCAATTCCACCTTTTTTTGTATCTCCTGAGTAAAATTTTGTTCGTCCAAGGTTGTACCATAACCAGGCATCTCCACCGGACCAGTTAAAGCCAAAAATCTGGAAACAACCTCCGGCGTAAAGGCAATTACACCATCAACCGTAAAACCTCCTTCTTTTTCATACATTTTCACCGCATTTTTGGCCGTACTAGGAAAATCCGGATACCAATTACTATCCCTCATCTCCCAATATTTTGTCATCATTGAAATCGGGTAAGGTGGATCAATTTTTTCCAACATTTGACCATCTGGATTATAAATATCATCAAAACCCAACTCAGTCATCTTGCCCCCTCGAAACTCAGCCAGACCATAACTCCCGATAAATCCACCCGTAGGTCTTATTTCATTATAATTTTGAAATAACAACAAATAATTTACTGGCACATCCCGACCAAGCAAAGTATCCAAATCACCAAAAAAACTATTAACACCAGTCAACAAACTAAGATATCTCGGGGAATCCTTTTTGATCAAATCAAACCACTTTTTATATTCATCCGGCACCCGATTCTCATCAATTTGTCGAAACAAAGTAATACCATTTTCCAACTCAAGTGTTGATTTGGCAAAATAATCTCCTGCTTTATCCACTACCGGCAAAATATTCTCCGAACCATCCTTGTTGGTCAAAATCCCCACCACCAAGCCAGAAAAATCTCCATTGGCATATACAGTAATCTCCTGCAATCCCAAAGCCAACAACTTCGCACCCCGACTCATCGCAATTAAACCATCAACCGCTCTAGTAACGTTTTCATATTCGTCTTTCGGTAAACTCTTTGACATAAAATTACTATCCTGCCCAGCCCGATTCAACTCTCGTTTTATCTTCAAAAACTCATTATTGGCCACGGCAAAATCTTCAACTGCTTGAGAAAAATTTTCTTTTTTCATCTCTTCAACTCCCATCTTCATCCGATCCGCACCATTCTCCGCCGCCGACACCACCCTATTTTTAACTCCCCATAGATTGTAAGTTGTCAACGAAACAAAACCAATCAACAAAACAGCCACAATCAAATATGAATAATTTTTAACAAAAAAACTACGCATCTCAAAAAAATCCCATTGCATGCTAGCCAACTCTTTTTTTGGAACCTTTTCTCTCCGAGTAAACAATGACTTAAACCATCCCACGCCACCTAACCACAATATATTCAATTTTTTTTGCAGCAAAACCAGCCATTCAAAATTATTTTTTTGAACAGCCCGTTTTTGCCTGACAATATTTATGCCATCAATATTTTTCTTTTGCTTACCCATCCTCTTGATCAATTTTATAATCCAATTATATCATCAACTATCCAATATTTCTCGAAAAAGATACGCCGACTTCTCCCAATCATATCTTTGAAAAAAATCACCTAAATCATTATTCTTTTTCTCCAAATCAGAATCTAATATCTGAGAAATATTCACTGCTAAAGTTTTATAATCCAACGGATCAAGCAACATACATTTATTACTTAATACTTCTCCCAATGAACCACAAAAAGAAGAAAGTGATGGAATACCCATTGCTATCGCCTCCAAAGGGGGAAAACCAAAACCTTCGTAATAAGAAGGATATACCACCACAGCCGACTCCGACAATATTTTATTCCGATCTTCATCATTCAAATACCCGCACACCATTACTCTGTTTTGCATATTTCTCTCTCGCAAATATTCTTTAATATTCCACGTCAAACAATTTGATCCTATTAATACCAATTTTAAAGGACGTTCTGTCAATCTAAGAGAGTAATATTCATATGCTTTAAGCAAAGTCAAAATATTTTTTCTCTCTTCCAATGTTCCTAAAAATACGATATATCTACTTTTTTTTCCTTTCTTTGGAACACAAAATTTTTCACATTCCAACCCTGGATAAATAGTAAACACCTTTTCCCCTTCAATATGATATCTTTCCAGTAAATCCTGACGTGTATTTTCCGACACACAAACCACTTTTTGCGCCGCCAATAAATTTTTTCTGATATTCATATACCAATGCCATAGTCTTCTTTTGTGCGAATAACAATCAGGCATAATCTCAAAAGACAAATCATGAACTGTCACAATTTTCTTTATCTGTTTGCTAACCGGAAAAAAACGAATATTCGGAAACCAAACCCAATCAAAATCACCCAAAATCTTATCCACTACCGGATATCCTAACATTCTAAACGAAGCCGAAACCAAAAGATTTGACCACCTAAAATGCTTCCATTGCCATTTATCTGCCAACTCCGATTCTGGACTTCTGGTTCTAGAATATGAAAAAAGAATGTACTCATCCTTTGGGTACATTCTCTGTAAATTAACCAACATATTGTAAGTGTATCCTTCAACACCCGCCTTCGTCTCTTCAAGTAATCCCCTGGCATCAACCAATATTCTCAAACTGCCTCCCTCTTATTTTTCTTTAGAAATCGCCGACATAAGATAAGCTAAAAAGATCCCCACACAAATTGCCCCCATAATACCTACCCCAAATTGCAATCGATAATCAATCGTATAAGGCAAAACTAAAACATTTGATCTATTCAATGTAAATAATGGTTTACCATCTTTATCAACCAACATTCCCTCAATTCTCGATTTCATAACTTCATTTGTCGCATTCAATAAATCCTCAGTTTCTTGTCTGGAACCAGTCTTAACTCCCACCGCTACACTCTGAGATATGACCTTTTCCACGTCAAATCTACCTCTTAATGCACTCATAGTTTTAGGATAAGCAATTTCTGCTTTTTCATAAATTTCCGCTACCATCTCTGGACTCTTAAGCCAACTTTCTAAAGTATCCGCAAAAGTTTGATTGGCCATTACTGCATAATATCCATCGTATTTATAACCAGAATCATCAGATACAGGCATAGTCTGTTTGACAATCAAAGTCATAGTCCCCTCATATTCAGCACTTTGCGATTTATCAATTATCACCAGAGACACTACAACAATAACCATACTCAACAACACTAACCACCAATAATCAACCAACGGACGAATTGATTTTTTAAAATCCATTTTGATCAAATTAATAATTAAAAACTAAAAACACAATTTTTAATTGCCAACTATCAATTTAAACTTCTCTTTTTAATACTTTAGCTACAAATTCATTGATATTTTTCACAAACACTTCACGCCTAAACTTACTCGCCCAAGCCGATATTTTTTTTTCATCCCATCTTTTTCTTTCCAAAATTACTATTGCCTTATTCAATGAATCCACATCCTGTTTTTCAAAAAACACACCCGACAAATCTTCCACCACCGTTTCCCTTGCCCCCCCCTTACCAAAAGCAACTACCGGCTTGCCACACATCATTGCTTCCACCGGTACAATTCCAAAATCTTCTTCCGCAGGAAAAACCAAGGCTTTGCAATTTTCCAGCAAAATCTTTTTTTCATTATCATCCACCCGTCCCAATATTTCAATATTCCTTTTTCCCTCAGCTATTTTTTTCAACCGAGACAACAAAGGCCCCTCACCGGAAACCAATAGTCTTCTTCCATTTTTAACAAACGCTTCTACGACCAGATCAGCTTTTTTATAAGGAACCAAACGGCCTAAACACAAATAATAATCATTCTGACTTTTTTCTCCCCTTTTTACCTCAAATTCATCTTCCACTGGCGGATATATCACTTCTGATTCTCGACGATAATATTTTTCTATCCTTGTTTTTACATTGATAGAATTAGCCAAAAAATAATCTACTCTATCTGCCGCCATTCTATCAGAAATCCGCAAACTATTTACCAAAAATGGCATAATCAATTTTATCAAAGGATTAAATACCCCAAACTCCAAACGATGATTCAAATATTCATGATAATCACTCCAATAATATCTTATCGGCGTATGACAATAACAAATATGAATAGTTTTTGGTTTAGTTATAATATTTTTTGCCTCCGCACTCGTCAAAGAAAAAACCAAATCATATTCCGAAAAATCAAAACCTTCAAACACCATTGGCCGAAATGGCGCCATCAACTGATGTTTGTATCTTATTATCGGCAATCTATCCAACCAGGAAGTAATCAATTTTCTTTTTTTTAACCATTTAAAACGATTTCGATCGCAAACCGAAGTAAAAATCGGAGCTTCAGGAAAAATATCCGCCAACACCTCCACCACCTTCTCTGCTCCACCCGGATTAGTCAACCAATCACAAACAATCGCCACCTTTATATTATTAATGTTTTTCATAATATCCCAACAAAATATTGTTTGAAAATTGAGAATTGGAAATTATTTCTAAGCTCCCTTCTTCGTCAACATCAACCAAATCGTCTTAAAAAATATTTGCAAATCCAAGCCCAAAGACCAATGTTCAATATAATACGTGTCCAACTTCACAATCTCGTCAAAAGTCAAATCATGACGTCCCGTCACCTGCCACGGACCAGTAATCCCACTTTTAATTGCCAACCTCTTCAAATGATGAGATTCATACTGTTTAACCTCATCTGGCAATGGCGGCCTAGGACCAATCCAACTCATTTCCCCTCGCATCACATTTATTATCTGAGCCAATTCATCTAATCTCGTTTTGCGAATAAAGCTCCCTACCCTGGTTATTCGTGGATCATCCTCAACTTTGAACATCGGACCATCAGCTATATTTTTTTTCTTTAATTCTTCCCGATACTTTTCCGCCTCTTTTCCACCATACTCTTCACCAATACTATATTCTACTTTCATTGACCGAAATTTATACAAAGTAAACAGTCTTCCTTTTCTTCCCACCCTGACAGATTTATAAAAAACTGGACCGGGCGAATCCAACTTTACCGCCAACGCAATCAATAACAAAACTGGCCACAAAAAAACCAAAACTACCACAGAAAATATTATATCCAATACTCTTTTAATTATTCTTCCCCAACCCTCCAAAGCAGTATCTTTCAAGGCAATCAAAGGCATACCCGCTACCGCCTGGGTTTCCACATTGGCACTTACTACTTCCAATATACTGGGAACAAAACGAAAAGTCAGATCATAATTTTGACAAAAACTGATCAAATCTATCATTTCCTCATCTGTCTTTTTTGCCTCAGCCAACCATATTTCATCAATATGATATCTTTTTCTAATTTTTTCTAACTTATCTCTCCCTCCCAAAACCCGATATTTCCCCAATACTTTTTCTCCTTGTTGTTTTTTTTCGTCCATCACTCCTACCAACTCCCAACCATCACTATTTTTTGCCAACACTTCAATTAATTCGCACGCCACAGTATTTGCTCCCACAATCAACACCCTTCGCACTCCAACCCCATATCGATACAAAAATTTTTGACCTGCCCGCAAAACCAATCTACCAACCACCACCATTGCCGTCACAAACAACCATGCATAGATAATTATTAAACGTGAAAAAAATTGATCTCGATTAAAAAAGATAATCAAAATCATCAAACTAATCGTCGCCGATACCGCCAAAACTACTTTCAACATTTCCGACACAAAACTCCCCACCCCCCGAAAAGCATACAAACCCATCACTGCAAAAACTCCCAACCAAACCGGAATAAACAAAATAATATACCTCAAATATTCATTCAAAGGCAAAACCCATTTCACCGGCACAAAATCTGAAGCATACAATCTAATCTCGTAGGCCAAAGCAAAGCCAACCAAAATCATGGCAATATCAATAAAAACCAAAGAAATATTAAAAAATACTTCCGATCTTTTCATAAAATTAAGTTTTTACGAATCATCACAATTATAACAAAAAACCTAAAAAAAATTACGAACCCTGATTTACCATTACTTTCCCGTAATTTGTAACTCACAATTCGTAATTTGATTGGAAAAATCTATAATCCGAGTTCTGTATGAGAATAAAATTCTCACGGTAATCATCTATCTTGGCTTGATATCGCTACCAAGCTCCGGCGAGGTTTATATCCTCTTGCATTTTGGTGGGGTTTACCAACACTTATTGTCACCAATAAGTAATTTGCTTAAAAGCAAACTTTTCACCTTTCACCCGCCATAGCTAAAAAAGCGAAGGCGGACTAGTATCGTCTCTGTGGCACTTTCCCTATCCGCCGTAGCCGTTAGGCGAAGGAGGACGATTGTTTCTCTCAATCACCATCACAAATCAAAAATTTGTTAAAAACGCTCGGACTTTCCTCTCAATTAACTCCAAAAATCAATTGAGCAATTACCCGATTTTTCCTCTCAAAGTATATAATCTGATAAATACAATGTAAAGACACAAAAAAATGAGAAGAAAAAAACGTTAATCCTCTCACTACAAAAAAGCGGGCAACGGGAATCGAACCCGTATCTTTACCATGGCAAGGTAATATAATAGCCTTTATACTATGCCCGCAAAAACTAACTATTTTACATTTTACCCGACAACAAATAATAATTCAAATTTCTCCCAACGCTATCCCGCCGAACAATATTTTTTCAAACCACTTGTCCACATCAAGATTAATATCAATAAAAAAATAATGTTCACTCCCGACCAAATAAATATTTTCTCAAAATCAAACGTTTGATCAAAAATATCATAAATCGGACTAACAATCATAAAAAACGGCCAGACAAACAACAAAATATACCGCATCGCCAACGGATACATTCGCCGAGGATAACTTGTCACCACATCAAATTCATGCATCATAAACCTTAAAACCGAAAATCGGCTAACAAAAAGTTCAATTACTGAACTAATAATATACAATACACAATACAGGCAAAAAGATTGTAACATTACCACCAATATCAAAACAACCTGAGTCCAATTCAATTCAACTCTGCCGCTTATCGCCAACCAAAAACTCAAGAAAAACGAAACCAATACACTAATCACCTCCACCACCATTTCATATTCTTTCATATACAATGCCACAAAACTATTTATCGGTTTAATCAAATCCAGATCAAGCAAGCCAGCAATTATTCCACTCGTGAACGACCAAGAATTATTCAACAAAAAGACATAAGCCAAACCAACAACAAAATTATAAACTCCATATACAAAATAAATCTGCCACATGTCATATCCCGCAATAGTCTCCGACTGACTGGTTTTAAATAAAAACCAGATCAACAACATTTGCGAAGCCATAAACACAATTCCCGAAAAACTCCCCGTCCAAAAATCAGCCGGATACATCATATCCCGCATCAAACTCATCCTCCCCACCCGCCAAAATATTTTAAAATATTTCTTCATCAATTTTTAATAATTACAGTTTAAAAGCGTTTCAAAGAGTTTAAAAGAGTTTCTAAGTGTTTGCTAAGTTTGATATGTTTGATAAATTTGTTATGTTTTTCACTCCCTCACCCCGCCGAACAATATCTCCGAATACCATCCCGCCACATTAAAATGAAAATCAATGACAAGGCAACAATCTCTAGAAAAACATTCAACCAAAACCACCCATTTAAACCCCCGGAAAACAAATCAAAAACTGGCGAAGTCATCAAAAGTAATGGAAAAACCCACATCAATATTACTTGCATCCACCTAGGGTATATTTGCCTGGGAAACTGTGAAATATCAGAATTGTGTATCACCATCAATCTAAACACCATAAAACGCGGCCAATAAAAATTGATAAACGAACCAATCCAAATTAAAAGAAACAGTAAAATTATTGAACAGATTTCTACCATTATTATCGACCACAAATTATTGATCAACCATTCCCAACAATCCATGTAATTCACCAATCCCAAAGTCAAAAAAAGATAAAAAAACATCGCCAATAAATCGTCCAAGTTTATTTCTTGAAAAATCACTAAAAATAAATTATTTTTTGGCTTTAACAAAAGAAAATCAATTTTGCCTTCAACTATTTGATCAATCAATTTATTTGAATTGATATAAAAGAAACCAAAACAAATAAACCATAATACTTCAACCAAACCGAAAATAAAATAAAACTCAAATTGACCAAAACCAGCAATTGTCTTATTTTCAGATATCTGAAATAAAATATATACCATTCCCAAGTGTGACAAAAAATAAATAAATGATGTAGTATAACCCACCAATAGATCAATTTTATAACTGGCCGTCACCATCCACGACATCTTCGCCACCCGCCAAAATATTTTCCAATAACTTTTCATTAATTTATTTTAAATATTACAGTTTCAAAGTGTTTTTAAGCGTTTAAAAGCGTTTCTAAGTGTTTAATACGTTTGATATGTTTGATATGTTTGTTAAGTTTTTGCTTCTCTCACCCCGCCGACCCATATTTCTTTAATGAAAACCTCCACATCAACCCCAGCAATAGAAGAAAAATGATCATCACCCCAATCATCTCAATCAACAAACTAATATTCCATGAATAGTCAATTACCTGAAAAATCGGTGCATTTATCATTGCCATCGGCAATATATACAAAAAAATGAATTGCAAACTCCCGGGAAAAATTGATTTTGGAAAGGAACTTACATTTTCCAACGACTCAATAAAAAATATCCCGGCATCAAATCTATCCCAAAAAAAACTTAACAAAGTTACTATCCATCGCACCGCAAATGATAGAACAAATGAAAAAACCAATATCAAAACAATGTTTATCCACTGCCAAATATTAAAATGATAATTCCCGGCAACAATAATCCAAGGAACCCCAATTACCAAATATCCAATAATAGAAACAAACACTCGGAAATTAATGTCCTGAAAACTTATCAAAAACCAACTTGCAACCGGTTTTATCAAAAAATAATCCAAATCTCCTTTCAATATTTGCTCTCGAACAGCATTGGAACTCTTTTGTATAAAGGCAAAAAACAACGCCGCCCCAATTTGTCCAGTAAACAACAGCAGATAAAAATCCCAATTGTTATACCCGGCAATTTCTTGATCTCCGATCGCCCCAAATAAATATTTTATCCAAAAAATATTTATCAAAATATAAAAAAAAGCCGCGGGCGAGCTTATAAAAACATCTATCCTATACATCATATCCCGCATCACCGCCATTCTGATTATCCGCCACAAAATTTTTCCATACTTTTGCATATCATAATGATAGTTTCTAAGAGTTTAAAAGTGTTTTAAAGAGTTTATAAGGGTTTTTGTTTGCTATGTTTGATAAGTTTGATAAGTTTTTCACCCTCCCACCAACTCCATTCTCCTAAGCCCTTTTCGCCAAATACATCTGAGTAACAAATAAAGAATCAAAAGCCAACCAATCTGCACCCCAAATTGGATCAAAGCTTCTGTATAAGATAATTTTCCCAAATACAAAGTCGCCGGCAAATTGAACAATGACGCCAATGGCGAATATCCAACTAAGGTTTTAATTAAACCAGGCATAAACTGTAAAGGGATCATCTTTCCCGCCAAAAACATCACAATAAAATTGAACGCCCAAATAATATTTCCCGTTTCCACCGTCCAAAAAGCTATACTGCCAAATATCGTGTACAACAACAAACTCATAAACATCGCAATAATTCCCATCCCGATTGTCATCAACGAATACCAAATACTCGGTGGCAACACAAAAATTTTCGTCCCATATATCAAAAATAAAACCGGCACAATAAAAAAGACAAACGACAAAATACTCCTCGCCAATGTCCGGGAAAAATATATTTTAATCGAATCAATCGGTAATAATAAGTAATTGGCAATCGTCCCCTTTTGCACCCCCTCTTTAATCTCCAAAAAAGTTTTCGCTTCCAACAAATGTCGAAAAACTTCCACAATCAAAAAATATGTTAGCAATTCATTGAAACTAAATCCCTGAATCGATGTCCTCTGTGCATACACCGCTTTCCACAAAAAAATCATAATAAAAAACCCCAGTGACCGCATCACCAACTCAGCAAAAAAATTCTCGCGATAAGCCAGATTCATCTGAATAAAATTACTAAACAGTCTTTTATATTTTTTCATTTTTTAAAAAAATTATTTGGAAAATATTACTTTTTACAATCAATTTTTAATTGTTAATTATTCATTGTTAATTGACTATTTAAGCCGCCGAAGAATAACGTCTCAAACCATCTTTCCACATCATTAAATATATTAAAACAAACATCGTTATTACTAAAAAAATATCCAAACCGCGCCAAAAATCAAATGATCCATCCATAACATCATAAAGCGGATTTACCATACAAAATAATGGAATAAAAAATATTAAAAACCATTGCATCGCTGAGGGATAAATCCTACGAGGATATTTGGCCACATCACTAATATTATTTAACATCCACCATATTGCCAAAAAATTTGGCCAATAAAAAAATATCAACCCGGCGATCCAATAAATACAAGACATCAAAACCAAAGAACCAATAAATATCACACCAATCGTCAACCATTGCGTTTCAGAAAATAACACATCCGTTCTAATAAACAAATATATCAACGTCGCCAAAGTATATGTAATTATTGCCGAAGCCTCAACCAAACCAAATTTTTGAAATGACAACAAGAACACCGGCGAAATTGGCCTCAGTAAAAAATGGTCCAATTCTCCTTGCATTACCTTATAACGAAACAAACCAACATTTTCAAATATAAAAGTAAATGCAAAAAAATATATTATCTGCCCAAACATAAAAACTAAAACCATCTGCCAAACACTAAAACCAACAATTCTCGTCAATCCCCCTGAACTAAAAAGCATTGCAATAAAAAATATCTGCAAACCTGAATATGAAAATGTTGTAAATACCCCCAATATCCAATCAGTTTTATACATCAAACTAGTCGCCAACGACATCCGCGCAATCCGCCATAATATTTTGAAATACCTTTGCATAAAACCCTTAAAAACTCTTATAAACACTTACAAACCCTGACAAACTGTTACTATTTTAGTTTTAAAGAGTTTTAAATGTATTATTTATTCTCCGCAAACATCTCGGCAATAATATCCGCCGCTTGCTTCTCTTTAACATCAATATCATCAATAGCAAATTTCTTGACCAATTTACCCAACACATCCGACACCTTGTCTCTTGAAACCGATAATAAAACTTTTTGGTTGGAAAACTCCAACAATTTTCCCAATCCCACAAAATCTCTTTTATAAACCGGTTTTTCAAAAAATATTTCAATCTGTTTTTCTTGAGCATATTTTTTTACCAATCCGGCATAAGTATCATCATATATTTTCTGTCCCTGATTGATAATAATCACCCGCTTGCACAATTCTTTAATATCTTCCATGTAGTGACTAGTCAAAATAATCGTCGCTTTCTTTTTTTGATTGTAGTCTTTGATAAAACTTCGCACCGCTTTTTGACTAGTCACATCCAATCCGATCGTCGGCTCATCCAAAAATATCACTTTCGGATCATGCAGTAAAGCCGCAATCAACTCACATTTCATACGTTGTCCCAAAGACAACTTCCGCACTGGCACCTCCAAAAACTCCCCCACATCCAAAATATCCGCCAGATAATTCAAATTTTTACGAAAAGTCTTTTCTGGAATTTCATAAATATCTTGATTGAGTAAATAAGTTTCCATCGCCGGCAAATCCCACCACAATTGTGACTTCTGTCCCATCACCATCGCAATCTGCGACTTAAACTCATTTTGATGATCCCAGGGATAATATCCTAAAATCTTGGCACTACCACTAGTCGGATACAATATTCCCGCCAACATTTTCAAAGTTGTGGTCTTCCCTGCCCCATTTGGCCCCAAAAAACCAACCAACTCTCCTTTCTCAATTTCAAACGACACTTTGTCTACTGCCTTCACCAAAGTTTTTTCACTCTTGAAAAGTCCCTTAACCGAATTCCAAAATCCTTCCTTCTTTTTATTCAATTCAAAAACCTTGGTCAAGTTTTCAACCTTTATAATCGACATAATTTTTATTTATTTTTATAAAAAACTTTATCAAAAGAATAACTTGGGTGAAATATTTTTATGTATTATTTTTTCTTTTTTTAACTTGTTTAAGATAAATAATCTTTTCATTAGAGGTATTGCCCGAGTCTTAAAAAAAGAAAAAATAATACATAAAAATATTTCACTCAAATCAATACCAATTCAATCAGTAATTAACTATATTCTATCATTTTTTAATCTAAAAATTACATCTTGAAACTAATCAAATTTCCCGACTCGTATCTTTTCAATCCCCGTCTAAATAATCCAACTGCTATCAAAAAAGTAATCAAACCAAAACCAAATAACCAGAATATTTTTTCCCAAGAAAACTGATTGATAAGATCCACCGGTAAAGTTGCAATAAAAAACGCCGGTACCAAAGTAAACATCAACATTTTCAAAACACCATGAAACACCGATTGTGGGTATAAAGTAAAACCCAGCAACGAGTGATACCATTGTTCCGCCGCTTCTTCAAAATTACCCACAAAAAAAGCAATTGATTGTGTCAAAACAACAAAATTAAAAAATATCCAAGCCGTCACCCCACACAAAAAAATATACAAAGCAATACCCGAAAGACTCAAATCGCCATACAACAAATACAACACAATCCCAAAAAACAAATCCCCTACCGCCGGCACCGACATTTGGCTCACCGCTACATACCACAAAGTATCCACCGGAAATGACAAATAATAATCCAAATCCCCACGAGTAATTGTTTTTGCCAATTCAAAAACCCCACGACACATCACCATAACAATCGCAAAATTTACCGTCGTAATCGACCACAACATTACCGTGTCTTGGAAAGTCCAACCATTGATTTCGCCAAACCGCTGAAAAAATATCACCCACAAAACAATCATCAACAAATCATTGGCCATCATACCAATTACCTGCAAGATAAAACTCATCCGATATTCCATCGCCGTCATCAAATTGGTTTTCACCACCTCCCAGATCAAACCGAAATATTTTTTAACCACCATTAATTGCCACATTTTTTACTCCCCGACTATACATTATTGAAACAATCATAATAAAAAAAATAATCCACGCCAATTGAACTAACACAAATTTTTCCACCAAATTCCACTCAAAATTTACCATTATTCTCGCCGGCGCATAATACAAATTGGCAAAAGGCAACAACTCAGCAATTTTCTGAATCTTCTCCGGAAACAAAGCAATCGGCAAAATCACACCACCCAATAAAAATCGGCCTTTAGAATACATCCACATAATTGTATTTGAATCTTCCCACCAAAAAGCAACTAAACCAATACTCAATGAAATTAAAAAATCCAAAGCGTATCCCAATACTAAAATCAACAAACCAAAAAACAATCCCAACCAACTCGAACCAATAGCTCCCACTAAAAACCAAGCCGCCACCGATCCAATCAATAAATTTGAACCAACATTAGCCGCCACCCTCCCGAAATAACCGGCCAAATGATAAAAAATATACGAATATGGTTTATTAACTTGATAAGCAAAAGAACCAGATTTTATTTCTTCATCAATCAATTTGGAAATCATTGGTTTGGTTGAGGTCTCAAAACTTTGAACCAACATCAAACTCCAAATCACCTGTGCTACTGTCAAACCTCCCACCACATCAACAGCTGCAACCGCAAAAGTTACTCGATACAATTGTGTAAAAATCCAAATTCGTAAAACCACTGTCAGGCTTTTACCCAAAATATTGGCCAAATACGCCCCGGAATTAACATAAGCCAAACGAGCTATCTCAAAATATTTAGTCAACTTCCAATTGATATTTATTATCATCTCCCGGGTTCTCATAAATCCTCCTGCCGATAGATATCCGCGATTATTTCCTCCATCGGTCGATCATAAACATTCATATCGATAATATCGTAATTTTTAACCGCAAAACCCAGCAATTTATCAATCGCCTTCTCCTGCAAATCAATTTCCACTTTAACTCGATTTTCCTTTCTCTCAATTACTTTCCCAGCAGGATATTCAAATTTTTTGGCTTTTTGCTCAAATATCAATTCGACAATCTTCTTCGTTACATATCTTTCCTTCAATCTTCTTGTCTCGTCATCAAAAACAATTCGACCGTGATTGACAATAATTGTTCTTTTGGCTAAAGACTCAATATCACCGACATCATGCGATGTTAAAAAAATCGTCACTTTTTCTTTCTCATTCAAAAACTTTATAACTTCCCGAATTTTTTGTTTAGCAATCACGTCCAAACCGATTGTTGGTTCATCCAAAAATAATATTCGAGGCTGATGCAAAAGCGAAGCAGCAATTTCGCACCTCATCCTTTGTCCCAAAGACAGTTTTCTAACCGGTATTTTGAGTAAATCAGCAATCTCAAACTGTTCCACCAAAAAATCTAATCTTGCTTTATATTTCTTTTGATCCAATTCGTATATTTTGGCATACAAATTATAAGTATCCAACGGTGGCAGATGATACCAAAGCTGCGACTTCTGTCCAAACACCGACCCGATTTTAAAAGCCAATTTTTGTCTTTGTTTTTGCGGATCAACATTTAAAACCTCGATCCGTCCACCAGTCGAAAACAATATACCTGTCAGCATTTTTATTGTTGTTGACTTCCCTGCCCCATTTGGACCGATAAATGACAACAATTCACCTTCTCTTACCTCAAATGAAATATTGTTTACCGCTTCGACCATTTTATATTTCGGTCTAAACAACGACTTTATCCCACCCAAAAACCCAAACTCTTTTTGTTTTATAGAAAAATATTTACACAAATTAGTTACTTCAATTACATTTTTCATCTGATTCGCTCCTGTATTAAATTTAGTTTACCATCCTCCAACAAATACTTTTTATTCAATCCAATCTGTTTCACAAAATAACGATCATGCGAGACAACAATCAACGAACCCTCATAATCATTTAACGCTTTTTCGATAATTTCCCTGGTCGGAATATCCAAATGATTAGTCGGCTCATCCAATATCAATAAATGATTTTCTAGATTTATCATCTTGGCAAAAATCAATCTAACCTTCTCACCAAAACTCAATACTTCAACTTTTTTGTAAATATCATCCTTGGAAAACAGGAAACAACCCAATATCGATCTGGCCTGACTAATACCAATATAATCTTCTGTTCTGGAAACCAACAATTCGTCCAACAACGTTCGCTCACCATCAAGATTTTTCAGCTCCTGTGAAAAATATGAATATCGCAAATTCTCACCAATCTTTACCAAACCATCATCCGGCGCCAAATCATTAACGATAATTTTCAGCAAAGTCGTTTTTCCCGATCCATTGTCACCACCAATCAATATTCTATCTTGCCCTCGCACTTCAAGGTTTATTCCATTCAAAATTATTTTGTCCCGAAATTTTTTTGTCAAATCCTCTAACCTTAAAACCAATTTATCGCGCCATATATTACCTTTAAAAGACAACCCCGCCACCGTTTTCAAATCCAATGGTTTAGCTATCTTGTTCTGATAAATCTCTCTATCAATCCTTTTTTCCATCTGTCTAACCTGTCTTCCTTTGGCCGGATCTTTAAAAACACTTGCTTCCTGTCTTTTTAAAGCTAGCCAATTTTCCAATCTTTTTCTTTCCTTCTCTTGATTTTCATAACTGACCTGCCAATTTTTCATCATTATCTCTCTCTCCCGCAAATAATCTTCATAGTTTCCCACATATTCGTTTATTCGATTGTTGGCTTTGTCGATTTCTACAATCTTATTTACCGCCTCTTGTAAAAACTGTCGATCATGAGTCACTACCAATACTATACCGGGAAAATCCCGTGTAAATTTTTCCAACCACTTTATTCCACTCTCATCCAGATGATTGGTTGGCTCATCCATCAACAATAAAGTCGGTTGATCAATCAATACCTTGGCCAACACCAATCGCGTCTTCTGACCACCGCTCAGATTTCCAACGGGCATGTACATATCAATTTCATCCAATCCTACCTTCGACAAAGCTTTATAACCGCGATAATCATTTTCTAGATTCAAATATTCACTTATCGTCGTTTCTTTCTTTTCTGAAAATTCCTGAGACAAATACCCAATTCTCTCCCCCTTCGCCAAAACCGAACCCTCATCACAATTCTCCAATCCCACAATTATTTTCAACAACGTCGATTTTCCACACCCATTCGCACCAATCAATCCCACTTTGTCTTTTTTGTGCAGAGTAAAACTCAGATTTTCCCAAAGCAATTGGTGATTAATGTATTTTGTCAAATTTTTTACAAGTAACATAACAACTCCATTTTTTCGTTTAAAAAATAGAAAAGCCTAGTAGAATATAGCAAACTCTTACATAAAAAAGCCCAGAAGTAAATCTCTGGGCTCTATCTTTAAAAATTATTTGTATCCTATGAAATATTCTGATAATTATTAGAGAAAAAGCCCACGACAAAATGCGGTTTTACGCAACCGCGATAATTCATGTGTAAAATGTAAGCTTTAATTCTCATTACTTTAAATCTAAATCAAATTTAACCCTACTATAACACACCCCTGAAAGACCACAATATTTTTTATTCAGATAAATACTTAAATTCGAAATACCTCTTTTTTTCATTTTCAGTCAAATCAGCTCTCAATTTAGCTTTCAGATCAATCCGCACCACATTCAACAATTCACCCAAAGCATATTCCTTCAATAAATATTTTTCTCCACCAGCTGTTTCAATTATCTCAACCAGATCAACGTACTTTTCTCTAATCAACTGATCAAGATACATCACATTCTCGATACCTATTTTTTCCACTCCAAGTTGGGCCAATAGTATATTTTCCTGATCTCGTAACTGTCGTATCTGTGTTCTTTCAAATATTTTTTTATAAAATGGCCAACTTTTCGCTTCCTCAATCCCTTTTCTGATTTCCTCAACTTGACCAAAAAGTTCATCAAATCGTCGTTTACTTTCTTCAATTTCCCGAAAACTATCAACAAAATAAAAACTTCCTTTATTCTCAACTTTAACCAATTTATTCAAATCTGATTCAGCTAGTTGTTCAATTTTTTCTAATTCAGGTAAAAATTTCTCTGCCTCCATTCTTTGCTTTTCAATCAAATCTTTCTTGGCTACAATCTTCAATATCGAGCAGCTGTTTGTCAGATAATTCAAATAACTTTTTTTCCACTGCAAGGCAGTAATCTGATCAATTTTCTGGTACTGACGCTGCCTCAACTGTTCCAACTCTTTTTTTACGACCGTAAGATGTCGAAAATTGTCATCGATAGATAATTCTGATTTTACCAATCCCTGCGCCACCTCTTTATTTATATTAAAAAACTCACTATGACCCTTTATCTCAATATTATCGATCAATTCTTTCTCGAGCCAGTTTTCACGTATCTGCTTTAAACCATCTTCGGTCGATATTTTATCTGCAATCCGATCATAAATAATATTAAAACAATCCAAAACCTCCGACACAAATTCCAGATTAGGCACCGAAACCCGTGGGTAATCCAAAACATTGATATTGTGCATTGCCGCCAGGTTGCAAATATTCTCCTCCTCTTCAGACATATTTTGCCGCTTATAGAAAACCCCACCCGATAAAGATTTACTACTACTAGGCGAGTTAAAAACCGCAACATCACCTGTTTCAATTTTTTGTACAATATTTCTCAAATAATCAAAAAAATCAACCAACTTACCACCATTTACCGGCCCACCATATTCAGCCTGTAAATGTTTGTCTATCGAAAAATTTCGCTCAATATATTGCAACCGACTACTATCCATCCCGGCATATTTTTTGGTCAACTGCTCAAAATACTCTTTATCAGAAAAATTAAGCGGAATTACTTCGCCATCATCTGCACCCCAATCTTCGTCTATTTTGTGTTTTACACTCTCACGCTTCTTCATAAGATTAACAAACTTGGGAAAAAGCCAATCAAATTGTTCAGGTACCTTCTTGGCTTTATTAATAATCTCAATTTTTTCCGACACAAACTGTTTAGACAATTCCGTCGATATTTTCTCATCAACTATCTTTTTTAAATATGTTCGACAAAGCAACTGTAGTGTCTCCTGACCATACTTCTCACCCCACAATAGACTTGCATCGTTAAATAATGAAAATCTTTCCAAACACTCCAAATCACCATAGTCTTCAATCTTCTCGTATTCTTTAAGATATTTTTGGACAAAAGTAAACAAATCAGGAAAAAGTTTATCCACTAAAGGATCTTCAACCGAACCAAAACGGTCAGTGCTTTCATGAAAAACCAACCACTTTTCCTTTCTATTTCCTACTTTGATTCCATCTTCATTCTTTGTTGTCAATTCTTGACAACAACTATCCAATTTTGCATTTACCTTCTCAAACGCCTCAGACAATTGTTGAACATTTATCCCACTTCCCACTTCATAATCTCGCGGATCGGTTATCAAACCACAATTTATTATTTCATTTAAACCAGAAATATACTTACCAATTTTCTTGTTTTGATCATCAAATTCAAAAAATATCTCATTACCTTCCACTATTTCCTTTTGATAATCCTGCTCCAATTTTTTCAAACGACAACTCAATACTTTCGACATCATCAAAATATCTGCCGTTTTCTTGATATCTCTTATCCAAACATCCTCCACCTTATATTCTTTTGTTGCTATTTTATCTAGAGCATTTTCCATAAAATAGATTAATATTATTATCTAATTAATAAAATAATTTGTTTACAAAGTCAACAAATATCAAAAAAAATAACGCTCAGGAGCGCTAATAACATAAGTAATAATTAAATATAACTAATCCCTAACTATCCGCTTAATTTTTCTCTCCACATGCACCAAAATCTCATAAGGTATAGTTTCCGCCAATCTTGCCATGGATTCCACCGAATTTTTTTCATCAAACGATTTGCCAATCACTTGTACTTCTTGTCCTACTTGTCTATCCTCAATTTTCGAAACATCAATCGAAATAATATTCATACTCACTCGACCCACTATGCGACAAAAAACACCATCAACTTTTACCCAACCGATATTAGATAACCTTCGATCAACTCCCTCAAAATACCCTACCGGCACTGTTGCAACCCACATATCTTCCTCGGCCATAAAAGTAAAATTATATCCCACTCGTTCACCCTTATTAACCTTTCTTATCGAGCTAATTACTGATTTCATCTCCAAAGCTGGTTTCAAACTCAACTTTTTCTTCGAATCCGCGTTAAACCCATATAGCCCCAATCCCAATCTCACAGCATTACCATTTATCTTTTTAACAAAAAAAAGACTGCTTGAAGCACCAAGATGCCAATATTTTATCGATTCTTCCGATAGATTTTTATCAACCAAATTGTTCCAAACTCCAATCTGATTTAAAGTCATCTCGGTATCAACATTATCCCCATCAGCCAAATGAGAACACACTCCCTCGAGAATAACCAATTTGTTTTTCAACAACAACTCTCGCGCCCGATCAAAATCACCCAACTCCAAACCCTGCCGATTCATACCGGTATCAACCTTTATATGAACTTTCATCTGAGTTTTCACCCATTTCGACAGGTAATCTATCTGCTCCAAATCCCCAACCACAAAAGTAATATCTTTTAGCCGATTTTTGATAATATTCTCGTTAAAGGTAAATCCAATTATTAATATCGGTGTCTTTATTCCCTCATTTCTCAAAATCATTGCCTCATAGTAAGAATCTACAATCAAATACCCACACTGCTGATCATCAAATATTTTCGCTACTTCCACCAGACCATGACCGTAGGCATTACTTTTTAAAACCGGCCAAAGACAATTTTGACCAATATTTTTTTTGAACAAATTGTAGTTGTGCAAAAGATTTTTTTTATAGACCACTACGTGCACTAGTGGTCTATAATCAAATCGCCAACTTCTAATTTTGCGAAAAAGATTTCTCATGAAATAAGTTTATAAAGTTATCAAGTTCATAAAGTCGAAAGTCCAAACAATCCATACTTTTTTCTCCCCCACTTTATAATATTTCAACATTTCTCGTTCCGACTTGACAACTTTCAAACTTTATAACTTTCAACTATCGTTATTATTTCGTAAAATCTACAACCGGAGCCTTGTCAGCTCCTTCCTGAGCTTCAAACAAAGCGGCAGCCTTAAAACCGAAAAATCCACTTATAAAATTATTTGGAAATTGTCTGATGAAAATATTATAATCCTGCACAACTTCGTTATATTTTTTCCTTTCCGTTGATATTCGATTCTCGGTACCCTCCAATTGAGCCTGCAACTCCAAAAAATTCTGATTGGCCTTCAGTTCCGGATAATTTTCCGTCACTGCCAACAACCTAGACAACGCTGAACCCAATTCGCCTTGAGCCTGATTAAATTTTGCCAAAGACTCCGCATCATTGATATCTACCGTCACCTGAGTAGCATTTGCCCTTGCCTGAGTAACGGCTTCAAAAGTACTACTTTCATGTTCGGCATAGCCCTTCACTGTATTTACCAAATTTGGCACCAAATCCAAACGACGCTGATATTGATTTTCCACCTGGCTCCAAGCCGCCTTTACTCCCTCATCCTTTGCCACCATTGAATTATACAAACCACCAACCCACAAGGCTACCATCAAAACTACCGCCACAATCACCCCAACTACGCCCAAGATAGCTCCCAAACCTTTACTCATAATTTTCTCCCAAATATTTATTCAAAAAATATAAATCAAACAAAAAAATAACTACCATTTACCTCCTGAACCACCCCCACCAAAGCTACCCCCACCAAAGCTACTACCCCCTCCTCCACCGAAACTACTTCCGCCTCCCGACGACCACCCTCCACTACTTCCTCCCGAATAAAAAGAACTCCCACCCCCACCTTTTGAATTAGCAGCGGCATAAATCAAAATATCCAGAAATACAGAAATAAAAGCCATAATTATCGCAAATGACACACCCAATATAACAAGATTTGCTATCAAAAAAACAAAATTAACCACCAGCATCTTCCACCAAAAACCCTTATCCTTCATCAATCCAAAAGCTTTAATAAAAATTACAAAAAATAGTATTATCAGATACCAAATCTGCCAACTACTCAATTCTCCATCTATATCATCACCTTGTCCCTCACCCAAACCAGAAACCACACTCTCATCCCCCGCTAAATATCCCTCCATATCAGACAAAACATCTTTTATCCCCTGATAATAATTTCCGCTTCGAAAATTGGCCGGAAAATCCTTTTCGCCAATCCGTTTCAAAATCGCATCCGGCAAAACCCCCTCAACCCCATAACCACTTGCAATAAACCAATCTCTATCGTCAATAGCAATCAATATCATTACTCCATTATCTACATCTTTCTTTCCCACCCCCCATTTGTTGGCCACATCCACTGCCACCGTTGCCACATCTTCGCCGTCAAGGGTATTTACAGTCAATACTCCAACTTCTACTGTTCTCGACAAATCCAACTCCTTTATTCTATCTTCCAAATCCATCTCCTCAGAATCAGACAATACCCGTGCCTGATCCAAAACATATCCCTCTGCTTTAGGAATATCAAAAGCCAAAACAACACCAAATAAAATATTAGTAATCAGAAAAAATGACAAAGCAAATTTTAAAAAGAACCGCATGATTAATTTTTTTAGATATATATCTACATTTAATCAAAAAATCAATTTTTTATCAAAAAAAGACATCATATTTTGATGTCATTAAAAAATGGACCGTACCGGAGTCGAACCGGTGACCTCTTCCATGCCATGGAAGCGCTCTACCAACTGAGCCAACGGCCCAAAAAAAACTTTATCCCACTATTCAATTTTTATTTATCTCACACCTACTGTCAACCACTTTACCATTTTTCTTATCCTCAGATCTAAATATTAAATACATAATAAAATTTATCAAACCTGACACAATCGCCAACATCAAGATAATATCCCACCGAAAAAACATCCGCCCATTCCACTTTAGCCATGAAAACATCACTAAAACATTTATTACCAATAAATTAACTCCATAAAAAATATACCCAGCCGGTTTTTTTAACATAGCCATCAGCCAACAACCAAAATAATTCGCACCAAAAATAATCAAACCCAACAAATACAAACACCCAACATTTTTATCACAAACCACTCCCGGCCAAAAAAAATCAATCAGCAATACTCCCGCACTAGACACACACCACCAAACTAAAAATATCATTATTTCTCTACCCATATTTAAACCTGATTTAATCGCTGCCAAATTTTTTCTGCAATTTTTTTTCCAACCTTATTCTCTAACTCATCCCTTCCCGCCAGAGATATAGCTTTTACACTACCATACTCCGTTAATAATATTTTTTTTGTCTTTGGTCCCAAACCCACAATCTCATCCAAAACCGATTTTTTCATACTATTTTTCCTTGTTATTCTTTGATAACCAATCACAAATCTATGAACCTCATTTCTAATATCCTGAAGCAATAATCCCTCCAATGACTCTTTTTTTATATTCAACTTCACAAAATCAATTTCATCTTCTTTCCTTCTCCCCATCCATATTTCTTCTTCTTTCTTTGCAATTGACAAAGTAGGAATATTCACACCAATCTCAGCTAATACTGCCATAACAGAAGATAATTGACCTTTTCCACCATCAATCAATATCAAATCTGGCCATTTCCATCCATCATTCCTTCGAGCAAATCTCCGACCAAACACCTCCCGTAAAGATAAAAAATCATTTTGCCCAACAAAAGATTTAATCTTAAACCTTTTATAACAACTTTTATTAAAACCGCCAGACCAATTTTCTATTCTTTTCACACGTTTTTCCTTGAGCACCTTAGGTTTTATTTCCCAAACGACTAAAGCTCCTACAACTCCTTTTTCGCCCAAATTTGAGATATCAAAAGCCTCAATACGAAAAATTTTATTTCTAATAATTTCATTCCACCATTTATCTACTCTTTTATCTCCCACCACAGACTCTAAAAGACTTTTTAACCCTACACTATTATTCCGAGCATAATCAGTCAACATTGTTCTTCGATTAACTTCGGACCTAGCGTTTCTTCCAGCTAAACTCAACAATCTTAATCCCGCTCCTCGCTTTGGATATTTAATTTTGATTCGCCTTTTTGTTCTATTCATCAAGAATTTTTCCACCAAATCATGGTCAGGCAGATTTTCAATGCAATATATTTTCTCCGGAAAATCAAGCGTTAACACATAGTAATCCAACAATGACTTTTGAATTACATCTGAAACACTCTTATCAGCATTATTTATAATCTCAAAATATTTTATATCCACCAACTTACCAAACCTGACTATCAAAATACAAACAAAACCCCTCCCATCTTTTTCCGCATAATTAACAACATCAATATTCTCCTGCTTGGGGATAATCACTATTTGCCTTACCATCATTTTTCTCAATTGAACAATTCTATCCCTAATCCAAGCCGCCATTTCAAAATCTTTTTCTACTGAAGCTTTATTCATCTCCATAACAAAAAATTCTTCAACTGCTTGACTTTTACCCCGCATAAATGCCACAAAATCAGATATCATATGCTGATAAATATCTGCTTGGGTAATATCTCCCCAAACAGTCTTAGCACGCTTATAAAAAAGTTCCTTTCCTGCTCGACTATTCATGGGAGCAACACCACTTTGATTAACATAAGTAAAAAATGGAAACAATCTGTTTAACATTTTCAACAATTCTTGCACTTCATATTTATCTGTATAAGGACCAAAATATTTACTTCCATCTTTAAATATTCTTCTAACCAACAAAACCCTCGGATATTCATCATTGGTAACTTTCAGATAAATATAATTTTTATCATCCTTCATTAAAATATTATATTTTGGGCGATATTTTTTGATTAAATTTGTCTCTAACATTAGTGCTTCCATTTCGTTTTCAGTTTCGATCCAGTTCAAATCAGTAATGTTTTTTAACAACTGTTTTACTTTTCTATCTTCAATTTTGCGATTGAAATAACTTTTTACTCTATTTTTCAATATTTTTGCCTTTCCAACATAAATAACGGTATTTTTGTTATCAACCATCAAATACACTCCACTTGATTCAGGCAGAATTTTCAATTTAGCTTTGATATTTGCAAAAATTGACATAGGAAAATCAAATATAATAAAAAATATTAACACAAATACTATTGACAAATAATAATAAATGTGATAGATTAGTAACGTAAACAAGTTTTACAAAAAAATACTGACCTCGTGCCGCTGGGGACCAACTACAATCTTTGACAATTCGGCTCACGCCATCTTGAATCAAAGTTGTAGCCTCAAAAGACCTGGGTCGGTTTTTTTATACCCAAAACCTCTTTTTTCCTCCACCCCGATCCATTATAATACATAATGAGCATGAAATAATTTGGCTATCGACTCAACAAATATCATCGGTTAATTTTCAATATTTAGAAAAAATCGACCCAATAGCAAAATAAGAACTAAAACATTTGCTCAAAATAAAAACAAGATTACATTCCGACAAGTCTCCCTAGCTCAACTGGATAGAGCGCTTGGCTTCGGACCAAGAGGTTGAGGGTTCGAATCCTTCGGGGGACGTTTATTTTAAGAATTATTATGAAAAAAAAGATAGGAATCATCGGTACGGGATCACTCGGCACCGCTTTAGTTTACCTTGTCAACAAAAAAAACCATCAAATCTATATTTATGACGTAAATCAAAACAATATAGATAAATTATTTCAAAACAAAAAAATACAACGTAAAGAAAATATTATCCCTCTGTCGTCAATGTCAGATGTAATAAACAAATCCCAATACCTAATCCCTTGTCTTCCGAGTGCAATAATTGACATTTTTTATCAGACTCTCCAACCAATATACAATCAACAAAAAATAATTAGTGTTAGTAAAGGATTTTATCAAAATTCGCAATATACAATCAGCCAAAAAGTAACTCCCTGGCTACCACCAAAAAATTTTGTTGTTTTTACTGGTCCTACTTTTTCACATGAAATAATAAATGACGAACCAACCTCTGCTATTATCGCCTCCAAAAAATTAGAAACCGCCAAAGAAGTGCAACAATTATTTTCTACCAAATATTTCAATCCTGTCATTACTAATCACGTTCTGGAAAGCGAATATGGAGGAATTCTGAAAAATTGCTACGCTATCTGTTTTGGAATACTACACCACGCTTCTCTCGGAATGAACACAAAATCTCTTTGTTTGGACAAAATACTTCAAGAAACAAAAGATTTCTACCAAAAAAATAACCTAAACGGGAAAGATGTATACAATATTTCTTTTCTTGGAGATTTGATTGCCACTAGTTATAACCCCAAAAGTCGAAACTTCCAATTTGGTAACAGATTACAACACCATCAAAAAATCACCGTTGAAGGTGAGTTAAATATTAAACCAATCTTATTACTTGCCAATAAAACAAAAACTAAATTACCTATTCTAAAAAAAACACATCAAATTATTTCTAACCCTAATAAAATTATACTGCAAATAAACGATTTAAAAAAAATCCTTCTCTCTTAAAACGAAGGTACGCACACATACGTGACCGTCATACCATAAACTCCGGAAGGTTGAAAATCTGATATTTGTAAACGATAACCAACTCTATTTTTTCCTTCATTTATCGTCGCACCATCAGCTGGACCATTATTGTACATTATCTCATAACCCACTGTTGATGAAAAACCCGCCCATTTACCCCCCGTAAACCGGTTGGCGGGTATATTTCCCAATGTCAAATCATCAGTAGTATACCCAAAATAACCTTCTATACCTCCACTCGGCACAATCCAATTAGCAGGGGAGACATTCGTTCCTACAAAGTCAGATACAAAATTTGAACCACTCTCCAACTTATGATTACTAGTTGTCTCGACTACATAACCAAAAGGAGCATTTGTTAATACTGACAGATCATGTGCAGCAATCTTATTTCCCGCACCAAACATTGTTCCAAAATCAATCATATTTGAAGTTGAAGACGTATTAGTAAGAAAACCATTAACCATCTCACCCGCTCCAACACCAGAAACATTAAAAACCAAAACCTCGGAAACAGAGGCACTTACTTGTATCCCCTCATCGATATGAACTTTTGTTACACTTCCAGTCACTTCCAAACCAGTACCATCCAATGAGTTATACAAACCATAACCTACTTCAAAATTACCAACAGAAAAAGGATTTCTAATATAATTTATATCACCAATCTCTACTACAATTTCTCCATCCATACTATTTAAATCTCCAGCAAATTGAACCACTATCGTTCGAGCTCCTGGATTAATCAATTTTCCACCCCAAATCACATCTCCACCACTTATTGCAACATCTCCTGAAGTTATTGCTGAAACATCAAATTCATCATCAAAATTTATCTTCATGCTACCATCAGTTACAACCGAAGTATTATCTAAAACAAAACTTAACCTATGCATGCTATTTTCAGCAAACATAGAATTGGACAATTCATCCTTAAAATCAGACGCCAAAACCAAATTTTGAACACCAGAAATATTTAACAGGATCAAAATAACAACCAAAAATACTTTATTAAGTAGCTTAGTCATCTGACCCTCCGAAATATACAAAAGGATCGACCATCAAAGGATAATTCATATCAGAATCTTCAATATTTAGGATTATTTTAAGAATATTGTCTTCCAGCCTATATTCAAGTTTGTCATCTATTCTTTTCCCCAATGAATCAACGCCAATCAACCTACTAATCACAAACTTAGCTTCACCTGACTCATCAAAAAATGCCACAGTCCCATTTGGTTCTTTTTCAATCCGACCACCATTGTAATTCAACTTAAAATCAATCTCCCTAACAGAATTTTCCTCTTTAATAATAAAATAATCTTTAATACCAAGACTATTGAACATTCTGACCACCAATACCCCCGGATAAATATCATCATAAATTAATCTTTCCTTAACAATATCCGGCTCATTTTTTTCTTCATTAATCCCCATCGGTTCTATTAACAACACTGAGTCACCCTTGGAAAAATATAACGAATCTCGATAACTTTTCGGCAAAAATGTCTCAAAAGTTTTAAAATCAAAATCACCAAAAAAACCATTTTTCACTTCATCTAAACGACCCAACCCAACAAACGGTTCATAAGCCATCTCAGGGAAATTTTTTAAAACATAATCCCACTTGGAATCCGTCTTGTAAGAAGAAAAATACTGCCCTTCATTGACAATTATTTGATGGATTTTTTGTTCAATCCGTCTAGATAATTGATTCGAAACCTGACTGTCAAATATTTTATTTTCTTCAAATCTAAAAACCATTCCCGATAACACTAAAACAGTCACTACAATAAAAAATCTCCACAAATCAAGTATCAAGACTCGTTCCATCTCTATCTGACGACCAAAATAACCCAATTTTGCTTTAAAATTAATCTGTTTCATTCTTTCCAATTCATACTCTTTCCCTGTTTTTCTAAAATCCATATATTATAACATATCATTTTATAATTTACAAGAGAATCCAGACAGAAAAAAACCCGAGATAAACCCGGGCTTACAAAACTTTAACCTTTAAAGACCTACATCTTATTCATCGCGTAGGGAAAAAAGTCCTTATTACGTAATTCCTGAATCTTCTTATCCAAAAAATATCCAATACTTACATGCAACATGTTCACAGAGTTGATATTGAATTCCTTTAATAACTCTTCAATCATCTTTTCATTAAAAATACGACGACCAGGAAAACAAAAAGCATCACCAACCTTCGGCATATTAAATGATAATTTCTCCTTCAAATCCTTCGATTCAACCGACATAGTAATCTTTGGTTCCTCTTCAAACGACTTTATAATCTGACTTACTACCGAAAAATATAAAATCAAAAACATGGCCGAATCTCGTCTAAACAGATCAGCTTTTTTCAAACCAATATTTCTCTCTTCCTGGCTATGATACAGATAATATTGATCTTTCAATTTATCAGCCCAATTCCAATGCCTCTTCAATGAAATCAATTTATTTAACATCTCATCAGATCCTTCACCCTCAACATGGATGACAAATCCTTTGTTCGTTTTCTTCATATTTTGCTCCATACTCTTTTTGAAAATCCTTTCTACTAGTATTAAATATAACACATAATCGGGAAAAAAGCATAACACACAGTCTCTTCATCTAAAATAATACTCTTTTTTTTCGGCTTTGAAAATAATTGAGTAACTTGTTATAATCTTATTATGCAACCGGCTTTTTTGCGGGCATCGTATAAAGGCTATTATGTCACTCTTCCAAGGTGAAGATACGGGTTCGATTCCCGTTGCCCGCTTTTTTAACATCTACGTCATATTATGAATATCGAAAATTCTCTACACAAACCAAGTTGTTACTACAAAAAAGAAGGAGAAAAATTGATATTTATCCCCTGTCCCCAAGAGTCAAAATGTCTCAACCTCAAACAAGAAATCGAAGACACCAAGAATATAATCAACGATTTTCTTGAATCAAATTCTGAAAACAACCAACAAGAAGCTCTCTGTCTCTGCGAAAAAATCCTAAAAAAATGCGAAGCTATCCAAAACCACGAAATAATTTGTCAGATAGCACAATACAAATCACTCCTCACTAAATTGTATTACTTCATATACGTCTATCACATAAAAGAAAACAACAAAATTTGGCTAAAAAAAGAATGCCAAAAGGTTTTCGAAGAGCACTTCAAAAACCTATCAGACAAATAAAAAACATGGTGGCCATAGCTCAATTGGTTAGAGCGCCAGTTTGTGGCACTGGAGGTTGTGGGTTCGATTCCCATTGGCCACCTTTCGACTTGAATATACTGTACTAGACAGTATATTCGTAATAACAAGATAAAAATGTCTTGTTATTTTTTTAAATGATTTTCTTAATTTTGGGCAAAAAAAGAGCGTTGCTCTTTTTTATTTTAAATAAAGGGCAACGCTTGTATTGTTAGTGTATATTTTTTTACATTTCTATCAAGAATGAAAGGATTGATCTTTTAGATCCTGGGTTGGCATCTTTTGGTAACTGCATTAGTACAGCTACCAGTTTTTCCGGTTCCTTTCTGAAATGTTCAGCGATCTGTTGGTTAGTATATGTCCCAACCTCCAGATCCTCCTGTTTTACTTCAGGAATTTCAGCAGTTTTAAAACATAATTGATAGAATTCTTTCCATTTGGATTCACTAATTTTTTTCAAATTTTCCACCCCCTTTCTTTTTTGGAAAATTTTGTCATTTCTTTTTCTTTCCCTTT
>DAIRGB010000008.1:0-21613 GCA_036794765.1 Patescibacteria group bacterium | reverse complement strand
ATGTCTGGGTTGTTTTGGGAATATTAATTTTTATTATTTTAATTATTCTTTATTTGTATTTGTGGCGAAAAATCGTTAAATACAAAAATTTTATTTCCGGGGCACGTTCAAATATTGATATACAATTGGCAAAGAGACATCATCTGATCAATGGGTTGTTGGGTATAATCAAAAAATATCTACTACATGAAAAAAATAATCTCGAATTGAGAAAGAAAAAACAAGATTTCAATATTCTAATGGAAAAATATCCTGATTTGAAGGCGGATAAATTATTTGTTGAGTTGATAGATACTTTATCAGACTGCGAAAACGAGATTGCTGCGACCAGAGAGATATTCAACGAGAATGTTCTTCATTATAATAAGATTATTCAAACCTTTCCGGGAAATGTGATTGCAGTGATTAATGGTTACGAGCAAATCGGTTTTTGGACGGACGAAGAATAAGTTTTGAGACAATTTATTGGGAAAAAATATTTTATCACGGCAACATTATTGGAGATTTTTTTATGGAAAAAGTAATAATTATCGGTTCGGGACCGGCGGCGATGACGGCGGCGATTTATACGGGGCGAGCGGAATTGAAACCGTTGGTGATTGCCGGGGTACAGTGGGGCGGATTGCTGATGTGGACAACCTGTGTAGAAAATTACCCTGGTTTTCCGGATGGAGTGATGGGACCGGAACTTATGATGCGTTGCAAACAACAGGCGGAGAAGTTTGGTGCCAGGTTTATTTTGGACAATGTGGCGGAAGTTGATTTTAAGAGTTCACCTTTCAAAGTGAAAGTGGGAGACAAATGGGAAGAAGCGGAATCGATAATTATTGGTGCCGGAACGAAACCGAGAACTTTGCGGTTACCTAGAGAAAAAGAGTTTATCGGACGCGGTCTGTCGGTCTGTGCCACTTGTGACGGTGCGTTATTTAAAGAAAAAGACGTAATCGTGGTTGGAGGTGGGGATAGCGCGATGGAAGAGGCCAACTTTTTAAGTAAGTTTGCGAAAAGCGTTACGGTTTTAGTGCGTAGCGACAAAGTGAGAGCAAGTAAAATAATGCTTGAGCGCTCGGAAGCTAACCAAAAAATAAAGATTATGTACAATACGGAAGTGATTGAATATTTGGGGGACAAGAATTTGGCGGGGGTTAAAATAATTAATAATAAAACCCAAGAACAATCCGAGTTGACGGCAAGTGGATTATTCTTGGCGATTGGCCACATACCAACAACAGAAATGTTCCAAGGTCAATTGCCGATGGACGAATTGGGATATTTGAAGAAAGAGAAAAATAATATGTCCTCTATCGAAGGGGTGTTTATTTGCGGTGATATTGAAGACGGTCGTTACCGCCAGGCGGTAGTGGCGGCGGGAGATGGCTGCAAAGCGGCACTGGACACGATCAGGTGGTTGGAGAAAAATTAATAATGAATAATTAATAATGAACAATAATATTTAGATATATTGCTGACGTGTCATCGTGGAGCCGAAAGCCCTACTGGGCGCTTCAATATCCGGGATACATTTCCTTATATTTTTTTTAAAAAAAATGAATAGCGATTCCATCGGTAAAAGTAAAAAGGTCTATCTTCTAGCGAGAAAGATGTATCTGGAAAAACAAAAAAATCCAAAATTGGAGTTGGATTATTTTGTAGATAATTTTTCCGATCAATATTCAAAAGAAGAGATAAACATAGCTTTTTTTGTGGCCGAACATCCGTTTTCCACTATTTATTACATTCAAAATTTGATAGTGTTTCCACTTGTTTTTTTGATCATAATTGTCTTAATACCCAAGGTTGCTTGGCAAGGGAATTATCTCATAACGATCGTATGCGGTATTTTGTTTTATTATTTGAGTTTGAATATAGTAAAAAATAACCTGCAAGACGAAGCAATGAAGAAGATTTATTGCTTTTGGTTCGATGGTGCAAAGGATTTTTTTCTACCGGTTATACACGTGGTCCGAGGATCATCGTTTATTTACAACTATTTATTTAATTACAAGGATGAAAAGATAAGATGGGGAAAATTTAATTTTAAATTTCTATCTTATTACGATAAAGAAGAATCGGTAGCAGAAAAATATTATTTTGCAATTACTCGTTTAACCGACGAAAAAAAGCCTAGGGTGATATTGTATGATCACAATTTTGAACATAATTGGCCGGAAGGCAAGAAGATAAGACTGGAGAGTAATGAACTTCATAAAAAGTTGTTGGTAATGACGGAAGAAAATGAACATCGGCGGGCCTTGGAAGTATTGCAACCGGACGTAATGCATCTTTTAACAGATGGGCAAATGAGAGGCATATTTGATGCGATTGAGATAAACAATGAAATGATATTTATGAGTTTTCCCAGGTTTCAGAAAAAAATTAAGCCGTACTTTATTGGCAAGGTATTGTTTTTTGATATTGATGAATTATTGATTGCCAAGATAGAGATGGAAAAGAGGATGGATTTTTTGATAGAGCTAAAAAAGAAAATTACTTGATTTGTGTAATGGCAACTAATGTTCTTCGTTAATATCTATGGACGAGAGTAATCAAATAGATTTGCAAATGGAGCAGGAATTGGTTGAAAGAGCCAAGACGGATGATCTGGCTTTTGAGCAATTGTACAATCTTTATTTTCCGAAAATATACGGGTTTGTTTACAAACGGGTTGGCCAAAAACAAATTTGCGAAGATATAGTATCGGAAGTGTTTATGAAAGTTTTTACCAACCTCAAGGATTACCATGATCAAGGGATGTCTTTTGGTTGTTGGATTTACAGGATTGCGACCAATAAATTGATTGATCATTATCGAAGCGGAAAAAAACAACCGGTGGTGGGAGTGGAAATGCTGGAAAATATCGGTTCGAGGGAGAATGTTGGGGAACAGACAGCCAATAAAATAGAGCTGGAGAAAGCGCAAACAATTATTTTAACTCTCCCCGAAAACTATCAGCAGATTATCAATTTGAAATTTTTTGCGGAACTCAATAATCAGGAAATAGCGAAAATAATGAAGATATCGGAGAATAACGCGGGGGTTTTGATATTTAGGGCGTTGAGGAAATTTAGGGAAGAGTACGAGAAAGGAAATTTATAATTTTCAATTTTTAATAAAGAAGTTGTCATTCTGGAGCCGAAAGCGTAATCGCGCTTCGACATCCAGAATCCAGAAAGAAAAATATCATAATTCAAGGAAATGGATCTAAGGATATTGGAGCGGATTACCTTCCAGTTCCAGGATGACACAAAGAAAAGGAAATATTGAAAATTGAAAATTTTTACAGGTTATCCAATAATAAATTTAGAAATATGGATGCAAATTTCAATAAAAAACTAGATGAGGCGATCAAGACGGGAAAGTTTGATCAAATCAAGTGTAATAATGACGAAGAAAGATCGTTGTTAGAAGCAGGAAAGAAAATTTATCAGGCTAAATTTAAAGCAATTCCTGCTGACAACAGTTTTAAAAATGTTCTTTTTGACAGATTAAAACAGGCGCGGCAGGGAGAAAGGAAAACAATGGAAAAAGAAATGGTCAAAGGGCAACAATTTGATTGGTTGGCATTTTTGACTCAAAAAAAATGGGCGGTGGGAATTGCCTCGTTTTTACTGGTGGCAATAGTCGCTTCATTGCTGTATTGGCTACCCGGGACCGATCAGACGACCGGAGGAATTTTGATCCCGCGGGCGCAAGCGGACGAGATGTTTACTTTTAAACCGACAAAAGCGGACAGCATCGGAATCGATGAGGAAAGTGATTTTTCTTTGGTAAGCAAGATTGATTTGAAATTGGCGGACGTAGAAAAATATCTGGAGGTTGAACCAAATTTTAAATATAGCGTCAAAGAAATCTCTGCGCGGGAATTTTTGATTGACAGTCAAGAAAAATTGAATCGGAAGCAGGTTTACAAATTTAAATTAAAGACGACCACTCAAGACGCCGATGTTTTGGAAAGCCGTGATTTTGACTGGGCCTATCAGATCAAGGATGAATTTAGAATTACCGGAACTATACCCGGAGACAAAAGTGACGCCGTGCCTTTGGATAGCGGAATAGAAATAAACTTTAATCAGGAAAATTTTGTCAATTTTGAGCAGGCGATCGAGATCATTCCAACCGTACCGGGTCGATTGGAAAAGCATTATAAAACTTTGGTATTTGTGCCGACACAAAATTTGCAAGCTTCAACTTGGTATCAAGTGAAAGTCAGCAAGTCGATTGCTTTGGATGGAAGTGATAAAAAATTGACCGAGGATTATACTTTTGCTTTCGAAACCTCCACCGATACTACAAAAGATGGATATTTTGAAATAGAGGATGAGGTTGGACAATATGGTCCGGAGGAAGTGCCGGGAGTCAAGATGTGGGTCAATATTTTTGACTCAGACGAAAATAAAAATGTGGCAACCAGATTATTCCGTTTGGAATCACAGGATCAATTTTTGGATTTGTTGAACAAACGAAACGAAATTCCGTTATGGGCAAGTCAAGCGCGTAATCGCGCGCAGGTGGATGTGGCCGGTTTAAACAAAGTTGGCGAATATGATTTGCCGATTCATCGCTTGGATTACAATCAGTATATTTTGTTTCCGGATAAATTGCCCATCGGATATTATCTGGCGCAATTTACAGTCAAAGGACAAACCAGACAATCTTTTATTCAAATCAGTAATTTGACCGCATATACCTCGATCAGCAAGACCAATAGCTTGGTGAGAATTTATAGCTTGGCGGGACAGAAACCGGCGGCGGAAACGATTTTAACTTTGTACCAAGGTGAGCTGGAAGAAAGAACAAATAATGAGGGAATTGCCTTTTTTGCGACACCGGAAGTTTTATTGACGACATCGGAGAAAAGTCGATTTTTACTGGCGACCGGAGCGGACGGAGCATTGGTGATTCCGATAAAAAACTATGAACGTGGGCGGATTTTTGACACAGACACTTCGGAAAATGATAATTTTTGGCGATATGTTTTTCTTGATCGCAGCGTTTATCATCCGACAGACACGATCAAATTTTGGGGAATGATAAAACCTCGTGATGCAAATACCGCAAAGGTCAACAAAGTATCGGTCGGAGTAGAAATGTTTTATCCACAAACAGATGTCTTCGGAACGGTAGAAGTTGATTTGAATAAAGACGGAGTATTTAGCGGGGAATATCAGTTGAAAAACATGCCGACCAGTTCATTGAATTTTACTATCAGAGGGGAAAATGATGAATTGTTACTCACTCAGTATTTGAATATCGAAGATTATATCAAGCCGGCTTACAGGATTGAATTGTTGCCGGATAAAAAAGCGGTAGTTCAAGGAGAGACGGTAAATGTTTTGGTAAAGGCAAGATACTTTGACGGAACACCCGTTGCCAATCTGGATTTGGATTATCAGGGTTCGACCATCAAGACCGATCAAGTAGGAGAAACAAATTTTACAGTTGAGACTACTGATAAAGCCAATTGTTCCGATTACAACTGCTGGTCAAGTTCGAGCACGATCGAAGTAAGGCCATTGCGGGCGGAAGAAGGAGAGATTGTCGGAGCAACATCCGTAGACGTTTTTCCGGCCAAAGAAATGGTGAAGATATCGGGTAAGTATGATGAGGAAAATGGACAAATTGCCTGGAAAATTAATGTTAATGAAGTCGGTTTTGAGCGGTTGAATCTGGGTGAAAAAAATTATTACGATGATTATATCGGACAGAAATTGCCCAATCATGAAATACAAGTTCAGATTTATGAAACCTGGTGGGAGAGGACCGAAACGGGAGAAGAAGAATATGATTTTATCAACAAAGTGACAAGAAAAAAATATAGTTATTCGAGAGAAGAAAAATTGATCAAAGAATTTGGGGAGAAAACGGACGAAAATGGAGAGTATGATTATGTATTGAAAGATTTGACAGCGGGGAAAGATTACACAATGCGGGCAAGTATAGTGGATCCGGACGGAAGGCAATATTTCAATCGAGCCACAATTTATTTTGACGGAGGAAACAATTCGAGCATTTCTATTGATTCCTATGGTTTTCGAAGAGATGAAAATGAAGATGTCAAAACATTTAAATTGGGAGAGAAAGTCAATTTGACGATGGTAAAAAATAGTTTTGAATCCATGCCTGATAAAACGGGAAGTTATATTTTTTATCAGGCACAAAACGGAATCACTGAATATCAGGTTGGCGATAGCTCCAAATATGAATTTACTTTTGAAGAAAAACATATTCCCAATATCAGTGTAGTCGGAGTGTATTTTGACGGGGCACGTTTTTATCACACCAAAAAAGTTTGGAATGATATGACTATATTTTTTGATTATGAGCAGCGCCGATTGCAGCTTGAGGTAAAAGCAGAAAAGGAGCAATACGAACCGGGTGACGAAGCGACGATAAAAATTGAGGTAAAAGACGAAAATGGCCAACCAATCGAAGCAAATGGCAATATCTCTTTGGTTGATGAGGCATATTTTGATTTGTTCAATCGGGAACCGGTGGATACTCTGGCTTTATTGTACTCAAAAGTGGAAGACGGTATTTTCTTTAGCGAAACTTCCAATAAACCGTTGGCGAAAATGATTTTCCAAGGTGGATGCTTTACCGCCGGGACAAAAATATTGATGGCTGATGGAACCACCAAGGCAATCGAGGACATTCGTTTGGGTGACTTGGTATCAACCTTTGTCAACGAGCATTCCAATATCAAGATGACAGACAAGGTAACGAAAATTTTCAACGAAATCTCTGGCGGATATTTGGTAATCAACGATCAACTAAATGTCACATCCCATCATCGACTTCTAGTCAATAACAAATGGATGATGGCGGGCGAGATAAAAGTGGGAGATTATTTGCGGGGTCAAGACGGCGAATTGGTCGAAGTAAAGAAAATAGAAACTAAAAGTGGTCGATTTACTGTTTACAACTTTACCACGGAGGCAACCCATACATATATTGCTGACGGAGTTTATGTCCACAACAGCAAGGGCGGGGGCAGGGAAAGTTTTGAAGACACTGCATTTTTCTCCTCATGGAAAACTGATCGAAACGGGAAAGCCACGGTCAAATTTACTTTACCGGATAATATTACCAGTTGGAGAATTACCACTCAGGGAATTTCGTCCACATTGAGAGCCGGTAGTGGCACCAACAAATTGGTAGTGACTCAACCAGTATTTTTGGACATGTCTTTGAATACAAGTTATGTCAATACAGATAAGCCGATTGTTCCCATCCGAGTCTATGGAGAAAATCTGACGGCGAATGACGATGTGGAAATTACTGTCGAATCAAAAACTTTGAAAACAAAAGAAAAGTTGGACGGTAAAGCATTTACGACAATCGAGTGGTCGATGCCGGAGTTGAAAGTGGGGGAACAGGAAATAATCGTGACAGCAAAAGCCAAAGGACTGACTGACAGTGTAAAGCGTTCATTTGTTGTGAATGATACACGATTAACCAAACAGATGAGCCAGAGCGTGAAATTGGCAGTGGATTTGAAACCGAAACAACAATCAGAAAATGGCCGGGTGGAGTGGAAGTTTTTCAACGGCGATATCGGATGGGCTTACGAAAATTTACTCAATGCCAGTTGGCAGGATGGAGAGAGAATCGATCAAAAGCTGGCGCCGGTAGTAGCAGAAAAATATTTGCATGAAAGTTTTGGTCTCGGATCGGGCGCGCAACAGGTTGACGACATAGCCAAATATCAACGAGAAGATGGCGGATGGTCGTTGCTCCCCTATTCCGACAGCGACTTGAAATTGTCGGCACTGACGGCTGGAATCGTCCCGACTGAATGGCAAAATGTTACCGAAGCCAAAAAATATTTTAATAATATTTTGGAAAATAAAAAAAGTAATACGGCTGAGATAGCCATGGCTTTGTATGGCTTAACAAATCTGGATGAACCGGTTTTGAATCAAGTCAATCAGATTTTGAAGTGGCCGGAACTGAAACCAATTGATCAAATCTACTTGGGATTGGCGGCGGAAAAATCTGGTGCCAAAGAGTTGGGAAGAAATATATTGCAAAATGTTTTGCAAAAAAATGTTAGAACCAGCGGTGACAATATGTTTATTCCACAATCAGACCAATCGGCTCAGGACGAGATCACCAGTCTGGCGGCAATATTGGCCAATGCTACCGACATGGAGGAGAAGGAAAATTTAATGAATTATCTTCATGAGCGTCGAGATAGCGAAAATTTGTATCTTTTGGAAAACATGATAATCACCAAGAATATTTTGAGTAAGGACAAAAATTTGAATAGTGAATTTACTTATACTGTGGCGGGAAAAAGCAAAAAAATAAGCTTAAAAAATAATGAGGAATTTGCTTTGAGTTTGACCAACGACGAAAATGGCACTATGACGTTCTCCCAAATAAAAGGAAAAATAACAGCGGTAGCAAATTGGGAAGAGAAAGCAATAGATACGAAAACTGACAAAAATCTGAAAATCAGCCGGGAATATTGGGTCAACGACCAGAAGGTAGATGCCATCAGAGAAAATGATTTGGTTGAAGTGCGCATATTTCCTCAAATCAGCGAAGAGGCTCCGTCTGACGCCTATCAGATTACCGATCTTTTACCTAGTGGACTAAAACCAATTACCAGAACATATACACCATATTGGGGAAGTGATGGAGGAAATTGGAAATGCAATGTGTACTTCCCGTCGGATATCAACGGACAAAAGTTGAGTTTTATAGTTTACAAAAATTTGATGCATTCCGGTTGCGAGGGTGGATATATCAGTTATTTTGCCCGGGTAAGCAACAAGGGCGACTTCACCCGCGAACCGGTGACAATCAATCAAGTTGACGAACCAACGTTCCGTTTGACCAGCCAGGAGGACAAGAGATTGGTGATTGAGTAAAATTTGGGTTATATTTCAATTTTCGTAGGGGCGGGTTTCAAACCCGCCCCTACATATTTTGTGATATTTTTCCTTGATTTTTACCTGATAATGTGAGATAATGTACAGATTTGGAAAAATCCTAACCCTATCATATGCCGGGAGAAAAACACCAGCAAATTGACCCAAAGAACAAAGGGATTGAAAAATATTTGGAACGATCAGTTGATCGGGGTGTATATCTGGACAAAAAGCAGGTGGTAGAGGCAGCAACAGATGTTTTCCAAAGGGAAAAGAAATTACAGGAAGATATTCTAAAATCTTATAAAGCGAAAGAGATTTCAGAATTTGATTATATTGTTTTGGCGAAAAGAGTATTTGAAGAATGTGATGCGGAACGAGGTTGGGAATTATTAAAAAATCTAAAAATTGAGAATATTGATCCAGTTAGTCTTTTTGGACATAAGGGAGTTGAGAAACATCAATTGCTTTTCAATGAAATTGAAAGGCAAATTAAAGGTAGAATCTCGAAACTCAATTCGTTTTCAGATAACAAAGCAATTTTATTGAGAATAGAATATTTGAAAGCACTGGATAAGATTCAAAATAGATGTAGGGAAAATAAAAAAGAAGAATACCAATCCCTTGATCAAATACCCTTTTCCACCAAGAAAGCACAAGAATTATATATCGAAATAAATAATCATTACTCTGAGTATCTTCGGCTAAAAAAACTGAAAGCGCTGGATTATAAAGATCCACGGTCGGCGGCGGTGACTTTGGCGGAAAGTACTTTGCAGGAATTTTTCACACCTGAGACCGAGCCACAAAAAGTAAATCATTCGGTGGGAGTAAATATAAATTCCGGCAAAAAAAGGGCCAAACAGTTGAGGCTATTAAGAAGGATTCTTGATGAGACTTTAAACGATACCGAGCAAAACTGGCGGGAAAAGCAACAGGAGTTTGCCCGCGAAGTAGCAATCGATGGGTTACAGAAGGAAATAAAAAAATCATTGGAGAAAACCAATCCGGAAGCGAGATTGGAGTTTGATAGTGATAAACGAGAGTATAATATAAAAGCACCAGACAGAGAAAGAGGAGTGGTAGAATTAACAGAAAAAATGGAGGAACGGAAAACAGCATATTGGCCTATTGATCGAAAAATATTCAATAGTCAAAGATATATTTATAGTATTAATGATGGATTTGTTATTAAAAAAGATGTATATGAGTCTAATTTAATACTTTCTCATGATTGCCAAGGAAAAGAAAGGACAAATGACGAGACCGAATATAATAAAAATAAATTTGGTAAATTTTTTTTATTTCGTGGCACTGATGGCGCAAAAATTTTCTTGAGAGAAAAGTTTAGCTGGGAAAACGAGATGTTAGGGGAAAATATTGAATATTTGGATAAAGATTTTGATAAAAAAAATAGAGTTATTTTCGGTCGTCAGTCTGATAAATCGACGGATAGTGTTTTTTTGAAAGACAATCAGTCTGAACTAAAATGTATTTTTGAAAACAATGTAGCATGGAGCGATAAGCCTTCATTTTTTGATGACGGGCTTGTTTTCACGGTAAAAACTACGGATAGGAGATGGTACATAGTAAAAGGAGATGGATCGAGAAAAACGATTCCGAAAGGTTTAATACCGGTAAGTAAAATATACAAGCCAATCAACGAAATGGTGTTTGTTGCCCATGAACTGGACGAAAATGGTCAATCGACGGGAAGTGTTATCGTGAACGAAAACGGGACCAAAATATCGCAAAAACACAATAATATAGATTTTAAAGGCGAATACATTTTTGGCGAATATATTTATATAAAGAAAAATGATCCGCAATTTAATCCGGACGGGCCGGAGGAAATCTGGTCAGAATTTTCCGGATCGTTGATCAAAGAAAATTGTTCAATTAGAAAAATATGGGGAATACAGGATAAGGTCTATTGGGTAAACGCCAGAAACGAAATGCACTGTCTTACTGTTGGTGGGACAGATAAAAAAGAAAAAATTAATGATTATGCCGGTAGGGAAACTGATATCGATCTGGTTTTGAGATTAACGAAAGATGGAGTAAATGATCGGATAGTATATCCCATAAACATAGCTCGGGCGGGAGAATCAGAAGAAAT
The DNA here is from genome assembly GCA_036794765.1 of Patescibacteria group bacterium. Taxonomy (GTDB): domain Bacteria; phylum Patescibacteriota; class JAHJAL01; order JAHJAL01; family JAHJAL01; genus DAIRGB01. The sequence continues at coordinate 10,618 of DAIRGB010000008.1, read as the reverse complement.
AGTATTATGTGTGGTTGACTGGCGGGGGGGAGGACGGTTTGTTATGGACAAGACTTTTTCTGATATTTTAAAAATAGAGAGTTTTCAGGAAAAGTGTTTGGTGGTTTTTAAAGAGAAAGACAAGACCAAAATATATATCGAAGGTATCGGCGATGTGGGCGGAGAATGGGACAAGATTTATTTTTTGAAGGAATACGAAAATCAACTGCTGATTTGCGGACGGCGGGGAGATGAGATCGTTGAAGTGGCGGTTGATTTGGACAAAAAAAACGGATTGACCGAAGAAGAAGCAACCAAATTGAAATTGCTCAATCTTTTAAAGAAATATGATTGGTTGGCGCACGAGGAACGATCGGTTAGAAGGAAACAGTCAAATACCTATTCCAAATCAGGTAAAGAAAAATTGGCCGAAAAATCAGATAAGTTGAAAAATGAACGGGAGGGATTGAAGAAAAAAATATTGGATTATTTTGAAAATGATTCAGTCATACGGGAAATTTGGCAGAAGTGGGATCCCAAAAAGGATTATCGATCACATTCGGAAAATTTTGCCGACAAAATAACCAAAATGGTACAGACCAGCCCGGAATTGTTTTTGAATTATTTCCGGGCCAAAAAAGATCGAAATATTGAAAAATTGGCCAGAGAGATGGTGGATTTTGTCTTCAAAGAAAAGGAAGAAAAATTGAGAAACGAACCGGCTAAGAAAGATCATTGGGTAAAAGAGTTGGCCAAGGATATAACATCCAGATTATTGGGTGAAAAGGCGATGGAAGGAATTAAAAATTGGTTGGGTGGAAAAACAAAAAGAATATCGGAGCAACCAAATTTGGGTGATTTTTTCCAAGACCAGGAAAATGTTCAAATACTGGGTGGCGATCCCGAGGAAAAAGGATCTGGTTTGGAGGTGATGAAATTTGGTCAGGAATACAAAGGTTTTATTTGCGATCAGATATTGGGAAAATGTGATAACGGGAAACGTTGGAGAAAGATTGATTTTCCAGCAACATTTCTTCTCACCGAACCTACAAAAGAAACTACCGCCACAATCGATGTTGATAAAAAATGGGATAAAATAATTTTGCCAAAACCGATTCAGTCGGCAATAATCTCGTCGAGAATAAAAGGAATAACCAGCAAAGGGAAAGAAATATCTTTGGAAAAAAGTGGAACGACCAATGAGTTTGGCCAAAGAACGGTTATTTTTAATCCCAAAGATGACATTGCTCAACTGAGATATTCATGGAAAGAAAATCAGTTTGAGACAGGAATGTTGGAAATTGAAGAATATGACAGTTTTAGAAATAAGTTTATTTGGGAAAATAAAATGTCTGATTTGTTAACAGATATTGCTCCAAAAATGGATGAAAATTTTGGGGAGATTTTGGATAAAATAAAGTTATTGTCCCCAAAGGGAAAAGTGGAGGCGATTGAAGAATTTGTGAAAGAAATTGGTTACTACGACATGAAAAACGCGGAGACCCTGAAAGACAAAAGTGATACAACCTTGGATGAGAGATTATTACTAATGAGATCCAGGATGGATTCGCTGAAAAAAGATCCAAAGATGGCCGGCAAATTGAAAAAAAAGTTTGTAGCCGGCGTCTGTGCTGATTATGCCTTGTTGACAATTGCATTGCTACGAAAGGCCGGTTTCATGGCCGGATATGCCAGTGGTTTTGACGTGGACGGGAAAGTAGCTACTTCCAAGGAAGCTCATGCTAAAACATTTGTCCTTTGGCCGGATAAAGACGGTAACGCCACTCTGCAACTGGTGGACGGCACGCCCGGCGGAATTGACGAAAAACAGCAGAAGGAAATAGACCTATTTTTGAATATCGAAACAATCGAGAAAAAAGAAAAAATGACCGAGCAAAAAAAGGAGAGAAAGATAAAGACAGTTGAAGATAAGATGGAAGAATTGATGTCTTTGCGAGTTGAGGATATTGCCAAGATTGATAATGGAGAATTGGAAAAAATATTAAATGATTATCTGGTTCTTGTCACCAAAAAATCTCATTTCAAAATTGTGGAGCGAGTATTAAATACTTACTGGTACACCGGCTCAGAAAGAAAAGATATGTTAAATCAAGATATTAAAAGAAAAATTCAATTTTTGTTGTTGGAGGAATTTGGTAAAGAGTACAATAGCATTTTGGAAGAAGACAAAAAGGTGGCGAGCGGCAAGGAAATGTTTGAGATGGTGGAAACTTTTATCAATAAATTCAAGAAACAAGATAAAAATTTGACTACGAGTCAGGCTTTGGAAAATATAAGAATCATAATCGACACGGTACCAAAAGGACTTCTTTCCCGACCGGAAAGAGTGGTTATGGAGATTATTGTCAAATATTTGGAAGCGAAGAAAATGAGTAGTTAGATAGGTGAAAATAAATAAAAATAGATGATTGAAGAAATTGAAAAAATTGATAGTGTTTTTGAGAATAATGAAAATAATCTGGGAAAAAACCCCTTTGCCGGACCAATACAAGATGTCCAAAAACAGAAACCCAATGAAGATTTAGTTTGGATGCGAGGGGTTGAAAGTGGATTAATCATGATGGATCAAGACTTGAAAGAGATTCAGGAAGGAGAATATTTTGAGAAAAACAGGAAGATTGATCAAGAAGAAAAAGAGATTTTTTGGCAGAAACTGACATCTATGAGTAATCAAGATATCAATGAAGAAAATGTCGGCGATATCTTGGCGATAGCAAAAATTGGTGAGTGTCTGCGTGGCGAACTGATAACTACTATCGAGGAAAAATCGACGGATGAAATGAAATTAAAGAATCAGATTGCTACTCTTGAAGAAAAAAGAGAAAAAATAAGAAAAAACCATTGGACCAGATTAATCCCGATTTCCGACATCGCTTATATTTTTCAACCAAAAGAAAAATTGAGGGAAGTAAATCAAGAGATCAGAAAACAAAAAGATGATTTGTATATTTTATCGAGTAGAAAACAAAAGGATGAAGAGTCCTTGGAAAAGATTGATGAGTTCTATCAAAAAAATACACCGGAGAAATTATTTGCTGCTAAAGCCAAGAAAGAAATTGGCAAGACAATCGAGGGAGCTTTAAAGTCAATCGAGCAGAAATATGAAGGAAAAATCGAGTCCGACAATCAAATCCTTTGGGATTTGACCAGGCAAAATTTTAAGAAAGAGATTCTTGCCAACGTGGCCAATTCTTTGTTGGATAAAAAATGGGAGGATGATTATCGTAAAATTTTGGAGAAGGCAATAAAAGATAGGAGTGAAAAAATTGAACAGGAGAGAGTGGTTTCTAATAAAAAGAATTATAGCTTCGATCCTCAAAAGTGGCTATCTCAAGACAGTGATATATTTTTAACTGATTATGACGATTACGGAGTGAGAAAGGTGGCGGATTGGGATTGGAAAAATTATAGGGAGGTGTTTGACAACGCCCCGATGATTAGAGAAATAATTGACGGATTGGCAATAAAAATCACTCGTAAATTAATGGAAGATGAATTTGTTTTTCATCCCCAGCAAACCAAAGAAATTTTGAACAGGATTATTGAGCCGGAAAAGATTTTGCCCTATTTGTTTTTGGGAATCAAACACAATTGGCTGGAAGGAAACGGATACAAAGCAAAAACACATCTTGATTTTTTGACGGAAATAAAAGCCGGTTTGAAAAAGAAGAGTAATTTTTATCATACAATCAGACAGGAGACTTCAGTTTTGAAAGTTGCAGATCGTAAAATAGCATACTCTGATGGAGGGAACGATTTGAAGGCGAAATGGAATCAGGGAGATGAGTTTACCAATCAGGATGCCGAGAGATTAAAGTTGTTTTTTGATCCATCTTCTATGTTTAATCGTTTGAGAGACAAAATGCATGGCAAAAATGATAACGACCCCGACCTTAAATTTTTAGTTGCCGACAAACGATGGGTACAAAGACAGGAAAAGTATTCACGATTACTTTTGCAAAAAAACATTACTGCTGATTTGGAAAAAAATATCAAAACAGAAAAAGATTTGGCCGGATTTTATCATGACAATATAAGCTCTTTGGACAGGTTTGCCAATAGAATATTTAGTTTGGCAGAGAGTAAAGACGAGGGAGATCGGATATTTCAGGATTTTAAAGACGATTTATCGAGGAGGATGAGTTTCGGCGAAGCTACTTTGAAAGGCTGGAATACTATTTCTGAGAATACAAATCTAGCCAAAGAGCAAATCTGGCAGAATTTTTTTGACAGTCTAAAAAACAAAAAAAGTTTTCCGTTTGATCCGCAAATAGTCGGATATGAGTTGGATATTTTTTCTAAGATGGCGGCAGCAGGATATTGCCAGGAACGGATTTTGTTGGATAAATTTGGGGAACAATTGTTGGAAGTAGCTAATTGGGATAATGTTTTAGGTATTTTTAAGATGGTAAAAATGATGCCCGGACTGGAGAAAAAAAAGGTGCAATCATTTTTTCACAAAGTCTATGATAGCATCAATCATCAAAGACCGTTTGTTAGCTTTGAGGATTGGGTAAAACAATTGGACGAGATGATTGATATGACCGCAACCGATAATGATGGATTGCCCAACTGGGAAATAGATGTAAAAGAATTTGAGGAAAGTAAAGATATTATTCAATACCAACAGATGATATATAAAAAATTTGTTTCCAGTCTCGCATATAAAATTGACCAAAGCCAAATAAATGCGAGGGAAAATGCTCGAACGCTTTCGGAAAAAAGCGGAGTTTCATTGGAAAAAATATATGCCTGGTTGTTGTCTTTGGAAAACGATGTGAGGTTGGAAAAAAATCAAATTTTTCAGAATTTGTTGGCCGAAGAAAATGAACAGTTTCTAATCAAATTTATTGGCGAAATATCCGGATGGAAAGAAGACAAATCAGAAAACAAATTAACTGACGAAGAGATAAATGAGAAGATCAAAATATTTTTGACGAAATGCCCCAAAAAAAATAAAAAATCCATCCTGTTGGAGATGGTGAATCTGAGTCGGATGAAAAACCGGGAGAAAAATATCGGACAGGCGATGATAGCCTGGATGATAAATAGCGCTGCCAAAGAAAAGAATTTTAATCCCAATAAATTGTCAACTATTGTCTCCATGTTATCAGTTTGCGAAAGATTACACTGGAATACCGAATTTTTACCACTCGAACCCGAATACGAAAAATTGTTGAATGAAAGAAAAATGGCAATCATGAAAATAAATTTAAAAGAATACAATTGGCAGAACATGTCAGATAACATAATTGGGCAAATGCGAGAATTTTTGAGTCGAGAAAAAGATGAAGTCAGAAATAGTTTGACTCAAGAGTTTTTGTATTGCCCCTTAGTAAACAAGAAGATTTATCAAGAGATTTTTGGTAATGATATTATTGCTACATTTCTTAATTGTTTACCGAAGTCTCCCGACCGACGGGAACAAAGCGACCCAAAAGTGGAAGCATTGAATCGGGGTAAATATGATCGAGTAACCCCCTGGTTACGATTGATAAGCAATTATTCCGCCGGACTGGCATTGACTGAAACCAGTTGGAAATACTGCGGTGAATTTATCAAAAATTACGGCTTGAATGAAGAGAGATTGTGGTTTGAAACATATCGAGATCTGTGGTTAAAGGACAATAATATGGCCAACGAAACTGTATTGGAGAGGATAAATACTACTGGCTTGCAATCATTGAAAGATTTGGAGGAAAGCAAGAAAAAAATCGAAGATAGTCTAGTCGGCGACAAATTTGAGCTCGATTTCACCAAATTGAATAATTTTGAGAAATCAATGTTGGATATTATTTTGGGATTGAGTAGCCATAGTCACAATCTAGGAAAACTTTCTTTAGAGGAAGTAATCGAAAATTTTTTACTGGAGAAAGACAATATCAAAGATTTGACGGAAAATTACAAAATCTTTTCTTTTGATGTCAAAAAGTTGGGTGAGGCAGCGGAAATACCGGCCGAAGATAAAGAAAAATATCTCAATATTATCAGTCAAATTAAGGAGTTTAGAAAAACCGACTGGCGGAAAATCTGGGCGGGAATGATCGAAAAGATGACTGGAAATGAATTAACACAAGATGAGTTTGAGCGAATAGACAATAGAAAAACGTTGATGGATTTATTGAAATTGATAACGGAGAACAAGACTCAATTCTCCAATAGACATGAGGCTTTGATTAAACGAATTATTTGGCATACAGTATTGAAAAAAGATTTTCAAAGCGATGAGATAGCTGCCCAACGCCTGAAGGCGTTGGGAAATCCGGAGAATATTGAACAAACTGAGTCTTTATTGATAAACAATGTTATGGAACATGCACTAACCGGGCATATCGAAGATGGCAGCGAGGGAAATAATAGTTTGCAAGAGATATGGGGAGAGGAATTGGCAAAAGTCATGTCTCAACCGGACATACAAAAATGGTTAGTGAAAATATTTACTCCTGAAAAAAATTTACTGGCGGAATTACGAGCAAAACGAGACCGGATAAAAAAATTATCTGAAATAACTGAAATCAAATTTATTCCCGGGAGAGATTTTTTGGGCAGCGCCGCCGCATATATCGGTGACGCCTGTTATTCAAAAAAAGTACAGTACATGAGCTTGTATGACGGTATCAAAGAACCATTGGTTATGCCCTATCGCATTATCACCAATAGAGAAATAGTAGGATCAGTTTTGATTTTTGAACTCAAAGATGAAAAGGGAGAAAATGACGCTATGTTGGTGAGAGCTTTTAATATTCCAAAACATGCAAAAGATTTTGACATGAACGAACTGATCGAAAATTTCTTGAACGAACTGGAGCCAATAGCTAGAGAAAAAGGATATCGAAAAATTATCGTGCCGGGTAAGTCGCAATCCGGATCGATTAGTAATTCCGAGGTGATAAAAAATATAATTATAAATACTTATACGAAAGAGGAAAATAGGATAGAATTGAAACAGGAATTTGATTTCAATGGTTATCCGTTGAAAAATGCTTGTTATGTAGCAAGGGAGATTGAGTTATGATCACTTTTTTAAATTGGTACTATAAAACTTTGACGGTTGGACTGGCGGGGATTTTTATGGATTTGTTTAGCACCATCTCACAGATGTTCGCAATTCAGATAATGGCCAAACATATTTTTGAACCTCTTTACCAGGACTACACTTACGCCGGGCGAGTGATCGGATTTTTTATCCGGTCGGGGAGGATAATATTGGGATTGATAGTTGAATTTATTTTTCTGCTTATTATCGGCCTGATCATGATTTTATGGGTATTGTTGCCGTTGATTATAATTGGGAAAATAATTTTTATACTTTTTACGATGTGGAAATAACCTCAATGCTCAAGTAACAAGTTTCAAGTATCAAGTTGGGGAATTAATTATTAATTTCATACTTGGAATTTGAAACTTGATACTTGAAACTTTTATTAAGCGAGTTATGAATAAACTAAAAGTCGAACTCATTGATTGTCAAAATTGCGCGGTGAATAACAGTGATGGTAATTGCGTGTATTGCAATGGCAAGGAGTATTTGGCGAAAGTTGGCGGTACAATATTGTTTTGGGGGCCGAGCAAGGATCCGACTTTTATCAAATCGCCGGAATATTTGCGTTTTAAAAAAACGACCAAGACTTTGATGTTTTTTGCCAATTTGGTCATGTTGATTTTGACAACGGTGATTATAGCGGTCACTGGCTTGAAGGGTGGGCAGAATTTTGTTTTGGATATTTTGACAAAAAGTACACCGGCAACTTTTTTGTGGTGGGTGTTGTCGGGATTACTTTTGATAACAGCTTTCAATTATTTTTATCGGGAAGCAAAAATTAAACCAGTAAAGGATTTTGGACCGGTACCGACACATGACAGTTTGTTTCGACGCGTGGATATTGCAAAAGCGTTTGAGGGGGATTTGGTGACGACGTTGAATTTGGCGATAATATCTGCACACAAGGCCAACAAAACCCCAAATATTTGGTGGTTACTTCGAGAGTTAATGAGTGACAACAAATTTTTGTGGATGATTGTCAAAATGGAATTAAATCCGCAACTTATTTCCGGTTTTGTCGATTTTCGCTTGAACAATTTTGAAAGCCGAGAAAATTGGGAAAAAGATTGGGACAAAGTATTGCTTGAGGCTTATCTGGAGGGAGCTCGCATGCGAGCGGACGAGATTTCCTTTAATCATTTGTTTTTGGCCATGATTAAAGCCGATCCGGAAATTGCCCATATATTTGATGAATTGGGACAATCTCCACGAGAAATCGAAACAGTTTGTCTGTGGCAGGAAAAAATAAATAAACAAATTGCCCGCAATCGGGAATATCGAGAAAAATCTCGTTTTAAACCAATGGGGCATATGAACCGAGCTTGGACGGCGGTGCCGACGCCAATATTGGATTCTTTTGGCCAAGATCTGACAGCGATGGCCAAGTTTGAGGCACTGGAAAGATTAATCGGTAGAGAAAAAGAAATTTCTCAGACTATCAATGTCTTGGAAAAAATGTCCAAGAATAATATCTTGTTTATCGGTGAATCCGGGGTAGGAAAATCAACTATCGCCAATGGTCTGGCTTACAAAATGGTTTCGGAAGAAGTGCCGGAAATGTTGAAAGACAAGCGTCTAATAAATTTGAATATAACCCGATTGTTTAGTTCAGCGGGAGATGGGGCCGAAAGATTATTTCTAAGCGCATTGAACGAAGTAATACGGGCAAAAAACGTGATTTTGTATATCGACGATTTACATTTGTTGGCGGGGATCAAGACTCGTTCTGGTGGCCCAATGGATGCTTTGGCGATTTTGTCGGAGACTTTGAGTAAATATCGGATTCAATTTATTGCCTCCACCAGTCCGGAGGGATATTCAAAATATATCAGCACTTATGACCAAATAGTGTCCGAGTTGACAGCGATCGAAATACCGGAGGTGGACAATGAGACGGCAATTGCGATTTTGGAGGAAGTAACTCATCGCATTGAAAATCAAAATCAGGTACTAATCACCTACCCGGCTTTGAAAATGGCGGTGGAGTTGTCGGCAGATTTGATTACCGAGAAAAAATTACCATCCAAAGCCTATGATCTTTTGACGGAAGCGGCAGTGGTGGCTCGTAATCAGAATAAAAAATTGATGACCAAGCAAGATATTATCAATCTGATGCAAGAAAAAACTCATGTGCCGATTGCCCAGGTAACCTCCGAAGAATCCAAGCTGTTACTAAATTTGCACGATGAATTGCACAAACGGGTGATCGGTCAGGAATTGGCGGTCAAAGAGGTGGCGGAAGCGATCAAAAGAGCGAGGGTGGGTTTGAAGGATAAAAGTAAACCGATTGCTTCATTTTTGTTCGTCGGACCGACCGGAGTGGGAAAAACCGAATTGGCCAAAGCTTTGGCAGCGATATATTTTGGCGACGAAGAACGCATGATTCGTTTGGATATGAGTGAATATCAAGAAGTAAGTGATATTAAAAAATTAATCGGCGCGCCGCCGGGTTCGTCGGAATTTGAAGAACGAGGTTATCTCACCGAAGCGGTTAAAAAGAATCCTTTCAGTTTGGTTTTGTTGGACGAGTTGGAAAAAGCTTATCCCAATATTTTGAATCTATTTTTGCAAGTTTTGGACGAAGGAAAAATCAAGGATAGTCTGGGGCGAACAGTTAAGTTTAATAATACGATAATTATAGCTACTTCCAACGCAGGTACGCCCAAGATTCAGGAAGGGATAAAAAATAATCTGCCACACGAGCAGATCGAAGAACAACTAATGGAAGAATTGAAAAAAGTGTACCGACCGGAGTTTTTGAACCGCTTTGACGGAGTGATTATGTTTGAGCCGCTCAAAGTGGAAGAAATAGTACAAATCGCCAAACTGATGATCGCCAAGATAAACAAGTCTTTGGCCAACCAAAAAATTACGGTAGAAGTCATGGACGAAGCTTTGTCAGCGTTTATCACCGGCGGTTACAACCAGGAGTTTGGCGCCCGAGCGCTATATCGTACTTTGCAAGATAAAGTAAAAAATGTGATCGCGGAAAAGATGCTGACGGGGGAATTGAAAGAAGGGATGAAATTGACGATTATCAATGCGGGTGAGACGAGGGTGGAGAGAGGACAATAAAATATTTTTTTAATAATAATTTTTCACTCACGAGACTGAACTATATCTGGCATTTTTTTAAACACTAAAAAACCCTTATAAACGCTTAAAAACACTTATAAACTAAATAGATAATCTAGTTTGTAAGGGTTTAAGAGAGTTTATAAGGGTTTTTATTGTATATTTACAACTTCACACGGGATCTGCTGCAAACCGGCGAGATAACAAGCTCCTACTCGATCGTGGCCGGAGAGGACGGCGTAAACTGGGCCACAGGCGAGGTTGATTTGAAACAATTTGATCCGGCTCGAATTTTTCTTGGGACTGAAGATTGTTTCAATATTCATGGGAAATTGCGGAATAGTGATTATTTGCTGAAATAGATTGAGAAGATGTTGTTTTTTGTAATCCAATAAGCGACGATCGGACAAAATTCTATTTACCCCTACCCAACTATATGCGGCGTCCCGGTCGATTGACTTTTGCGAGCCAATAGAAATGGGCCGAAAGGAATATTGCCTG
>DAIRGB010000007.1:0-21640 GCA_036794765.1 Patescibacteria group bacterium | reverse complement strand
TTGATCGGTTTTTGATCGAGAATATCGCGAGTAAAGGAAAAATAAGCCATATCGGGACGTCCCCAGGGACCGTAAACGGTAAAGAAACGTAGCCCGGTACAGTTGAGATTGTAAAGATGGTGGTAGGTATAAGCTATGAGTTCATTGGCCTTTTTGGAAGCGGCATAAAGCGAAATTGGGCGATCGACTGAGTCGGTGACGGAAAACGGCACTTTAGAGTTATTTCCGTACACACTGCTACTGGAAGCATAGATGAAATTTTTAATCCCATGATTTTTTGCCTCTTCGAGCAAATTGACGAATCCGGTTATGTTGGCTTGGGAATAAACATGTGGGTTGGTCAGACTATATCTGACACCCGCTTGTGCGGCCAGATGACATATTTTATCAATGTTATTTTCGTCCAGTACTTTCTTGAGAAAGTTCAAATCAGCAAGATCTCCACGGTACAATTTATAGTTTGGATTTTTTTCCAAGATCTGATTGCGCGCTTCTTTGAGAGATGGATCATAATAATCATTGAAATTATCCAGACCAATAACATTTTCCCCGTTTTGTAACAGTTTTTGAGTAGTGTGAAAACCGATAAATCCGGCCGATCCGGTGACGAGGATGGTCATAGAAAATGTATTAGAATGATGATCATAAATATATTCTAATAAACATGCTAATTAAAGTCCAGTAGCGTTTTTTCCTGATTTTATAAAAATTGAAAATTGTAAATTGAAAATTGACAGTATATTGTTGAAATATGAATAATGAGAGTAAAAAAAATATCATCAGTTCGGTTCTCACTACCTTGTCTTTCTACGATTTGTTTGAATTTCCACTGACCAATATGGAGATTTATGACAATTTGTGGGGTGTTAAATGTGGTTTAAACGAATGTTTGAAGGCGATTGATACTTTACGTGAAGAAAATAAATTATATTTTGCTGATGGTTTTTATTGTTTATCCGGGCGGGGAGAGCTGGTTGATATAAGAAAAAAGAGATACTTATTTTCCTACCACAAATGGCGGATGATAGAAAAGCATCTTTGGGTTTTTCGGCTGGTGCCGTTTATCAAGATGGTGGGGGTGAGCAATACGCTGGGATTTAGTAACGCCAAAGAAAATGGGGATATTGATTTACTGGTTATAACCAAAAAGGACCGTTTATTTACTACACGGTTGATATTAACGTTTTGGATGCTGATTTTGGGAAAATGGCGACATGGCAAAAATGTTGCCAATCGCTTTTGCCTGAGTTTTTACGTAACTGAAAATTACATAAATTTTCGAAAACTACTAATAGACGAGAATGACATTTATCTGATGTACTGGCTCAAATGGCTCCGGCCGATATACGGGACCGACATGAAAGTGGCGGAAAATTTCTGGCGAAAGAATAAATGGGTGGAAAAATTTATTCCTAATACCAAGATGATCAATCCCCTATTGAATACTGATAAGCCCAATTGTTGGGGAAAGTTGGGGGAGATAATATTATCAGGTTGGCTCGGAGATTTGATAGAAATCTTTCTGGAAAAATCACAACTGATGAAAATCAAAAAAAAGACCCCAGCCGATAATATCGACGGAGCGATGGCTTCGAAAAATATTTTAAAATTTCATCCGGAGGGGAAGAGGGGGGAATATGCGGGGAAGTGGTTGGAGATGGTGAGAAAGATTGATTAGGCGGCTAGTTTTTCCATGTTCAGATTATCGTTTTCCAACTCTGAGGGAAAAATACTTTCGGGCGAATCTGTATTTTTGGCTTGTAACTCTGGTTGTTCGGCAAGAAACTGAATGAATTTCATCAAGGTATAGTCATAGACGAGAATAAATTTTATTTTTTTATTAACAAGCGGGTCAATAGAGAATTTTTTATTAGTATTATCGAGTAGTTTCAAATAGTTTTTTCGATCAATTGAAAAATCGGTTTCAGAATGAGATGGAATCGTATTTTTTATTTTTTCATCAAAAAATGGGTCCTTGATGTTTTCAATATAACTCTTCATGTAAGAGTTGATCTCAATTAGTTCTTTCTTGATTTCACCAAAAGGGATTTTCTTGATATTACTAAGAGACATTTTGTTTATCAGGGGGTTATTATATTTGTCATAATTCGTTTCAAACGATTTTTCATTTATACCCTTTTTGGTTTTTAGGGCTTCTATTGAATTGTAAATATTTTTCAATAAGATGAAATTTCTAATCTTATTAAGAACTACGACGACGTTTTTTCCTTTATCAATTTCTGAAACGGCATAGTTCATGCCGTCAATCAAATCTCCCTGTGGGAATTTTTTATTTTTTTCAATATTTTTACTAATGGAATCAAGCAGCGTTGTGGCGGTAGCATTTTTTTCGGGTTCTTCTTTAAGATAAGATATATTTTTATTCAAAGTGTTGTTACTAAATTTTGATGTCAGACGACTGATCGCCTGAATATCATTTTTTTGTTCGCTCAGGGGACGAGACAAGAAATTATTTATTATTTTCTGTATTTGAATAGCATTTTCTTCTTTCAAGGTTACTTTTTTTCCGATAGTGATTTTATCGATTTTGTCTAAATTATTTTTGATACTATCTTTGTCTCCTTGATCAAAAGGTTCATTATTGATCAAAGCTAGTTGTTGTATGATTAGATCTTTTTTTTGATCAAAATCTTTGTCGTTATATATAATCTCTTGAGAATCTATTGTAATCCGGTCAATTTTACTGATAACACTATTAATATTTTTTATAATCCCTTTACTAAAATCTTTCATTTGCGGAGTACTGCTTAGATATACTATTACTTCGTTGACATAGTTTAATTTTTTCTGTAGATCATCAGTCGTCAAAAATTTACCGATGATGCTTTGGGCCATGCTTAATTGACCTAAAGTCATAGACTTGTTCAAAATACCATTTAGTTGTTGAAGATATTTTTGGTATTCTGTTTGGTTGGCTACACTATCATCAAACTGCAAATATGACTGTATTTCTAAAGGTATATTATCGGCGGTATTACCTTTGAATCGATTGTCCGCATAAAGAAAATCAGTGAGTGAAGAGTTTTTACCAGTGGCAGGATCTGAAAAAATGATCCCGGAAAAATGATATTCCAGTATCTTTGTAACTTGCCGACGAAAAATATGATTGCCGCCGAAAGAGTCAGCAATAATGGAAGGAGTGGAAATCAATTTTATCATTGCGTCTTTGACGTAACTTATCCCAGAATCATTTTCTGGATGAAGTTTTTGGGCTTGAGAAGCAATTTCTGATACGTCAAGGGGCAGATATTGATTTCGATTGATTACCTCAACGCGCCAAACATCATGCAAATACTTAATGGTTTTTTTCAACAGACTTCCTTGCAAATATTTCTGAGTATCAACATTTTTTTCTTGTTTTAATTGTTGATTGATATTTTTGATTTCCGTCAGTGATTCTGCTTCAAATTTCTCATTAAATTCGACACCAGTTTGGGCATAAAAGGATGATTGATAACATTTGCGCCATTGTTTTCCTTCTTCCGTATCTGGCGTACTTAACCATTTTCCGATTTGTTCATCGCTCACCGTGTACAACATTTCATTCGGCACTTTTATTTCCGGATTATTCCTGATTTCCTTGTTTTCTGGTAGTAGTTTTTGATTTAAGGAAGGAAAAGATTCAAGATTTTTTTCCATATTAATATTTGTTTTTGATTTTTATTATCTGGTAATTGTAACATTTTTATTTGTTTTTAGCAAGGTTTCTATCGTTTATATTTTTTTAATGGCTCGCCAGGATATCGTATTATTTTTATTGCGGCTAATTTCAATTTTATAAACTTCGATGGTCTTTTTTCCAAAAGCATTATAAATTTCGATGGTTTTTGTGTATTCTTTCCGATCGACAGACGCTTTGAATGGATCTTTAGTTAAACATAAAGTCTGGTGGCCGGAAAAATATTTAGCTACATCTTGCAATACCCGACTTTGGTCAAAATTTGTTTGACCATCATGGGAAAGATAAAAGTGGATAACACTATGATTTTCTATATTATCCATTTCTTCTTTGCTATCAGCGTCATCGATTTTTCTTGAGCGGCGATATTGATCAAGATCAACGATTTTTGAGTCCATGTGTTTTTATTATCATATTTTCTTGCTGTATTGTTTATTATTAGTTTATTTTGGTCAAGCTTTTTATACCACTATTATTGACATAATCAAAGATTGTAGTATTATCTATCAAAATATACTATAACCAATTAATTACTAATTTATGTCAATATCAAGTATAAGTAATGATTTCTCCCAAATTCTTAGGGAGAGTCGCATAGAAAAAACCAAGGAGCAACAAGACACAACTGACCATGCTATCTTTGTGAATATTTTTCAAAATGCCTTTGGAGTAACTGATGCAACAATCTTAAAAAGAGATTTTGATTTAAAAGATTTTGTACCGGATTTTTTTGCTATTAGTGAGCAAAAAATCAGAGAGGTGATTGAGAAAAAAAGAAAATTGGATTCCACTTATAAATTGCTTGATTTTATTCAGTTGCACCAAGAAACAAAATTTAATCATAAGATTGAAAAAAAATCTTCTCTCTTTAATCCGAGTGAAAGTGTTTTATTCCAAAAATATTTTGGTTTCGCGTTTTCCAATGAAAGGTTATGGTCCTTTGAAGAACACATTAATCAATTGTACGGCGATAATCCCGGAAAAATTGAAAAACTCGATGATATTTTTCATAAATATATTTCAGTAAAAAATTCATTTTGTAGTTATTTTAGGGCACAAGGTTTTTCTCAAAGTGAAATTGACATATATCTTGATTACATGAAAAATATACCCACTTGGACACAGCAAGACAAGGTAGAAGACAGTGTTTTCTTTAAGTTGATCAAGGGATTGATAGAAAAAATTGATTCGTGGGAAATCGTTGAAAATTATTTTTTGGATAATTCTGAAATAATGAAAGCTTATGCTTTTGGTGCTTATGATACGGCTCAAGAACCTATCAAAGATAATCTAATCAGAAGTAATTAATTTTGTTTTATACAAGAAAAATACCCCCGCCCATTTGAGCGGGGGTATTTTTTGAAATTGGCATTAGATGGTATTGGCGATTCCGCGGCTAATTTCAGAAATTTTATTTTGTTTTTCACCGAAAGATTTTTTTATTGATTCTTTGTCGGTTAATCCCGGTATTCCGGAAGGCAAAATGACCGCATTTACAATCTCAATCTTTTCATCTTTTTTATCAGGATTGGGTCTTACACCTATTCCGTAAGCATCATCATAATTTCCGTCGCCGGTGTAGATATCAAAATCTCTTTTACTGGGGTTTTGTTTGCTGTCTCCTATGGCTCCACCGGTATCCTTGCACTCGAAAATACCAAAATATACTCGTTTTTTATTTGTGGCATCGATATATTCGATAAGAACATATTTTCCCAAATACTTTTCTGACGAGGCAACAGTAATAAAGGCCTTTGGGGCAGTTCCATCCATTCTAACCTGATAACCGGTACAGTATGAACTAATGACGACATCTTTCAGAAATTGGGGTTTTTCACCTTTTTTATTGGAGAGATTTTTCATTAATTCAAAGTCTGTTTTCAAATCTTTTGAATTCGAAATTATGTTTTTGTAATCGACATTTTCCTTGATGGACGGCTTACGACGGTGTTGGTTGGCTTCACTATTGCTTAGTCGAACTTTGACAACTACTTCTGCCGGATCAATCGAATCGTCTCGGAGGGCGATATTTTCGAGGTTAGACTTGTGATATTCATGTCTTTGATAGACGGCGACGCGAACATTTGATGAGGATATTTTATCGATAGATTTGCCTTCGATTTCGGACGGACGGATATAGTTTAGAAGCAATATCCCTGACAGACCGGCAATAGTGCATATTTTTTGAGGTAATTTCGATATCTTTTTGTGGTCGTTTTGCATAACAGGAATTGCGGGTTTGGCTTCTCTTCTTTTTTGTTCTTTCGCTTTCTGCTTGGTTAAATAAATGGGTAATTTGGCAGCTTCTTGGGAAAAGTATTTTATTTCTTTTGCGCCATTTTCGACGAATTTTTTTAGTTTTTCAAAGTATGTTTGTTGATTGGTTTTGTTGATGAGAGATTTATCTGTCGGTTCAAAAACTAAATTTTGATTATTTTCCAGTTTCATATTGATTTGATTAGTTTAAAACATCTAAAGTGACAATATGTTATTATTAACATTTTTTAATGCATATGTCAAGGTTTTATATGGTATGTACTTTCAATGCTGTATTATTAATACTAGATAATAATTTATAATTGGGCAATATTTTTATGAGTTTAGAAGTATTAAAGATTGATTGGTTGCCTCGTAATCCTGACGAATGTTCAATCAAGGACGCCAGAATGATTTTTGAGAATAGATTTTTTGGTCCGGATTCTATCAGGTCAAATTTAGGAATAGACACCAATAAAATCAAAATTCCAAAGCTTTCCATCAGTCGAAAGGATCTGGTGGAATTTAAAAGACAAGATTATTTTTTGTTTTTGATGATTGACCAAGATGAAGACGGAAACAGGTTGGAAGTTTATGAGATATTGAGAAGATACAAAAATAGCCAAAAAAATGATCTGATAAAGGAAAGCGATTGTTTTTGGCAATCATGTAAAAAGAGCGACATTCGCCAGGAAAAAATAAATCCGGGGTGGATTTTGGTAAAAAATGCAATTTTTCGCTCCGAAACAGACAACAATTATTTGGATCAGATCAGATTGAAATTGATCGAATTTGGAAAATTAAAAAATTTGCAGAAAAATTTTTTTTCCAGAGAAGAAAGATTGAGTTTTATGGATAATTACCGGGAAATGGTCAATAATCTGGATTTGGAGAAGATGGCAAAAAATATTGAGAATATTGATCTGAAAATAAAAACCAATGTAAATTTATCGGAATTTTTGTTTTTAAAATCATTGTCGATGGAATCTGGTTTAAAAAATTGTGTTTTGAACGAGGAGAACAACAGCTTTTGGACTTCATCAAAAAATACGGAAGGGGATGAATTTTTGGTCGTGGAAAACAGAGGTGACGATCATGGAGCCAAAGTGAGCATCAATGAATGCCACCCCTGGTTTGGGGTGGAGGAGGGGAACGAAAAATTTGGTTCATTATTGGTTTTGAGAGTTTGATTTTAGCTGATCGTGACAGTCATGGTGGAAACATAGAGCCCAACGGGCGTGTTTTTGTCAACGTGAAGGGTTAAAATATTATAAATATCGAAGCGACCTTGACCGCGACCGGCGGCGGCGTAGATGATCGTGGCTGCATCCGAAGTGTTGGCGAAATTGTGGGTTGGACCCAGGTGAACGCCGGTGGGATCAGATACACCAATCGGAGTGAGGGTAGTAGGAGCAATCGAAAGGCTGGACACGGGAATAACATCAGTGCCGCTGACAAAATCACTACAAGTTACTGTTTGACTCCAACCGATGGCAAGCCCCCGATGGTCACGAACGGTAGTATTGAAATCTCCGGTGGTATCAACTCCGGTCGGAGGAGCGGTAGTAACGTCAACCGAGTTCAATTTGACCTCATTGCCGCCGCCAATGTCCGAAGAAACAGTTTGAGAAAGGGAACCGACAAGTACATTGAGGTTCAGTTGAGTATTGGTGGAAGCGGTTGATTTTGTCCTGGAAGCCTGATTGATGCGATACAGTTGAAAAGACGTCACAACTATCACAGCCACAAGAACAATGAGAAAAAAACGATTTTTTAGCATATGTTTTTATTTATATTTTTATGTTAGCAAAAATCCTGGTTTTAGGAAAAGATGAGATATAATAATATTAATGTTTATCGATTATTCATAAAGGTCTGCTATGAAAAAAAGAGTTTTATCGGGTATTGCTCCTTCCGGAAATTTAACGATTGGAAATTATATTGGGGCTATTCGGGAATGGGTCAAGCAACAAAATGAAGGCCCGAATGATAATTGGTTTTTTATTGCTGATTTGCACGCTTTAACCACCCCCAAAGATCCAAAATTGGTACGAGAAAAAAGCATGGAAATGTTTATGTTGTATTTGGCTTGCGGAATTGATCCGGAGAGATCAAATATTTTTATTCAGTCGCATATCCCGGAACATACTGAGTTGTGTTGGTTATTAAATTGCGTAACTCCCTTTTCCTGGATGACGCAGATGATTCAATACAAAGAAAAATCCGCTAAACTGTCGCAGGAAAACGTATCAGTAGGGCTGTTTGATTACCCGGTTTTGATGGCGGCGGATATTTTGCTTTATCAGACGGATTTGGTACCGGTGGGAGATGACCAAACTCAACACGTGGAAATTACCAGGGAAATTGCCAGAAAATATAATCGGACTTATGGAGAAATTTTCAAGGAACCCCAGGCATTTATTCCACCTCATGGAGCAAGGGTTATGGCATTGGATAATCCGGAAAAGAAAATGGATAAGTCCGCCAAGAGTAAGTATGATTATATCTGGCTATTGGATAGTCCGGAAGATATTAGGTTGAAAATTGGTAGGGCGGTAACAGATTCCGGCCAGGACATAGTTTTTGACAAGGAAAGAAAAGGTTTATACAACTTATTGACTATCTATCAATGTATAACTGGAACGGGAGAGAAGGTGATTGAAGAAAAATTTCAGGGTAAGGGATATGGTGATTTTAAAAATGATCTGGCGGAGTTGATTGTTGATTTTTTGAAACCAATCCAAGAAAAATATCGGGAATTGGAGAAGAATAAAGATTATGTCGGGTTACTGATGGCTAAAGGAGCTGCCAAGGCAAAAGCAACCGCCAGTATTACTTTAGAAAAAGCAAAGAAGAATGTCGGACTGGTATTGCCCATGAAAAGCGTCGAATTAAAAGAAAAACCGGAGATATCTTTTGAAGATTGGCTCAAAATCGACGTCAGAATCGCTGAAATATTGAAGGTTGAGGAAGTGGCAGGAGCGGACAAATTGTACAAATTAACCTTGGATTTTGGCTCCAGGGGAGAAAATACAATTGTAGCCGGCATAAAAGAATACTACAAACCAGACGAATTGTTGGGTAGGCAAATTCCAGTTTTGGCCAATCTGGAGGAAAAAGAACTACGAGGAGTCAAATCAAAGGGAATGATGTTGTGTGTGGATGATGAAGGCAAGGCGATTTTGCTGAATCCGGAGAAGAAAGTGGAGAATGGGGCGGGGATTAGATAAACATACCAAACTTAGCAAATATATCAAACGTAGCAAACTATACTCAAAAGTGGACTACTATTTATTATTTTTCATAGCGTTGATTTTGACGGTTGTGATTGAGACTATTGCAATGGCAATTGTTTTAAAATGGATTAAAAAGAATAGTTGGGATATTGCTTGGAATAAAATTATTTTCACCGGAGTTTTAGCTTCATTTGCGACTCTGCCCTATTTGTGGTTTGTCTGGCCGACGGTGTTTGCCGGAAAATATATGATTTTGAGCGGGGAGATATTTGTTACTTTGGTGGAAATTGTGATAATCAAGTTTGGTTTACCGGTAAATTGGAAAACGGCTGTGGTACTATCAATGGTTTGCAACTTGAGTTCCTACTTGATTGGAAAATTCTTCTTTTAAGAAAATAGTTAGCAAGATTTTTTAATAAAATAAACCCCGATTTTGTATCGGGGTTAATCTGTCTGATTGAAAGCAATTAGCTAAGATTTAGAATTTTGTAAACCTGGTCGCCAACTTTAATAATCAGATTTCCGGTTTGGTCAAAATAATAGATAACTCCTAAAACAATAGCCATCATAACAACCATGACGCCAAAAAATTTCAAATCGGGCAAAACATGTCCGAATTGGCGGTCGTATTTGTGGGATTTATCTTCGGGAGCGGCGGAAAAATAGGTAACATTGGCGCTGGTATTGACTTCAGTACTACGATCATCTGTATTGCCTCTAGTTGTTTGGTGTTTGGCTTGGTGAGTGGCATGGAAAATATGAGATTTGAGTTTTTTCTTTTTTTTGGACATGTTGCTTGTTAATGATTATTGACAACTATATTGTATTATAAACGGAAAAACGGATTAAACAAAATATTTTTGTAAAAATTATTGACTATCCAATAGTTCTACAAAGTACAAAATATCTTGTTTGATACTTGGCGGAGTAAGAGGATTTCCCAGTTGTTGTTCGTGCAAGGGTTTGGTCAAATTATGTTTTAGAAAATCATGATCCAAATAATCGCCATTTTTAATTTTTTCCCATTGTCTTTGCCAGGACGGAATTGTGAGCAAGGGAACGTTGTGGCGATATGTTTTTGACTCTTTTTCGTTATATTTGCTATTGTCGCAGGTTTTCTTAATGGTAGTGAGTTGGAGATGAAAATTTTGATTGGTTTTTGGAAAGTGAAATTCAAAATCTTTAGCCTCATTGTCGTCAATTTCTGACGTTGGGCGAGCGATGAAAATTGGGTTGTTTTGTTGTTTGGTCAAAAAGTAACTATTGGCCATATGCGAGGTTGACCACAATAATTCGGCTAATAATCCGTGAGGGTTAGACACGGGAATATTTTTTTGGTGTTTTAAGTTATATGACTTTATTTCCTGATTGGCGTAATCCATCAGAGAAATATAATTATCAAACAACTGTTTTTGAAAGTCTACAAGTGTCTTGATTTCATTTCTAATTTCTGGTTTGGGATAGGTGAATTTTTGTTTGTATTGAAGAAAAACTAAATATCTTAAGTTGTGCGCCAGGATTTTTAAAGTTTGAAAGCAATATTTTTCAACAATCTCTATTCGAGAGGCAAATCCTTTGTCAAATGGGTATATCAGTTTGTGCTTGTTATGTCCGTTGAGGAAAAATTGGGCGGAATAATTCTTTTCCTGATCTGTCGATTCGGTAAAAAATTTGGGGAAAACAAGAGAACTTATCAAAGCAGAATCTTTTTCTTTTAAAAAATCGGATAAAGAATCCAGGTCAGAAAGAATGCTTTCAAAGATTTGATCGTTATGTAAAGATATTTGATGAAGTTGATTACTGTTGCTGTCGGCCAGATCTTGCAAAGACTGCTCACGACTGGAAATCATATTTTGAATTTGACTTTCAAGTTTGGATATTTCTTTGGTGCGATATTTAATTATTTTCTTACCATCTTTGATCTGAGTTTTGGGAAGGTCGTTTACTTTATCTATTTCGTGATCGGATTGTTGATGTAAAGTGCTAAGCAAATCGAGAATTTCGTTAATATCCCGATTGTCTTTGAGATTGGTTTGATTCTGCAATATATCATCAATATATGTACAAATTTTTGTGACACAAGTTTTACACTTTTTTCGTGTTTCCGGCATATTTTCCTGATCATTTTTGAGAGAGGAAAAATATTTATAGCCGATTTGGATATATTTTTTAATTGTGTCGTAAATATTTTTGTTTTGTTTATTTTTTTTACGAATCAGATATTGAAGTCTGTCATTGTTTCCGATTGGCAAATTTTCAACTTTTGATTGCAAAAGAAGATGAGAAATAATTTTTTCATGAATATCGATCATGGAAATACGCAACTCCATGGTCTTACTGCAACCTTTTTTCTTTTTTTGCAGGGCATTTTTTTTCATTTCAGAAAGGATTTTTTTGGGGTTATCCAATAATTTTTTTGCTTTTTTGGTCATATTGGTTATGTCCAGGCGATTTAATATTTCCGGTGGAACAACTTTACTTATTTGCCCGAACATAGAAAGAATAATATCTGATTGACTAACAGCTTGTTTTTGCAAGGCTTGTCCGAATTCGTCTACTTCCAAAGAGTCGTCTTTTTCAATCTCACAAGAAATTGGACTGTCGCTATCGTGGCTGATTTTTTGCATAAGCATTTCCAGGAGTTCATTTTCTTGATCAGCGATTTGTTTTAAATTGAGAAGGATATTTTCGGTATTTTTGTTGTATTCGGTAATAATGACTTCTTGATTGGATTTGATTTCAGCCGATTTCTTTAGTTTCTGATGATATTCGCTAATTTTTTCATCCAAAGCCAAAATATAATCTTCGGATTGGTGCCTGGCGGGATTTTTATCATCCAATAATGGCAAGATATTTTGGGGATTACTTCCAGCCAGCACGGTTTTGACAGTCGGTATTTTTTGTTTGATATATTCTTTTATTTCCGATAAACCAGCAGGAATATAAACCACACCGTTTTCTTTTGTTGTGGACAGATTGGGATATAAATCTTTTTTTTCGAGGGTGTCCATATTGAGTTTATTTATAAATAGAAAAGTTTAAGTAAGCGTACAATATTATCGTTTTTTGTCAATGATATCTCCAATAAAAAAACGTTGCATATTTCTAGATATAGCAACGTTTGAACTGGGGGAATATTACAGTACCAAATTTATTTGTTGTTTTTGGTCTTTTTGAGGGCGACCAGCTCTTCTATTTGATCTCTAAGTTCGGCGGCAAGTTCAAATTCGAGGTTTTTGGCAGCCAAATCCATCTGTTTTACTTTGTCTGATATCAGACGATCGATGGCGTCGGGGGAATATTCGGCGATTTTGTTCCAATCAATCTGGCCTGACCTGGTTTTTTTCTTGTCTTTGGTTTTTTTGGATTCAAAGCCTAAGTCTTTAATCCGACTGATAATGGTTTGAGGGGTAATGTTATTTTTTTGATTGTAATCGGTTTGAATCTGGCGACGACGAATAGTTTCATCCAGTGCAGCTTGCATGGAACGAGTGATTTTGTCGGCGTACATGATTACTCTGCCGTCAACGTGCCGAGCGGCACGACCAATTGTTTGGATTAGAGCAGTTTCGGATCGCAAAAACCCTTCTTGGTCCGCATCCAAAATGGCAACCAATGTAACTTCCGGCAAATCCAGACCTTCGCGCAAAAGATTAATGCCAACCAAAACGTCATAAACCCCCAAACGCAGATCTCTTAGAATTTCAATACGTTCAACCGTATCGACATCACTATGAAGATATTGAACCTTGATTTTAATTTCCTGCAAATATTCGGTCAATTCTTCGGCTAATCGTTTGGTGAGAGTAGTAACTAAAACTCGCTGTTTTTTCTTGACGGTGGCGCGAATTTCGGCAATCAAATCGTCAATTTGGCCTTGGGCGGGTCGGACTTCAATTTGGGGATCAATTAATCCCGTAGGACGAATGATTTGTTCGATGATCTTTGACGAATGTTCTTTTTCGTAATTACCAGGAGTGGCGGTGGTAAAAATAACTTGATTGATTTTGGTCTCAAATTCGGGAAAATTTAGGGGACGATTGTCATATGATGCCTTGAGTCTAAAACCGTAATTTACCAACATGTCCTTGCGAGCTTTATCACCTGCAAACATGCCACCGATTTGAGGAACGGTAATGTGCGATTCGTCAATAAACATCAGATAGTCTTTAGGAAAGAAATCGAGGAGAACGTGGGGAGGTTGACCGGCCTGACGGCGGTCAAAGTAACGGCTATAGTTTTCGATACCTGAGCAATAGCCAGTCTCGGCGATCATTTCCAAATCAAAACTAACCCGTTGTTTGAGACGGGCTGCTTCCAATTCTTTGCCGTTTTTTACCAATTCGGCGTGTTCAATGGTGAGATCTTTTTTGATTATTTCGATAATTTCTTTAACTTCAGATTTGGTAGTGACAAAATGTTTGGCGGGGAAAATAATCAAATGATTCAGGGTTTGGAGAACTTCGCCGGTTAGAGAGTCAACTTGACGAATACCGTCGATATTGTCACCAAAAAAATCGATCATAAATCCATTGTCTTCATAGGGTGGCCAGACTTCGAGGATATCGCCACGCAAGCGGAAAGTGCCGCGGTGATAATCAATATCGTTGCGTTGATATTGAATATCGATGAGATTTTCTAAAAATTGGCGGCGATTGATTTTTTGATTTGTTTTAATCTTGATACCGGTTTCTTTGTAAGTTTCAGGGTTGCCGATACCGTAGATACAGGAAACAGAGGCAACGATAATCACGTCATCACGCAGAAGAAGACTGGCGGTAGCAGCATGACGTAATTTATCAATTTCTTCGTTGATAGAACTGTCTTTTTCAATGTAGGTGTCAGAGGCGGGCATGTATGCTTCCGGTTGGTAGTAATCGTAATAACTGACGAAATAATGAACGGCGTTTTCGGGAAAAAATTCTTTAAATTCCTGGGCGAGTTGGGCGGCCAAAGTTTTGTTGTGAGCCAAAACGAGAGTTGGCTTTTGGACAGATTGAATGATGTTGGCCATGGTAAAAGTCTTGCCGGAGCCGGTCACGCCTTTCAAAGTTTGAAATTTTTCTTTCTTTTTCAGACCTGCTAATAGCTTTTCTATGGCCTGGGGCTGGTCACCGGTGGGTTGGTAGGGAAATTTGAGGTTAAATTTGGGCATAGGTTTTTAGGTTTTAGATACTAGGTTCTAGGTTTTAGAGGGATAGGGGAGAATACTTTATAAAATAATTTTGGGTACTTAGTTTATTTTAGCAAAAAAACTCCATAAATAACGGAGTCAATTAATTTGACCAATTCGATTACTTCTTGAAAACGTAGTTTATATTTTGTTAAACCATGTTTATGATCATTTTTGAATGATCATATCGCCCAGCAACCTCATATACCATTTCTAATGTTTTTTGCTTTTGCTCGTTCCAAGTGCCTTGATCAAAATCAATACAATACAACTTCATTTGGTTCGGATCAATGAGAATATTGGGTGTATTCAAAAAATTTTCTTTAGGGAGATAATCAATAATGAAATGAAAATCTTTTTTAAAATATTTTTCAAGTAATGTCTTTTCATCAATTAAATCGGCGAATTCTGACATACCACCCAAATCCAGTTTGCAATCAATTTTAGCGTTATCAGATTTAACGAATTTATTTACCGTATTGATCAAATATGACATATTTTTTATTTTTAGTATCAGTTTGACTAAATTTTCCGCTAATTGAGGTTGATCAATAAAAAATTGGTTAAGAAGTTCTGGTTCATTTTCGACAATGATTCTTAAGAATGTTTTGGTCAACAATGATTTATTTTTTTTGTTGAGGTCATCGGATTTGATTTTATTATAAAGATCTTTAATACTCGTTATTTTTATTTTGTTTTCTTCTTTTTTTATCTGACTATTTATCTCCTTTAATTCGGAATCAAACATGGGCAGATAGCTATTTAACTTGAAGTCGTTTCGATTGATTTGTTCTGACAAAATATCAATAACACATAACTGATTTAGTTGAAGTTGAGGTACAAATTTTTGGAGAGTGACCTCTTTGATACTTGATCGATTATCTGAAGATGAAGACATGTCAGCGACCAAAAAATGTGAACTTGGAATATAGTCGGCTAAAAAGAATTTTAGTAATTCATATTTTCGTTTTTTATAAAGAGTTCTGGCAATTGTGTTATACAAATCATCGGATTGTTCATGATTTGTTTTCACAACAAGGTCTTCTTGTTTGATTGCATTACCAATTTTTTCATTTCCATGATTTTTTATGTTCCGTATAAATTTTTCTATTTGCTTTTCTTGATCAGAAGATTTTTGATTTTTGAGTCCATGATATATTTCTTTAATTTTGTTTGATATCTTAAAAACCGTGTTGTCTTTGCCGCTTCCCAGGGTTTCGCCAATTCCATAATCTGGCCCAAGGGGAAGTCGAGGACATTCTTTTTGTGGAAATTTGTCGATACTCATAATTTATTAAATTAATACGCAAGTAGCTTAGATTTTTCTGAGTGTTGCATTTTGTCTATTTTTTGTCAAGATTTCTTGAGCATTTCTTGTTAGTGTAACATATTATTGATAAATAGTTAAGTATTTATTTGCAAATAATTATGATTACCTATTGGAATTGATGGAATTGATCACTTGATCTATTAATTGGCGTTCATGTTTGGGGTCGGAAGGCAAGGAATCGATTAATTCTAATATCTTTCTCTTTTCAAGTTCTAACTTACGACCGGAAAGCATGCCGGCTATTTGTCTGTTTTCTGCTTCATTTTTCCATTTTTTGTCAATTGTTGGCCTGACACCTTTTGCCCATTGTCTGATATTGTCCTGATCGATTTTGTTTTGATGATCTTTAATTAACTTTTTTATTATTAAGTCAAACTCTTGGGGATCAAGTGGATGATAAAGTGATCTTTCTCTGTAAATTTGTGATCTACCGTTACTGGAAAAAATTTCTGAGATCTGTTTTCGCTCCGCCGCCTGATTTACCCAATGAGCAACTCCGGAAGGATATATTTCAATTTTTCTTTCATTTTTTCCGTATCCGGAAAGTTTGGTTATTTTTCTAATTGTATGATCTGGATTGTATTCAATTGTGGGTGCAAAATATTTTTCTCTGACAGACAGATAGCTTTGTTTAATTGCATTTATCTTTTTTTGGGGGAAATTATTTTTTTGCAAAAATGTAATAATATTTTCTAGTTCTGTTTCATGAATAAATGTCCAAATTTCTTTACTGCCACTTTTATGAAAATCAAGTCGGCCATGGTCAAGAGAACCCGATAACCAATATGTTTTCCCCTCAAAATGCAAATGGAGACTGTTTGGTTGTTCAAATATTTTGTCGACAAGATAGTCGTTGAACTCCTGTATTTTAACTATAGGCAAATGAAGCCTATAAGAATGAAGTGACATTTTGGAAGCTAAGCCTTCATCAATTGGTTCATTATCTTCGTCGACTTTAATAAAAAAACCGGTGAGACGGATTTTTTGATTATTGTGGTTGGCCAAAACTACCACTTCGTTGTATTGGTAAGGATTGGAGCATTGAAGTAATTGATCTGGGTGATAGAAATTTTTTTGCATAGCCTGTTGCAAGAGTAAATTTTTACTCATAACCATTGATCCACAATCCTTTGGTTGAGAAATACAGACATTATTCTGGCCAGCTTCAAGAATAATGCCGGCTCTTCCCCAGGTAGCAACATGATTTTGGTCAATTAACGAACAAGACAAGGCCACTCTTTCAGTTAACTTCTCAGGTTGACAAAAAAGATTGACTGATTGATCGCCATCTTTTTTGTCGAAAAGATGGTGGGGATATTTTTCTCGGACCATGATATTCATTTGCATCATGCTTATTGCGGAGGCTGGATTGAAAGCATGCACAAGATATCGAAATTTTTCCGGATTGTGCTTGCTTGGATCTGTCGTTTCGCCCCAGGGATTGGTTATTTTCTCGATTGTCTGTTCCGACTTTTCAATTGCAGATTTCATGTTTGCTTTTTTACAATAAATACTTGTAAGATGACTTACATTATATTATTTTTTTGACATATTGTCAAGTTAAATAAATAAGTATTTGTTGTGCGAGTAAAAATTTTTAAGGTTTCTTGCTGGCGTCAATAGTGGACAAATTATCCTGGCTGGCAATAATTTCGTCAAGAAGCTGAGTGATGGTTTGTTTTTCGTTGTGTTGCAAGCAATGGAGAATTATTTGAATAAATTCCCGGCGACGAAATTTCATGATTTTGTTTGCCTGATTAAACTTTTTGGTGATTTCCGGTATGGACACTGTTTCCATCTCGGTTTTCAACTGGGAAAAAATGTGACCAAATTTGAGATTTCGCGACTGCTTGAGATAGTCCTGCCGAGCAATGGCCATGACGGCACTGGGCAATTTTGTTTGTCGTAAGTTTTGAGTGTCGTGTTTTTGACTGCTTAAATATTGATAGGCCAAGTCGACTTTTTTATTGATAACCGGCAGGTGGCGGGATAATAAAGTCCATCGCTCCGATAAATCACGAAGGGCACTATTTAGTTTGTGACGAAAGAAACAAAAATTTTGATGAAAAAATAAACGCAAATCATTTAAATCGTCAGCTACTCGGGAAGGGATATCACAAAGAATGAGCATGTCGGGATAAGGGCCGTCCGGTCGCTTGGATTTTGCCAGGTCAATTTGTTGGAAAACATCTTCTAAAAACAATGCGTAATCATAGAGATTGTTGGCCGCTTTTTGAATCAGGCGAATTATTATTCCCCGCTCGGAATCGATTTCGTTGTCGGCAAATATTTTTTCAATTTTTTCTCCCCTGGTCACGTCGCTTTTTGTAATAAGAGGGCAAGGTAGTTGTTCAAAATTTTTTATCTGAGCAAGAATGTCTTGGATTTTTTCCTGCCGGGTAGTTATTGTTTTTTTGCAAATACGGTTTGGAGTAGCCAAATTTTGTTCGACAGGGGAGGAAAAAGCGGAATTCATATCAAAAATCTTTCCCAAGTCGGAGTGTTTGGGTTTGCGGATATGGCCGACAAATTTTTTTGTCTGCTCGGATCTCTTTTCGTTAGCCGGAATATGATTATTGGTTTTCAATGATATCTTTTATCAGGTACGGATTTTCCCGACCGATACGGTGATAATTTTTGATCTGCAAATCGATCATCAGGCCAGAGACGAAGAGTTGGGTGCCAAACAAAATCAAGAAGACGGAAAAGGTAGTGAGAGCCGTATTGGAGAGGTCGTGGCCCAAAATCCAACGGTCATAAAGCATGCCAAAGCCGGCGATGAAGCCCAGAAGAATGACAAATAATCCGACGCCGCCAAAAAGGTGAAGGGGGCGGTTGAAATATTTGCGCCAAAACCAGAGAGAAATCATATCGACAAATCCCTTGATGGTGCGACTGACATTGTATTTGGTTTGGCCGGCAGTACGGGCCCGGTGATTGACGACAATTTCGCCGATTTTGAAGCCGCGCCATTTGAGGATAGCAGGAATAAATCGGTGCATTTCACCGTACAGATCAACTTGTTCAAAGCATTCACGTTTGTAGGCTTTGAGAGTGCAGCCGGAATCCTGAATACCATCGTCAACTAATATTTTTCGCAGCAGATTGGCACCTCGGGAAGTAAACTTTTTAAAAAAAGGATCTTTTCGATTTTTTCGCCAGCCGGACACGACGTCATATCCCTCGGCTAATTTGTTTAGTAGTTTTGGAATATCATTGGGATCGTTTTGACGATCGGCATCCATGGTGATTATTATTTTGCCGGTGGAGTTTTTGATACCTGCGTCCATGGCGGCGGTTTGGCCACTTCGTTTTCGGAAGTTGATGATTTTGATCGGTTTTAAGGTTTTGAGCCTTCCCAAGGTTTGATCAGTGGAGCCGTCGTTGACAAAAATCACTTCAAAAGAATAGTTGTGATCACGACACACTTTGGCTACTTCTTGAAAAAGGGGGATTACGTTATCTTCTTCATTTAAGGCTGGAATAACGATCGAAAGCAATGGTTGGTTGGACATAATTTTAAATTTTATTGTGGATATTCATTAAATTCAGCAGAGTAAAAGGATATGTACTCGCTATCAGTAGTTTATCATCAGGTAAAAAAGATGGCAAATGGCTTATAATGATTGGTTTTTCAAAGTATTTTTTTTACTATGTATATGTAGGGAATATGTATTATTGAAAAAAAATGACTTATATTTCAGTAAAAGAAGCGGCAAAATTGGTAGGGAAAAATGAACGAACAATCAGAAGATGGATCAAATCCGGAAAGGTTGAGCATGTCATAATTCGTGGTAAATATCATCTCATGGAAGAAAGTCTGGATATTTTAAGAGTTAGCATCAAGGAAGGATCGGAAAGAAAAGGTGAAAGAAAAGTTATTACATCCAGAGAAATAATTAGTTCGAAAGACATAAATGATCTTATAGGGAAAAAAATCCACAAAAATATTAATAGCAATATTGCAAAAAATGTGTCCGAAAATATGTCTGTTCAATCATTTGATACTGTCCGAAAATTTAAAATATCCAAGCAAAAAGAGAATGTGACTAGAAGTGTGAATAATTTTCCAACTTCAATAGTCGAGAAAGGTAATCTGGTGATGGAGGAGGGAGTTGAGTATTTTTTGGACAAAAATATGTCCGAAAGAATCAAAAATAACATGTCCGTAAATAAAATAGATAAAGATTATTTTGGGCCTTTGGTTTCATCAAATCATACTGTGGAAATGTCCGAAAATACAAATTTTGCTCTGTCCAATTATTCTTTACCTTTTATCCATGATAGTTTACAGGCAAGGACAGATGGTCTTGTGTCCGATTTTAAAACAAGTTTATCCACCAATTCGGACAGTGTTGTGGACAAAATATTTGACGATAATGGTAAAATTGTATCTTATCGTGAAAATATTTTCGGACAAAGCGACAAATATTCCGGACATCTTGATAGGACTTTGGGAATGTCCGCTTTTGCGGTAAGATTGATAGAAGAAAAAGAAAAAATGTCCGAAAAATACAGAGAAGAAAACAGCTGGTTAAGAACTCAAATAATTGAGCTAAAAAATGAGTTATCAATAATGAGAGGGGAGATAATAGCTGAGAGTAATAATCGTGCGAAAATAAGTGATTTTTTGATCGAGAGTAATAAATTTTGGCAAGAGAGATCAGTTGAAAATTTCGAAAAGAAAAATAATTTTGAAAATAAACAAAAGGGGAGAAGATATGATTTTAATCAGGTTTCCGGCAAAGAGGATGTAAATGAGATTGGGGTAAGAAGGGCAGAAACTATTTATCGCGGCTTCTGGTTTGGATGGCTGTTGATGTGGGTAGGAATTTTTTTGTTGGTCCTGGTAGTATTTTTTTACAATTTCTTTTTCTCTATATTTTTGTAAATTTTATTATTAAATACTAAAAAATGAGAAACGTTGAATTTGATACTTCAAATTCCAAGAATGTTGAATTGATTCAAGTCTTGGAAGAAACTGCTCATTTGGAAGAGAAAATTCGAGATTTTGGCATATTTTGGAATGAGTTTGAGGAAATTGTTGATAAACATAAGATTGATTATCCTCCGTTGATAAAGAATTGTCCTTTTATAAGAGAATTATTGGATAAATTTCTTCCCAGGTTATTGAACGAGGTTTATCATGAAGAAATTGATAAGGTAATCTTAATTAGCTGGAACGAAAGGGTAAAATTAATAATGGAAAGGATAGAGAATAATCCTCGAGAGTTATCGCGATGGACGAGAGAAAATATGACAAAAAATGACACTACTTGCATGAATCGACGAGACCTAATTTTTGCTTTCGGCGTATCAAAAGAGGTTTTGAATGGAGCTTGTCAAAAATATAAAAAAAATCAATTGGAGGAAAGATTAGATGAAAGACTACCTGATTAGAAAAAAAGCAGAGATTGAAAATGAACTTAAAAAAATAGAAAAATGCCGTATCCATGGTTTTTTATGCGCTATTGAAAAAGAAGCATTGAAAGATCCAATGTTTGATCTCACGAAAGAAGGAGGGAAAAGATTGAGACCTGTTTTGGCTTATTTGATTGGGGATATTTTCGGTAAAAAAAACATAATTTTGACTGAGCTGGTAATTATTAGTGAAATATTGCATAACGCCACTCTAATAATCGATGATATAGAAGATCGTTCGCAATTGCGACGAGGAAAAAAGTGTACATATTTGAAATATGGTACCGGCATTGCTTTAAATGCCGGAAACTTTTGGTATTTCCAGTCCATAAATATGATATACTCGTCCGACTTAACCCAAAAGCAAAAAGAAAAATTAGTAAAACATTTAGTGGAAGAGATGACTCGTTTACATTTGGGGCAGGCAATGGACATTTTTTGGGCCGAGAGAAAGATATATAACGTTTCTTGGGGCGACTACCAGCAAATGAGTGAATCCAAAACAGGTTCAATGCTACAGATTG
>DAIRGB010000006.1:0-21783 GCA_036794765.1 Patescibacteria group bacterium | reverse complement strand
CTCCAAATCGCGCCAACTTTTCTTGGCCCACCCCGGTAATTTTTGCAAAACTATCCAAATTTTGCGGTAAGTAGTGAGCCATCTCTTGCAAAGAATTGTCACCAAAAATCACAAACGGTGGCACATTTTTTTCGTCTGCCAATTTTTTTCTTCGTTTTCGCAATTTTTCAAACAACTCAATATCGAAATCTATTCCTATTTTATTCTTACCGGTTTTCTTCTGTCTCGGACTTTTTATCTGCGGCAATTCCAACGTTTCCCGATTTTTCAAAAAATCTTTTCCCAGATTCGTAAGTCGCAAAACAGGATAACGATCATCCGTTTTTGTCAGTAAATTTTTTTCCAACAATCTCCGAATTATTTGTTTGATTTCTTCCGCCGAAAAATCATCAACAATCCCGTAAACCGACAATATTTGATGATTGCGTTCCCTGATCTTCTTACTATTTTTTCCGAGTAAAATATCGGCAATATAGCCACTCCCAAATCTTTCTGCGGTGCGAATCACAGCCGAAAGAATCTTTTGAACGATCAAAGTGGCATCAAAATTTTCTCTTGGTGTCAGACAATTGTCGCAACTGCCGCAATTTTTTTCTTCCCTTTTTTCCCCAAAATAACTGAGCAAATATTGCCGACGGCAAGTCGCCAAATCACAAAAATTGATCATCTCTTCTATTTTCTTTCTAGCCGACTCTCTCTCGCGATCACTTTCTATTTGATTGATAAAATAATCTTGTTTGATTTTGTCCGCGTACGAGTAAAAAAGTACGCACTCGCTCGGTAGATCATCCCGTCCGGCGCGTCCCGTTTCCTGATAATATCCTTCCAAAGTTTTTGGCATATCATAATGAACTATCAATCGCACGTCGGGCTTGTCTATTCCCATGCCGAAAGCAATCGTCGCAATGATCGTCTCAACTTCATCGCGAATGAATTTTTCTTGCGTTTGTTTTCTAATCTCTCCGTCCAGTCCCGCGTGATAGGGGAGACAACTAAACCCCTCCGCCTGCAAATCCGCCGCCAGACTTTCCGTATCCTTACGAGAAAAACAATAAATAATTGCCGAATTTCCCTTATTTTTTTGCAACAAAGTTACCAATCCGTCATAAGCATTATTTTTTGGATGCACTGTGTATGTCAAATTGTGTCGGTTGAAACTGGAGACAAAAACTTGGGCTCGGCTCAGATCCAACTGGTCAATAATATCTTGTCGAACTTTTTGAGTGGCCGTCGCCGTCAAAGCAATAATCGGCGTTTTGGGAAAATCCTGACGAAACATCTTTAGATTACGATAGTCAGGTCGAAAATCATGTCCCCATTCGGAGATACAGTGCGCCTCATCAACCGCAATCAGACTAATTTTTAACATCCCCAAAAAATTTCTAAATGAAGCCGTAGCCAATCTTTCCGGAGCCACGTACAAAATTTTAATTTTGCCATCTCTGGCGTCATTTTCTATAGCTAGAATTTCTTCATAGGTCAGGGTACTATTTAAAAACTCCGCCCCAACCCCATTGGCTTTTAGTGCATCTACCTGGTCTTTCATTAAAGCGATTAGCGGCGAGATTACCAAAGTAATTCCGTCAAATTGCAAAGCCGGTAGCTGATAGCACAATGATTTTCCACCTCCGGTCGGCATCAGAGCCAGTACATCTTTTTTCTTTAGCACAGAATCAATTATTTCTTCCTGTAACGGACGAAATTTATCGTAGCCGAAATATTTTTTGAGTAAAGAAATTAGCATAATAGTTGAAATTGATCATTGCTAACGGATTTATATCTTTGCCAATATATCATAGCAAATCATGGATTAAATATTTCTTAATCGATAAATCTTGCTATTTTTGTATCTTGAAATATACAGAAATTATATTCACAATCAAAGCAGATATTCTTTTAGTTAATCAAAAATCCAATTTATGTCAGTAAAAATATTTTTCCAAACATTTGGCAAAAGCTTAATTTTGGCTTTACCGGGCGCAATTATTTCTTTTTTTGTCGCCTTTACCATTATTATTTTTATCTTTTCTGTCCAATATTCATTATTGGGTGACGCCATTGTTCAAAAAGCCTATTTGGAACAATTTGATCTCATTTTGCCCTTTTTAAAAATATATGAACAATACGGGTATAAAATAATCGTCATTCCCATTGCTGTTATCATTGGCCTTATTTTTATCCTTAGCTTTGTCCTCACGTTAAAAATAATTAATCCCAATTTTTCCGTAAAATATATTAAAAATAATCAAATCAATCGTGCGCAATTATTTTTTGTCCTGATTGTTTCTTTTTTGGTTATTGCAATTATTGAATGGATTTTATCCTTGTTTTCCCCACTTTTAGCTTCATTTCTGACCATTTTTTTGGTCTTAACTTTTTGGCACCGGCAAGGAATTTGGGGTGATCTGAAGAAATTCAATTTTCAAGAATTATTTTTCTTAAAAAAAATAATCAAATTTCTGCTGCCGACTTTATTGCTGACAGTCTGGCTATATTTTATCCAACAAATATCCGCCTACCTGCTTGATCGCAATCCATATTTATTCAGTTTTGAATCACCTTGGTTCAATCAAGTCTCTGCTCTTTTTGTTTTCTTTAACCTTTGTTTTGTCGGTCGGGCAATTGAACTGCCG
Organism: Patescibacteria group bacterium; assembly: GCA_036794765.1. Taxonomy (GTDB): domain Bacteria; phylum Patescibacteriota; class JAHJAL01; order JAHJAL01; family JAHJAL01; genus DAIRGB01. The sequence goes on along the minus strand of DAIRGB010000006.1, from coordinate 19,150 downwards.
CTTTATTACTTGTTTTCCGATCTCAAATTATTTTCCTACAAATCTCTACCCAAATTGATCATCCCTGTCATCCTCACCATTATTCCAATTGTTGCCATGTTCAATATTAACAATTTTATTGAACAATACGATTTTGATAAAAATTTTATCAGCGAAACGAAAGTCGATCAAACACTAAACGATAAAAAAACTATCATTATTCTAAACCAAGACAAACCAACAATTGTTCCTGTCGATTATGCTCCATCTTTAATTTATTCCAGCATCAATTTCGGAGGAAATTTTTATCACAATATTTTTACCAAAAATCTAACGAATCTTTATAATGTACTGATCAATCCCACTTCTGTTCAAACTGCCAGCCAAGCCAACAGTAATACTGTTAGTTGTCAGGCAGAAAATCTACAGAAAGTACAAGCCTATGGAGCAATCTTGTCGAAAAAAGACTTTCGATCATTTTTATCATATTCATATTTTGATTACCTGAATCAGTGTTACAAACAAAACTGGCAGATGAATGATCTCTATCAAACCGAATATCTTGCTTTAGACAAAACCAACAATATATTATTAAGCGTAAATTTGTTATCTCACTGGTCATTGGTGGCCTATAAAAATCAAAAACTACTTGATCTAATAAACCAATTAGATGCCAATAAATATTCTATTGGTAAAAGAAGCCAGCAACGCCTAGATGAAATAAATGATTATTATCAAAGTCAATCCGATCAATTTTTCGGCAATATTCAAGGAAAAATATCCATAGTCGGTTCGTCTCCCCAGGACCTCAAAGTTGGTTTATTGACCGATAACAAAACAATTGGCTTGCCGATTAGAAATAGCCAACAAAAATTGGTCGCCTCTCTTACCCCCGACCAGTCAGGCAACTTTAGATTTTATAATATTTTGAAAGGCAAATATACTTTAGCGGTTTTGGTAAATCAGGAAATCTCCCCGGAAAAAAATATCACCATCAATCTTGGCAAACAACCGACAATACTTGAAATATCAAACAACAACAAAAATATCAATTTAGGTGATATTGAGATCAGTGTCCAATAAAATTAAACCCTGAAAAACATCCCCGCCAAAACACCGATCGATATTGCCAGACCACCAAACAACATCATGCGTATCGCCCGTTTAAGTCGAGTAATGCCGGGGCGATCGGATACTACTACTCCCAATATAAATAACCCGATCAAGCTAAAAGAAATCGACCACCAGATGGCTTCCGGCAATCGAAAAATCAAATACGCCGATAGAGGTATAAAACCACCGACAATATAGGCCACAAACATTCCCCAGGCTCCGTGATTATTATTGTGTAGATTCTTTAATTGCAGTTCCAACTCGCGATATTGCATTTCTCGAAAGAGTAAATCCTTATTTTCCCCGGCCTCTTTCGACATTTGTTTGGCCAACTTTTTTGACCATCCGTCTCTTTGTAACATCTCTTCCAGCTCCAATATCTCCGCTTTAGTCTCTTTATGCACGAGGTCTCTTTCCGATTCAATCTCCATCAACTGCCTTTCCCGAATCGACTGCCCGGATAAAAATGAACCAACTCCCATCGAGATTGATTCGACGGCAATAATCACCGTGCCTGTGAGCAAGACATATTCCATGTTCTGGCTGCCGATCGCCACCCCGGTCAAAGCTCCCAGGGTGCTTACCATGCCGTCTTCCATTCCAAAAATAATTTCTTTTAAAATTGCATCAGGTATTTTTTTCATCTGTTTTTAGTTTTAATTCATTATTTTTATCATACAATATTTTAATGTTATATTTGAATCAACTTAGAAAAAAGTTTTACCATGACTGATTGGTACGTATATATCCTACTTTGCAAAAACGACAAGTTTTATACCGGTATCGCCAAAGATCCGCAGCAGAGATTTGTCTCCCACCAAAATAAAAAAGGCGCCAAATACACCCGGATGAATAAACCGATCAAGATAATTTACATTGAACAATGTCTTGATCGTTCCGCAGCTTTGAAGAGAGAAATGCAGATAAAAAAAATGACCAAAAGCAAAAAAATTAAACTCGTCGAAAACCGTTATCCCGGTTGATCACCGTTACAAAAAATATTGAACTAAATAATTGGGCCATCGTTTTTTTTGGTGTCGGCAGAATTTTTCTGCTTTTTTTCAATTTCTTATAATAATTAAAAATGTTAGAATGTTATGAGTATATAAAACTGATTTAAACTGTATTCATGCCGAAAAAAACTCAAAAATCGGGTTCAAAAAAATCCCCCAATTTATTTGGCCTATTACGACCATATTCTTGGTCGATTGCTATTCTGCTGTTTTTTTCTGTAGTTGCCAATACCGTGAGCCTTATCGTTCCCAAAATTATTTCCCGGGCGATAGACGATTATTCTTCCGGTCAATATGAATGTCGCGCTGTTTTAATCAAATTTTCCCTAGCCACTCTCCTGATTTTTGTTTTCACTTATCTTCAGAGTGTTATGCAAACTTATACCTCCGAAAAAGCTGCCAGAGATTTGCGGGCGGATCTTATCGCCAAAATCTCCCGTCAGAGTTTTCAATATATTCAAAAAATCACCCCCGCCAAGTTACTAACCAATCTAACCGCCGATGTCGATTCTGTTAAAACTTTTGTTTCGCTAGGAATAGTGTCCATTGTTTCTTCGTTATTTGTTATTGTCGGTACCAGTATCTTGCTACTGCTTACAGATTGGAAATTGGCTTTGGTTGTACTCTTGATAATTCCCATGATCGGCGGCACTTTCTTTTTTGTTTTTCGCCAAGTCAGAGTTTTGTTTTTACAGACTAGAGAAGTTTTAGATTGGCTCAACAAAATTATCAACGAAAGCATTCTTGGTGCCTCGTTGATCAGGGTTCTCAATTCTCAAACCGATGAATATCAAAAATTTTTTACTGCCAACACCTCCGCCAAAGATTTGGGACTAAAAATCTTGAATCTGTTTGCCACTATGATCCCCATCATATCTCTGGTTGCTAATCTGGCTATTCTAGCTATTTTAGCTTTGGGTGGACATTTTGTAATTGGTGGCGAAATGAGTTTGGGAAATTTCACCGCATTTATCAATTATGTCACAATCTTAATTTTCCCCATTATAGTTATTGGCTTTATGAGTAATCTTATTGCTCAAGCTTCCGCTTCCTATCAGAGAATTCAAGAAGTATTAAGTCATCGGGAAAAGAAACAGACCGGCACTTTGCAGAAAAAACTGCATGGAGATATCGAGTTAAAAAATGTCACGGTAAGCTATGGCGAAAAAAACGTCCTCAACAATGTTTCTTTTACAATCCCTGGTGGAAAAAAAATCGCCATTATTGGCCCTACTGCCGCCGGGAAAACGCAGTTGTTATACCTTCTCACCGGTCTGATCCAACCGGCCACCGGAGAAATTTTGTTTGATCATCAACCAATCTTGGATTACGATCTCGGTTCTCTTCACCGCCAAATTGGTTTTGTTTTTCAAGACAGCATCGTTTTTAATCTTTCAATCAAAGAAAATATTGCCTTTAGCGATCAAGTCACCGCCGCTTCCTTGCAAAAAGCTGTCGCTACCGCTGAATTGTCTGAATACATAAATTCCCTTCCCGAAAAGCTCGATACCATAATCTCTGAACGTGGAACCAGTCTGTCCGGTGGCCAAAAACAACGTCTTATGTTGGCTCGCGCCCTGGCCGTCAATCCCACCATATTACTTCTAGATGATTTTACTGCCCGGGTTGATCAAGCCACGGAAAAAAAGATTTTGGCCAATATCTCTCGTAATTATCCGCATCTAACTTTGTTATCCGTTACTCAGAAAATATCTACGGTCGAAGACTATGACAAAATTATTCTTTTGATGGAAGGAGAAATTTTAGCCCAAGGGACCCATCAAGAACTTTTGCGCACTAGTGTTGAATATGTTCAAATCTACAATTCCCAAAAAAGCACCAACTATTATGAATTACAGTCTTAACAAAAAATCTTCAAATTCACCCGCCAATCAAAGCGTTTTGACGTCATTACGCAAATTATTTTCACTAATGTCGGGTGAGAAAAAAAAGCTGATTATGGCTGCGGCAGCCATAATCATCAACTCGATTTTAACTCTGTCCGTACCAATTTTACTCGGTCAAGCCGTTGACAAATATATTCAAACCGGACAATACCGGGGTGTGATCGTTTACTCCATTATTTTACTATTTATCTTTATTTTGGCATTTTTGACCAGTTATGGTCAGACCCGTTGGATGGGGGAAGTAGGGCAAAAAGTTTTATTTAATCTTCGCAACAACGTTTTCAATAAATTGCAAGAACTTCCGATTGCCTTCTTTAATCAAAATCAGGCCGGGGATCTTATTTCTCGTCTCAACAATGATACCGACAAATTGAATCAGTTTTTTTCTCAAACTCTGATGCAGTTTGTCGGCAGCATCTTTATCATGATCGGATCGGGCATATTTATCATATATATCAACCCTCGGCTTGGTATTGCCGCTTTGCTTCCGGCTTTATTCTTATTGATTTTTACCAGACTGGTTTCTCCCTGGGTAAAAAATAAAAATGCGGTCAATCTGCAAACCGTTGGTAGTCTCAGTGCCGAAGTTCAAGAAAGCCTAGATAATTTCAAAGTAATTGTCGCCTTCAACCGTCGTGACTATTTTCGTGATAAATTCAAAATCGTTAATCAAAATAATTACTCCTCGGCGGTCAGTGCTGGTCTAGCAAGTAATATTTTTACCCCCGTCTATGGTTTTTCGTCCAATCTGGGCCAATTGGTAGTTCTTCTATATGGTATATTTCTGGTTGCTACCGGAAATTTTTCTCTTGGTCTCCTTGTTAGTTTTCTGTCTTATATAAACAGTTTTTACAATCCACTTCGCCAAATAGCTGCGCTTTGGGCAAATTTTCAAGTTGCTCTTGCCGGCTGGGATCGTATTGCCGAAATCTTGTCCTTACAATCGAATATTAAAGTAAATGCCAAAAATAAAAAATTGAATCCGCAAGTCGATACTCCGATTATGGAGTTCAAACAAGTTTCTTTTTCTTATGCCGGCGGAGAAGATATTCTTGAAAATGTCAGTTTTTCCCTTGCAGCCGGAAAAACCTATGCTTTTGTCGGCCCGACCGGCGGCGGTAAAACTACCACTGCCTCTTTGATGGCTCGGTTGTATGACCCCAACACCGGCCAGATCCTTTTGGCCGGCCAAGATCTTCGTTGCTTTTCACCTCAAGACCGCGTCCAAAAAATTGGCTTCATTTTGCAAGAACCATTTTTATTTTCCGGAACGGTCCAAGAAAATATTTTATATGGTAACAACAAATTCCAAAATTGTTCCAATCAGCAGTTGCTTAATGCATTAAAAAAAGACGGATTGGATAAACTAATCTCGCGTTTCCCGGAAGGTCTAAATACAAAAGTGTCTACCGGCAGCGAGACATTAAGTTTGGGACAAAAACAATTGATTGCCTTTATCCGCGCCGTTTTACGCGAACCACAACTCTTGATTCTCGACGAAGCCACTGCCAATATTGATACTATTACCGAGCAGCTTCTCGAAGAAATTCTCCAAAAATTGCCTTCTACTACTACCAAAATTATCATCGCACACAGGTTAAACACCATCGCCGGTGCCGATGAAATATTTTTCGTCAACTCCGGTAGTGTTGTCAAAGCCGGTTCCATGTCTGCCGCTATCGAGCTTTTGATGAACAAAGGCAGAAATACTTAGAAAAAAAGCGTTGTTTCATCTTAAAAAAACGTCCTCTTTTGTAGGACGTTTTTCCAAAATAACCTAAATGTGCCATTTACTTCAAGTCACCTTTATAATAATCCGCTAACATTGCGTAGGCCTGAGCCGAATGATCCTGCGCCTTCTTTTTGTCTTTAGTGACATAGCCATTCGTTCCGTCTTTTCCGCAATATTTGGTCATGCTTTGTGGACCGTCCGGATGTTGATTCAAATAATCCGTAAAGTCATATACTTTGCCATCTATAATCATCCAGCAGTCGGCACTGGTATTGTGTTCGGCAACTTCTGCCAAGTCATAAGTGGTGGTTGTTTGTATTGCTTGATTCGATGTATGCTCGATAGCCGCTGTTTTATTATTTAAGGCAGTTGTCACTGTCTGATTATTTTGAGAAGTGGTGTTTGTCTTAGAATTAAAAACCAGCCCGGACATGAATATCCCCCCAACGATTAAAATGAAAATAATAAGAGAAATGGTTACAATTTTTTTCATAATATCTTTTTATCTTATTAATAATTTGTAAGAGTTTTAAAGTGCTTGTAAATGTTTTGGTTTGTTAAGTTTGATATGTTTGCTAGGTTTGCTAAGTTTATTTAATACATCGTAAATTCCTCATTATGAATCTGTTCTTCAGGAACATAACTTTTTGTTAATTGTCTTTTTAAACCACTCATCATGTCTTTTGGTCCGCAAATAAATACATCAGTTTCCTCCAATTTGGCAGTTTGATTTTCTTGTAATTTTTCCGCGGTGAGATGACCTTGAGTGAGCGAATAATTGGTCAAAACTGTAATCGCCGGATTATTTTTTTCTATCTTTTTTAACTCCCGTAAAAAAACTGCTTCCGCCTCATCTTTTACGCAATAAAATATAACAATCTTCAAATCAGAATCAACTGATAGGCTACGAGCCATACTCAAAATTGGAGTAATGCCAATTCCACCCCCAATCCAGATTTGTTGTTTGTACTTTGCGTATTTATATGAAAAAACTCCAAATGGTCCTTCCAACTTGGCCATTGCACCAACTTTCAATTTGTCTAACCCTTCGGAATAGTCTCCCAAATACTTTATTGCCAGCTTGATATTTTCCTGTCCGGCATCCGAACTGATCGAAAAAGGGTGTATTTCCGAACTCAATTTTGCCTGATCAAACTCCGCAAACACAAACTGACCGGGAAAAAAACTAATATTTTTTGTCTCCGGCGCTAAGGTTATTTCGACAATTTCCGGACCAAATTTAGTGATATCAACCACTTGATATTCGTATTTTGGCACCAGCCAACGCTGGAGTAGGGACCTGTAAATATATATTAACAACGCCGCGAAACACAAAATCAGCATATAAACTTTCAAGAAAATACTGCGGGAAATATCCGTTGGCACCAAAAAAGCATGCAACCCACCAAGAAAGAAAGCCAAGCCCAAAAATTTATGTGAAAAACGCCAGTGTTCGTAAATGAGTTTGCCAAAAAACGTTAAAACAATCGCCATGATCATAATCAACAAACCAAATATTCCGAAATTAATCTCCCAATTTTTCGAGGGCAACAAAAACAAAGCCGCGGCGTAGGAAGAAAACAACCAATATTTGGTGGCTAGAAAAATTGGATGCAGTAGCAACAAGACAAAAGAAATTGCGCCGAAAACATGATGGTAGTTATACATCGTGTTTAAGCCGGCAAACATTTTTTCCAGCCATTTGCTCCGACTTATCAAGATCAAAGTTACGGCAAACATAGCCATCCCCGTCAAACCGGCCAATTGTCCCAGACTGGTCAAAATCGTTGTTGGGGAAAAAAAGCGGTCAGACCAAGGCATCATCGACAACCAGATCAATCCGGGCATGATTATTGCCAACAAAGAAACAAGCCAGCCAATATTCTTTTTCCGATTCATATTTATTTTGTTACTGACGAACTCTGATTATTGATCATCGGACGCAGGTCAATCGACTTGGCGGTAACACTGCCGTCGCTATTTGTTTCCCCGCTTACCATGATATTTTCACCTGTTTGCAAATCAGCTATTGTTCCACTTGTCATTTTACTTACCGTCGTCGAATCAGAGAAAAAAACAATTTTTGACCCCCCGTCTCTCAATTTTACCGTCAAACTTGAATCGTCTTTGCTGATAATTTCGCCGTTGATTCCATTGAAACCATTCATCCCCGGCTGTTTGTTACCAACAGAGTTTGCGCTGAAATTTCCATTTCTCTGGCCCATTGGCCCTCCAAAATTTGTTCCTGTTTGATTTTTAGCATAAAGCATTCCGCCATAAAACGCCACGCCGCCAACCAAAATAGATACTACGATCGTAATGATTGCATTCTTCATAAATTTTTTATACCTTAAATTAATAAATTACTCGTATCTCAAAGCCTCGATCGGGTTCATGCTAGCTGCCCGTTGGGCCGGATAATAACCAAAAACGATTCCAATTACCGCCGAGACACCAAAAGCCAAACCAACCGACTGCCATGATATCTCAGTCGCAATACCGGCAAACTTGGTTACCAAAACACAAATCAACCAGCCAAAAATAATCCCAAACAAACCGCCAATAAAAGTAAGAACAATCGCCTCTGTCAAAAATTGCAGATTAATATCCATCCTTTTGGCTCCGATCGCTTTCCGCAAACCAATCTCCTTGGTCCTTTCCGTCACATTTGTCAGCATCATATTCATAATTCCAATTCCACCAACGATCAAGGAAATTGCCGCCACTGATCCCAATAAGATCGTAAAGGTCGAGGTGATCGAAGACGCGGTTGCCAAAATATCCGCTTGGCTGGAAAAATTGAAATCGGCTTGAGTCGAATCGGTTATTTTATGTCTGGCCAGCAACAAATCAGTAATTTGTTGTTTTAAAGTATCCATCGATTCTTCGTCAATCGCCTGTACGCTGATCGTGGACAAATAGTCGCTACCCGTAAAAAATTGCAGAGAAACAGTCAAAGGTATGAATATCATGTCATCAGTGCTGTTCATCCCACTCCCGCCTTTTTCTTTGGTTACGCCTATTACCTTGAATTCCATCTGTTTTATTTTTATTGTTTGCCCGATTGGATTGACCCCTTCTCCAAACAAGTCATCTCTGGTGTTTGGTCCCAAAACTGCCACCTTGGACATGCTTTTGACATTTTGTTCCGTAATAAAACTACCCAAATCAATTTCAATATTATGAATCGGAGCATATGCAGCAGTAGATCCGGTTACCTGGGTATTGGTGTTGGTTCCCTTGGCCGTTATTTGATATCTACCTGATACTTCCGCCGACACCGCCTTCGCCAAATCCGACAACTCGCTGGCAATCGCCTCGGCATCACTTTTTTTTAAAGTCTGCGCCGATCCTCGTCCCTGACTAACCTGCATGCCCGGTGTCCGTTGTTGTCCCGGACTAACTTGGATCAGATTTGAACCCAAAGACTCAATACTGGATTCAATCGAACTTTGTGAACCCTGACCGATGGCGATCATGGATATAACGGAAGCAATGCCGATCACAATCCCCAAAATCGTCAATCCTGATCTTGCCTTGTTTGCCCACAATGCAAAAAATACTTCTTCAAATAAATCAAAAGTTTTCATGTATTTTAACTTATTAAAAAATTAAAAACTCTCTAAAACCCTTAAAAACTAAATTAATTGTTTATAAGGGTTTATGAGTGTTTTAGAGAGTTTTTAAGAGTTTGTTACGTTTACTATGTTTGTTAAGTTTTGGCAACTTAATTAATTCCTGTTATTACTCTTCCTATCCTCCACAATCTCCCCATCCCTAATAATTATTACTCGATCAGCGTGCTCTGCTACGTCCATCTCATGCGTGATCAAAATCACAGTATGATTCAAATTGCGATTTAGTTCTTGAAAGGTGGCCAATACTATTTCCCCGGTTTTGGTATCCAAATTTCCCGTCGGTTCATCTGCCAGAATCATTGTCGGATTATTTACCAAGGCTCTGGCAATCGCTACCCTTTGCATCTGTCCCCCGGACAACTGGTTGGACAAATGATCAAAGTTTTTCTCTTCCAAACCGGCATCTTTCAATGCCTCTCTGGCTCTTTTTTCCCGTTCCTCTTTGGGTATTCCGACGTAAATCATTGGCAACATTACATTTCGCAAAACGGTTGATCGTTTCAGCAAATTAAATGACTGGAATACAAAACCAATACTATTTTTTCGTATCTCGGCCAATTCATCATCGCTCAATTTGGAAACATCTTTCCCGTCCAAAAAATACTCGCCGCTGGTGGCTGTGTCCAATGCGCCAATAATATTCATAAGCGTCGATTTGCCCGAACCGGATGGCCCCATTATTGCCACAAATTCACCATCCCCTATTTTAAAAGAAATATCTTTTAAAACTCGAGTTTCCACCTCGCCGGTTTTATAAACTTTATTAATATTTTTGCATTCGATCATAATTTTAAATATTAGGTACTAGGTACTAGGTTTTAGGTGATAAATAGATGCAGAATATTTAAACTGGCAATCAAAATGGTGGTGCTCCGCCGGCATCGATTGGTCCTGAACCGGCGGCGGATGTTGAGGAGTTGCTTTTCGTGCTAGAACTGGTACCGGTAGTTTTGGTTGAACTGCTACTGGTTGAATTGCGATTATTACCCGGACCAAACTGAAATAGACTACTACCGGTCGTTGTATTGCTTTGGCTAGTAGCAGTGTTGGTCTTGATTACGATCATTTGTCCCACTTCCAAACCGGAAATAATCTCGGTTGAGGTGTCATCGGATAATCCGGTTGTGACAGCCTGTTGGTTTGGAGCAATAGCCGAAATTATTCCGGTAGTTGTAGCATTGGCAGTTTGATCGGTTTCCAAAATTTCAACATAACTACTTCCGTTGCTACTTTTTACTCCAGTATTAGGAACTAGTAAAATATCTTGTTTGACATTGGTTATAATCGATGCGGAAACACTCATACCTGATTTTACTGTTGGCTCTTCTGTGTCAAAAGCAATCTTGGCATTATATGAAACCACGCCTTGCTCCACCGTTCCAACCAAATCAACCTCAACCACCTTGCCGGTCACGCTCAAATCGGTCAAAGCATCAAAAGTCAAAGTCGCCTTTTGTCCGATTTCTATTTTGGAAACATCCACTTCATTCAATGAAATTTCGGCTACCTTCTGTTTGCTCATCAAAGTGACAATTGTTGCGTTGACTGAAGCGTTATCTCCTTTCAACAAAGCTACTTCAGTTATCAGGCCATCACTGGGAGCAGTTATTGTATAATCAGACAATTTTTTATTGGCGTCCGCTAAATCATTTTCTTTTTGTTTAATTGATAATTGCTGGGTTCTGATATCCAACTGATCGGATTGGCTGCTCAAATCCGCTCTGGCGTCCGCCAGAGCGTTTTCTTTCTGTTTTATACTCAACTCCTGCGACTTGATATCCAGCGGATCGGTTTCCTCCTGCAATGTTTTTAAATCATTTTCAGCGTTTGCTAATGATGTCTCGGCGTCTTCAATCTTGGTTTGAGCGCTCGTCAAACTGGATTGATTATTTAAATATTCAGATTCAATCGATAATTTTTTGGCCGAAATACTCGCTATCTGATTATTGATATTATTTTTTTCCTGTTCAATATTACTTATTTCCGAATCGGTCAATTCTGAAGTATAGGGAATAACACCCAAAGTTGATTTCACGGCTTGCAAGGCTGCTGCCACTTCATTTACTAATTGATCAACCTTCTCATGATCGCTGCTGTCGGTATTTTCTGCGACTTTCTGTTTCAATCCGCCATAAGCCTGATTGATACTCTCGACATTGGCTCTTCCGGCATCGTCCAAGCCAAGTAATAGTTTTAATGCCTCGGCCTTGTGACTGGCAATATTGTAACCGGTCTGATCGTTACTGTTAAAATGTTCATATTGAATTCTTGTTAAACTAATCATCGAACTCAAACTTTGTTCTATGCTGTCGGTCGCCAACGACAAAAAATCATCATAAATCTGTGCAATCGAAATCTGTGCTTGGATTTTTGTTCTCTCCAGATCTTTCTTGGCATTCTCCAGGTTGGTTTTTGCTTGGCTGATTTTCAATTCTGCGGTTTGAATCTCTTGTTCGGTCGCTCCCTGCTTGACCTTTTCCAACGACAACTTGGCACTTTCCAAATTGATCTCGGCATCACGCACAGTTTTTTCTTTTTCCGCATTATTCAATTTCAATTTTTCCAAAGCGATCTGTGAATTTTCCAAAGCGATCTGGGCGTCAGTTACACTTTTTATGGCATCCTGATTGTCCAACTGTGCCAGCATTTCTCCCGTTTTTACTTCTTGTCCTTTTTCAATTATTTGCAAAATCTCTCCCGCCACCTTGGTTTTTACCTCAAGTTCGCTGGTGGCGGCGATTTGTCCAGTTCCGGAAACCGAGGTGACGATTGTCCCTTTCTCGGCAGCGGCCATAACATAACTGGTTTGGCTCGTCTTGCTATAATATTTTTGATAGATCAAATACCCCCCAACCCCGATTCCGACCACGATTACCAACCACAATACTTTATTTGACCAAATTTTTTTCCACATAATAACTCTTGGTTAAAAAATCCTATTTTTCAAAGATATAATCAATTCTCAAACTCTATTACGTGGAATAGGAAAAAAATATTTCAAAAAAACATTCAAAATTTTTGATGAATGTTTTATTTGCCAGCAAAGTATTGACCAAAAAAGTCAACCTTCCAAATAAAATTCAGATATTTTTTCGCCAACTATCGGTTTGGCGGCCTGGTGCCAATCCAAATTATTCATTTTCTCACCCAACCTTTTCTCAGTTATCAATCTCTCCAAAAAATCTTTAGCGGCCAACTTGTCCGTCAGTTTTTCCCAGAGTTGAATCAAGATATAGGTTGAAATTGCCAATTGGTCAATTTCGCTTTTAACTTTTCCTCGATTTTCCGGAGATTCCTCTACGAATGGTTCATTCTTGAAAACAAATATTTCATAATTATCAATCAAGGGCATTTTATTAAAATTTCTCCATCTCTCAAAGTCGTCGTGTTTCAGATCTTGCAAAAAATTCAAAAATTGTGCCAATAGACTAGGGGAGGTTATAAGCCAAAAGGTCATTTCGATCTGATTCAACCAAAGCAATGTCAACAATTTGTTGGCATCAAAAGTTGAATCCAGTTTTTCCTCAACTTCTATCTCGTTTTCAATGTATTTCAAGGAAAAACTGGCAATAATTATCCGATTTTTATAAAGCTCCCAATATCCCATAAAAACTTTTGCCCGTTAGATAAGAAAAAACCAACAAATTATTTTATTGGTTTTCTATTATTGGTTATTTACTCAATACAACAATCAACCGCTTTTTTGACCAATTCGCCCAGTTTTCCCAAGAATCCTTTCTTTTCTTTATCCTCTTTATTCATCGCTTGGTCGTCAATCTTCTTGATCTCGCTGGTGTCGATCAATTTCATGTTGACACCCCAAAACAATGAATAAAGTTGATAGGATTTATCAAAAAGTTCATAAGCTTCTTCTTTATTTCCCATACCAAGCTGTTTGGTGCCGACTTCCATCAATCGATAAGAAGCTGCCAACAAATGCTTTGATATACACCAAACTTCCCCTTCGTATTCTTTGATAATTTTCTTCAATAAACTCTTTCGCATCTCTCGTACATCCTTTACCAAATCATAATACGCGGTATTGCCGGTTTTGGCACCGGTAAAAACAAAATGTTCCTCGATGGAAACCAGATTCATGATTGCGATCGTCAAATCTTGATCAGACGACAAATCCATCTTGTCCTGTTTTTTCATATCATCAACTGCCGCAATCAATTCATTAAGATCCTTTATCGATTTTTCTGCCATATTTATTTAGTTAGAAAATAAAAAATTACTGTTAAAACTACTAGGGGAGCAACCGCCATTACTACCTTTTGATAAGGAAAATGAGCCTTGCCCCGGATTTTTTTAATATGAAAATAAGTATATCCACCCAAGAAGAAAAAGATACTGCCACTGATTATTCCCAGTAGCAATTTGTCCACCCCCCACATGGTATTGGACACATGGCCTATCACACCCATCCAATACAACGGCAAAACTATAAAAATATAATACAAAACCGGTACAGCATACTCCATTAGAGCAAATTTTATCTTCTTTTTTTGCAGCCACTCAATCGTCCAAATCGCAATCGCCACCGTCAATCCCCCAATCCAAAGTCCGGAAATGGTATCATCTACTCCCAAATATCGAGTCAAACCCACTCCGGCCCCCACCGCCACCGTGCACACCGGACAAAAAGCAAGAGCAAAGCTTGGATATAGTAAACCTATAAAAACAGATAAAGAAACCAATGATATTTTAAATTTTTTTTGCATATGGGATTATTGTTTTATCAAATAAACTCTTGTAAACACTTAGAAAATCTCTAAAACTCTTTAAAACAAAATCCATTTGCAGTTTCTAAGAGTTTGTAAGCGTTTATAAGAGTTTCAAAGGGTTTCTAGCCAATATTATTTAGTCAACTCTCCCTGAAAAAAACCAATAATCTGCTGATCGCCTACCAAACATTTTCCCTTGTTCCACAAAAATGGCACTCCCACTCCTTGCTCGGTTGGAATCTTGCATATCTTGGCCATCTGTCCCAATAAACTGGCATTTGCTTGATTGTTGTACACCTCCAGTCTTTCGAATTTTACTTTTTCATCGACTTTGTTGGCTTTTACAAACTCTTCCACTTTTTCGCAATGAGGGCAGGTGTCGCCATAAAACAATATTATTCTTTCGTTGTCTTTGTTTTGACTACTAGCGGAAAGATACCATGCACCGCCCAACAATACTAAAATAACAATAATTGCTATCAAAATATTTTTTGAATTCATCTTGAACTTTTAAATAATAACTCTAATTATCATAGCACAATTTTACCCCAATTTTGTTCGAATTTCTAGGGCCTTTTTCTCCTGATCCGCTGGCACCAAAACTCTGATCGTGTAGTATTGACGCGAATATCGATTTGGCGTCGAATAGGTAATTTCCAGGATTTTTTGGGAACTTATTTTCAAATTTACTCCCTCCAACTTTGCACCCCATCCCAGCCAAACGTGAAGTTGGTCGTGAATCAATAAACCGTTGAGGCCAATCCTAACTTCGGGTTGAGTATTGTTTTCCCAGCTTTTATATCCCCAAGTTGCCAGTATGGCCACTACACCAATCAAGATTATTAATCCGATCATCACCAACATAACAAAAAAACCGTTTTCCGGATCGGCTACCCAAAAAATAATCCCAAGCACCAATGCGATTACTGTTATCATAACAAACAAAAACCAGTTTGCCCCTTTTCTGTATTCGTACTCATCTTTGGCAAATTTTTTCCATTCTGTCAAATCATATTTCCAATGTGCCAGCAAATTTTTTTCTTCAAGCAATTCGTCAAAAACTCTAGCCCGGTGCCAATATAATAAAGCCACAATCGGTCCAGTAATAAAAAAGACCAGCCCGATCATAATCATTGCCCCACCGCCATTGAATATATCTATTTCGACGATAAAAGGAAGTGCCGCCGCTATTCCACCCAAGAGTCCGACAGCTAGCCAAATCCATAAAGTCCTTTTTGCGGTATTAGTTGGTTTCATATTGTTGACCGATAAAATTTTAAAAAATTTAACTCTTTATACTTATTCTAACAATAAATTATCGTTACTATAAATTAATATTTGATTTTAAAATCAAAAAACAAACCAGCTTTTTGCCGGTTTGTTAAAAATTAACCTGTAATAATATTTCAATTATTCGCGATTTTTCTTACGATATTCTCTCACTCTATCTATTTCTTTCAAAAACTGCTTACGCAACCTCACACTCTTTGGTGTTACTTCCAGATATTCGTCATCGTTGATAATTTCCAAGGCTCTCTCGATCGTCAATTTGAGTGGGGGAATCAAGTGAATCGCCTCGTCCGACCCGGAAGCTCGAACATTCGTCAACTGTTTACCCTTGATTGGATTCACGGCCATATCCATACCTTTGGTAACATTACCGATCACCATTCCTTCATATACTTCCGTATTGGCGTCGATATACAGTTGACCACGATCTTGCAGATTCCACAAAGAAAAAGCCAGTGCTTTGCCTGTAGCCATCGAAGCCATCGAGCCGACATTTCTTTTTTCAATCTCGCCGACATGAGGTTTGAAACCTAAAACCTGGCTGCATAAAATTCCTTCACCCCTGGTATCAACCGTAAAATCTCCTCGGTATCCCAACAATCCTCGAGTCGGTATTTCAAATATCATCCGTACTTGCCGATCATTATTTTTCATTTCGGTCATAATCCCTTTGCGCTTGGCCATTTTTTCGATTACCGTCCCTGAAAATTCTTCGGGTACATCAATTGTCACTTCTTCAAATGGTTCCAACTTCTGTCCATTTTCTTCTTTGATGATTACTTTTGGTTGCGACACTTGAACTTCATATCCTTCCCGTCGCATATTTTCCAACAAAATCGCAATATGTAGTTCGCCTCGGCCAAATACTTTGTAAAAAGCATTGGACGAAAAATCGATTTTTAATCCCACATTGATCTCCAATTCTTTTTCCAGTCTTTCTCTAATCTGTCGGTTGGTAACCAATTTGCCCTCGCGACCGGCAAAAGGGGAGTCGTTGACAACAAAATTTAAACAAATCGTCGGTTCATCAATTTTGATAGCGGGTAGATTGTCCTGGCCAGCATCTTCGCATATGGTGTCACCGATAAAAATATCCGGCATCCCGGCCAACATGACAATATCTCCCGCCAATGCTTCGTCAATTTCCTTTTTTACCAAGCCGTGATAAGTAAAAATCTTAATAATTCTCGCAGTTGAAATCCGACCATCGGGTTTTTTTACCGTGACATTTTGTCCAACTTTAATTTTCCCCTCATATACTCGCACTATTGCTAATCTCCCCAAAAAATTATCATATCCCAGGTTAAACGGCTGAGCGCGTAAAGGTAAATTAGCATCGACTTTAGCTGCCGCCACTTTCTCCAATATAGTATCCAACAATGGAACCAAATCTGAGCTTTCATCATTGAGATGTTTTTTGGCAACTCCATCTCGGCCGATGGCGTACACGGTGGTAAAATCAAGTTGTTCGTCGTTGGCGCCCAGATCAAAGAACAATTCGTAAACCTGTTCCCAAACCAGATCCGGCCGTGCGGCCGGTTTGTCGATCTTGTTGATTACGACAATCGGTTTCAATCCCAATTCCAATGATTTTTTCAAAACAAATTTGGTTTGCGGCATCGGTCCTTCCTGAGCATCAACCACCAACAAAACCGAGTCGATTGATCGCAACACCCGTTCCACCTCGCTGCCAAAATCAGCATGCCCGGGGGTGTCCACGATATTAATTTTCGTGTCTTTATAAAAAATAGATGTGTTTTTTGCGTAGATCGTAATTCCTCTCTCCTGTTCCAAGGCATTGGTATCCATGGTCACATTTTCATCACCACTTCCCGTTTGACGCATCAAAGCATCAGTCAAGGTAGTCTTGCCGTGGTCAACGTGAGCTATAATTGCGATGTTTCGTATTTCCATATTCAAAAATTTAAATACAATTTAGGGGATATAATGTAAATTTCCAATGATAATAATATATCGTGTCATCCTGGAACTGGAAGGTAATCCGCTCCAATATCCAGGATCCATTTCATTATTTTAATATATTTTTTTCTTTCTGGATTTAAGGATGTCTAAACGCGATTACGCTTTCGGCTCCAGAATGACATCTTTTTGTTAGGAAATTGAGAATTGTTAGCAGCAGTTCGATCCCGTGAGGGAAAAACTGGAAATCAATCATTTCATGAATATAAAAATATCCGCCTAAACAGTCAAGCAGATATTTTTTTATCAAACTTGTTACTTATTTATACAATGATTGATCAAAAATATCAATTACCTTTCCATATTTTTTGATATTTCAGTATTTGGATAAAAAAAGATTGTCCATATTTATTTTGGACAATCTTAAAATTTTTACAAAAAAATTGTTACTTACCAAACGCCAGGATTCCCGGGATTACAAAGTTGACGATCGGAACAAGCATTAAAATACCCCACCAGCCCGGCTTGCCTCTTTTTTCACAAATCTTCATCCAAACGATTACCATCATGACCACATTGACCAAAGGAACCAAGAACAACAACGCCCACCACCATTGTTTGTCCGCGATCTTTACCATCAAAAAGAAATTAAGAATCGGCACCCAACCCCACCAACCATCGGGAGTATTTGTCTTTTTGGCGATGTTGGAAAGGCAAAGAGCAAAATAAACATAAACAACCAAAGACGTAATCAGTGAGACTAAAGACATGACACTGGCCAAGGCGGTCACATTGGCGTCTTGCATGTTTGCTAGGTCCATAATTCCCTCAAATATTAATATATAAATACACTTTTATCTTACCATATTTTTCCGGTCAAAATTAAAAACTTTTTACTATGTCGCTTTTAACTCAAGCATTTATTGATCGCCGTCCGGCCTCAGCGATTTTCAAAAGTAACATTGCAAAAGTTTTTAATTTTGACTTAAGCAATTGATCAATCTCCGCAAAATTCTTCCCCTCGCTCCAACTTTACTTCTTTTTCCAGTTTGTATTTACCGCTCTCATCCAACAAATATTCTCGTGAGGTATGAGCATGATCGCCACACCCAAACCAGTTGTAATAAATCAAAGACACCAAATAACCCTTATCTGTCCGGTTGACAAATTGATTTTGAGACTCAAATTTGTTGGACAAACCGCAATTTGTGGCGTACAAAAAACCCACCGCTTCTTCCGGACTTTTGATCTTTCCAATTGTTTTTTTCAGTTCTTCCGGGTTGGCGATGGTTTGATCGTCTTCTGTGGTCAAAACATAATACTGCGGCCGCAAGCCGCCGCAAACTCGCAAATATTTATCATCACCAAAACGACGTTCTTCATAACTCAATTTGATCTCGGCTTCTTGTAAATCCTTTCCGTCCGCCGTCTTGATAAACTGCCAATAGTTGGTGTAATCAATCGTCTTTATTTTTGTCTGATCAGCAATGCTCCCGTCAGGCTTAGTTGGAGTTGTAACCAAACATCCCACCAACATCAAGGGCAAAACTAGCAAAGCAAAAATATTATATTTCATTTTATTTATTCATATAATCCATTAGCTATATTATAACTCAAAAAAAGCCCCGATAAATCGGGGCAAGTTAGCTTGACCTTTGAAATGTTACCTTAAAAATATTTTATTTCCAGCCACTGATTACTCGGAACTCCAGCCACGCTATAACTGATTGCGGTCGCCAAATATTCCTTGTTGGTGGCAGTATCGTATCTGATTTTCAATTCGATTTTACCTTGTTCGTCGGTCAAATATTTATTTTTAAAATTTGCCGCC
>DAIRGB010000005.1:0-21891 GCA_036794765.1 Patescibacteria group bacterium | reverse complement strand
CTGGAGCATACAAGCCCATCAGCAAATGCACACCCAAACCCAATCCAAACACCAATCAAACAGCTTAGTCAAATGTTTTTCGGTACCAAAAAAATACATAATCTCCTACTCTACTGCATCCAATAAAGATACTCCCGTCATTTCCTCCGGAATTTCAAATCCAAAAACATCCAATACTGTCGGAGACACATCTGCCAACAAACCATTTGGTTTCATATTCCCAGCATTTTCAAAAATTTCCAAACGCTTTCGATTTATCCTAAAACGATTATCGATCAAAAAAAACGGAACCGGATTCGAACTATGCTCTTTAGAAATATTTCCCGAAATCGGATTCAACATCTCATCACAATTACCATGATCCGCGGTAATCATAACAGTTCCATCTTTTTTCAAAGTTTCATCCACTAATCTCCCTACACAACTATCAACTATTTCTACCGCCTTTACTCCAGCTTCATAAACCCCGGTATGTCCAATCATATCCGGATTAGCAAAATTTGACAAAATAAATCCATGTTCTCCCCCATCAAGTACACGTAAAATATCATCGGTTACCTCATACAAGCTCATTTCAGGTTTTTCCTCATAACCTCTAACTTTTGGCGAAGGAACATGCTTATATTCCTCCCCATCGTAACTCGTTTTCTCTCCACCATTAAAAAAATATGTAACATGCGGAAATTTTTCCGTTTCCGCCACATGATACTGTTTTATTCCATTTTCACTCAATACTCTAGGCAAACTCATTGCCTCACCAGACGATTTATTTATCTCTTCTGGAGTAAAAGCAATCTTAACGCCCATATTCACTAATTCATAAAAAACCATACTCACTATACTCAAATCAGACAGTTTATCCTCTTTTCTTGCCTCTGCAATAACTGGCTCATCTGACGCAAAAAAACTAGCTATCTGACGTATTCGATCACGCCTATGATTAATAAAAATCAAAGTATCCCCTTTTTCAATCGGTCCAACCGGCTTACCCATAGAATCAACGATCATTGTCGGCATTATCATTTCATCAAATATTCCTTTTTGATACGAATTATTCATTGCCTCCTCAGCACTCATGGCTGTTTCTTTTCCCAACCCTCTCATTGCCAAATATGTAAGTTGAGTGCGATCCCAACGACTAATACGATCCATCGAATAAAAACGACCAGCCAGAGAAGCAATTTTACCACAACCATTCTGTTGTATTACCGCATCAATCTGACTTAAAAAATCTGGTAAAGACTGTGGCGGAACATCACGACCATCAGAAAATAGATGCAAAAATACGTTTTTATAATTCATCTTATGACACAACTCCAATAAAGCTGTGAAATAATCTATATGACCATGTACACCAGCCGGGGAAAATATGCCGGCCAAATGTACTCTTCCATTTTTCCTTTTTGCCTGATTTATAGCCGCGACTATCACTTCATTCTCAAAAAAATCACCACTGACAATACTATCTTTAATCATGGCCAAACTTTGTTTTATTACCGTCCCCATACCTAAAGTAATATGGCCAACCTCAGAATTTCCATACTCTCCCCAGGGCAAACCAACCGCCTCGCCTGAAGCATTGAGTAGTACATGGGGATAATCATTCCACAATTTATCAAAAACCGGCGTATTGGCATTGATTATCGCATTTCCCTTCCTAGTAAGCGTAACTCCAAATCCATCCAAAACCAACATCAAAACAGGTTTTACTTTTTTCCACTCCTTTTCTTCCAACATACATTGTTTATTTATCCAAATGGGCTCAGCAGGATTTGAACCTGCGACCAAGCGGTTATGAGCCGCCTGCTCTACCACTGAGCTATGAGCCCATGTTTAGATCCAACATCTAAAATTATAACTCAATCCTATCTCATTTCAAAATCTATCGAAACTTCCAGAAAAGGAAATCTCATAATGAGATTTCCTTTTCTTTTTTTTCCAACTCTGCTATGAAGTAATCCACATTGTCCGCCCAAGTATTCTGCCAACCATTTCCATCTACCCCTCTTGGCGCCCATTTATTTTGAATTTCAATAGTCTGATCCAACCCTTCATCAAAATAATAATTTCTTAAAACAAAAGCCAAATCCGATATTCCTTCCTCCCAAGAATTATATCTCCGGCCTTCATGAACGCCCAGGCCAAAAGCATTGTAAGTGCCAACCGCATAACCTTTACAACCAAAATTACTCTCAGCCCCAGCCATTGCTACCAATAAATAAACTGGTAAATCATAATCGCGGGAACTTGCAACAAAATATTTTCCCATGCCAACCATAACACTATCTTTTTCTCGCAAATATTCATCAATAACTTTTACTGTTCTGTCTTCAAAACCATCATTATTTCTACGCAAAGAAGATAGAACAAAATCATGATCCCAGCCCGCAGCCTTAGCAATCACTTTAACCCGTCCCCATCCCAAAAACATCAGCGAAACCAAAATAACATATAACAATGTTCGCACAAAACTTAATAATCTTTTCATAACATTACCAATTACTAATTAATACAACATACCAATAAATAATAAAAAAACCGTTACCACGGACATAAGATCTAAAATTTTCGTACCAAAACCCTTGACCACTTTTACTTTTTTCATAAAAATACCTCCAAAAAAATAATTACTATATTGTTAATTTAAATCTGCAAATCACTATTTTTTTCTTCTAAAATAATATTAACACTTTAGTTATTTACATTACAAATTTTTTGGAAAAGACATTCAATTAATCTTTTCTTAAAAATTTATCCACAATTCATTCTTGAGAATATTTACATATGTGTTAAGATAAAGATAATGAAATTTATATAAAAATTTTTTGGAGACGACAAAATGGCAACAGGCAAAAATCAAAGAATCTCACCGCAGGTCGGCAAATTAATCATCAAAGAAATTTTAAAAAGACTTCCCAAAAACACACCCTTAAAACAAATTGCTAAAAAAACTGGCTACACCGAGGCCTACCTAAGCCAAATAACCAACTTTGCTCGCATTCCCGAAAAAAACGAAGTTTACGAAAACATTTTCAAGAAGGGTTTGGGTCTAATAAAAAAAGAAATTGAAGATATTATAGTTGAAGCAAAAATTACTGAAGCCGGCATTGCCGACCCTGCCGTTACTCTCATGCTCAAAGAAATACCCTATCTTAGCAAAGACGAAAAACAATCTATTATAGACGCATTTGAATTAGTCAAATTGAGACGTCTAAAACAAAAAATAAAATAATCTCTAATTTTCAAACAAAATGAACACCTTGGTCCAAGAAAAATCTACTCAGATCATCACCCGATACAAAACCAACAACCCGTTTATTATCGCCGAATACGAAAAAATCGAAGTCATCGAACATCCACTTTCAGGACGTTTAAAAGAATTATACTTCGGAGATTATATTATCCTAAACAATCTTCTTTCACATACTAAAAAAAGAAGATATTTGGCACATGCCCTTGGCCATCATTTTCTCCATACCGGAAACCAACTATTCTTTGCCAAAAACAGATATCATCAAAACATAAAAGAAGAAGCCCAAGCCGAGGAATTTGCCGCTTATCTTCTCATCCCCAAACAAGAACTTACTCCCATTCTTCATCTAAACATTGAGGAACTGGCAGAACATTTTCAAGTTCCACCTCAATTTATCAATAAAAGATTACTGCTCGCAAAAAACAATCTCTAATTATTATCTCAAAACCAATACTTCATTTCCATAATCCGCCATTGCCTTCTCCATAACCAAAAAACTATAATGAGTATTTTCCCCAGTATATGTACCCGGATCATGAACTATATACCCTGTTTCGTCATATCCAACTATCACCACCACGTGATAACCCATTTCAGGATAATCATTTTTCTCCGGTTTTAAAAAAGCCGCCGTAGTTGGCACAATAACTGGGTTACCATTTACAATCTCTTGAACAATATTTTGCTTTGTCGCCTTGAAAACTCTCGGCTTATCATATCCATAAAAATCAGTTGCCAATTTTGCCATTTCCACCGCATAAATATCCAACTCAGCACCATAGTTATTTTTTTGGAAAACGACCATTTCCTTTAATTCCTCATTTGCAACATCTTTTGATAATTTTTCATTTTTATAAAAATAATTTGCCAACAACAATCCCGCTTCCTCACAACTCTCATTGTGCTCATCCCAATTGGCAAATGGAGCTTGCATCACAAACGGAACATCCAAAAAAAAGTTGGTTGGCAACTCTTTTTTTTCTATTTTTATAAAATCTTGATTTGCATTTTCCTTATTCGAAGACTGTTTTCGAGTAACTTCCCTTGATTTATCCACAGCCATACACCCGTTACAAAAAAATGCAAATATCAACAACAAAAAAATATATTTTCTCATAATCACCTCTACAAGTACATTATCCCTAGACTATACAAAACATGCAAGTCATACTACAATAAAAATGCATTTTGTGTTTATTTCTTAATTAACAATAACTACTATGGCAACCAAAAAGAGGGCAGTAGCCAAGAAAAAAGTGGCCAAGAAAGCTACCAAAAAAGTAGCAAAAAAGACCACAAAAAAAGTTGTTAAAAAAACAGCTAAAAAAAGATAATAATTTGTTAAATCTTTTTAACATTTTTTAGTCTTCAGGAAAATACAGTTATAAACTGTATTTTCTTTTTACAGGTTAAACCAATTGACTATAAACTATATATTTGTTATAATAATATAATTTCAAAAAAATAAAAGAAAAACAAAAAGTGATTGAAAAAATTAAATACTATATTTTGGAAGGAACATATGAAATCAAATTCATAAAAAACTTCCGTCGTTTTCAAGGCCTACCCATCAAAGGCTTTATTGAGCCTGACACAGATACTATTTTAATTAACGACAGCCTAGATGAACCAGAAAAAATAATCACAATAATACACGAATTTATCCACGAAATTCAACCCAACTGGTCAGAAAACAAAGTCGAAAAGACCAGTCAAAAAATATACAAATCCATGCTACCCTCAGATAGAATATTTTTTCAGAAGATAATCAAAAAATAACTGCAAAAAAAATTACGATCACCCCCAACCTCTCAACCTTGAGAGTCTTTTTTGGGACAATTTTTGCAATCCCTTTTTTCACCATGACTACACTTTGACCACTCTATGCCTTCAGGTTTTTGTAAATCTTCCACATCCACTCCTCCCTGACAAATCGGACAAAAAACTCTATCGGCAAAACGACATTCTGTCTCCAGGTAAAAAAAATCATGTTTACACTGCAAGCAACGACAAGAATAAATAGTCATAAAAATTACTTCAAACTCGAATTTAATTTTTTTAACACTTCATCAACATCTAACCCATGAGCCAATAATCCTTCCTCTAAAGTTTCAAAACTACTTGCCACACAACCAACACAACCTAAACCCAAGTCAAAGAATATTTCTCTCGTCTGCGGATACTTCTCTACTACTTCTGCAATATTCATCTCTTTCCCAATTTTTTCATTCATCTTTTTTTTCATAATTTTTTTAATCATCTCTTAAATTTTTTAAAAATAAAACAAAAAAACCGATTTTTTTAGTTCCTTCAAGCCAAAACATTCTCAAAATAAATCCTATCAGATTTTACCCCTTTCTTGTCCAAAAAATCTTTCATTCCTTTGATCATCTCATCAGAACCACACAAAACAAAATCCGTATCTTGATATTGGTAGTACTTTCTAGACATCACCTCATTGACTCTTCCGGAAAATAAACCATCTTGATCCTTTTCAAGTCGAGAAACACAAGAATAAAAATGAAAATTATTATACTTTTCCGCCAAATCTGCAAAATATTTTTGATATGGAACCTGATCAGGATATCGATTTCCAAAAAATAGTATCAAATTTAACTTTTTTATAGGCTTTTCCAACCAACCATCAATCATCGACTTCAATGGAGCAATACCACAACCAATTGCAATTAAAACAATATTTCTATTCTTTACCATTTTCCAATTAAACAAACCCATAGGAGGCAAAAATTCAAAAAATTCACCTATTCCCAAATCAACCAAAACCGGCGACATTTTTCCATCTGTATGTTTCCGAATAGTCAATTCAAAATCAGGTAAATATTTTGGCAAAGAAGAAAATGAATATGCCCGTTTTATCACATCACCATCAATATTTTTTTTAATGATTATATACTGCCCAGGTTCAAAACTAAATCCATTATAATCTTTCACCCGACACTTTAACTGAAAAATATTATCGGTCAATTTATTATTTTCAATTATTTGTGCAATCATATTTTTTACCAAAAAAATCACTTCGAACAGTTAAAATCATAGTTCCAATTTTGACTCGAAATCACCTATAGCCTTCTTTAAAGCTTGATCACCCAAAACACTACAGTGTATTTTCTGTCTAGGCAAACCGCCCAACTGATCAATAATCTTCTTTGCCGTAATCTGCTTCGCCTCCAAAATTTCTTTTCCCAAAACCATCTCTGACATCATCGAGGTACTAGCAATCGCTGACGCACAACCAAAAGTTTTCCAACCAATTTTTTCTATCTTGTTGTTTTCGACCAAAATCCATACTTTCATCACATCCCCACAAGCAGGACTTCCAACTTCTCCTTCGCCATTGTACTTCCAATCAGGAACATCAGTTCTTACTATATTCCTCGGATTCAAAAAATGATCCTTTACCACCTCACTATAAACCCATCCGACTCCATCATTTTTCTTAATCTTATTCATAACCACTATTAAATATTATTTGTTTAAATAAGTAGCCGACATCACTCTCACTTTATCAACAATACCTGGCAATACTTGCAACAAACTATCCACTCCTTCCTCGCTCGTCCAACGTCCTAAAGTAATCCGCAAACTACCATGCGCCAACTCCTTCTTTTGACCAATAGCCAATAAAACATGCGAAGGACTAAGATCAGAAGCGCTACAAGCCGACCCCGTTGAAACACTAAATCCCTGATCATCCAAATATAAAACCAAAGATTCGCCTTCAACTCCAGAAAAAGAAAAATTGATATTATTGGGCAATCTTTCCTTCATGCTTCCATTCAAAACCGCATCCGAAATATTTTTTTTGACAAAATAAATAATCTTATCGCGCAAATATTGCAATCTTTTGCTCTCGCTCTCTCGTATCCGACTAGCTATCACAAGCGATTCCGCCATCCCGACCACACCCGCCACATTTTCTGTTCCCGCTCTCAAGCCCTTCTCTTGTCCTCCACCATAAATCAAAGGCGCAATTTTCGTCCCTTTTTTGATATACAGCACTCCAATTCCCCTAGGCCCATAAATCTTACTTGCATTTATTGTCAATAAATCCACACCCAATTTATCAACATTCAACTGCAAAAAGTTTGTTGCCTGACAAGCATCAGTATGAAAATAAGTTGTCGGATTTTTTTTCTTTATCACTTGCGATATTTTTTTGATATCCTGTATAGTTCCAATCTCGTTATTCGCCATAATTACGCTTACCAATACAGTATCCACACCAATCAATCGTTCCAACTCATACAAATTCAACAACCCATCTTCGTTTACTATACATTGATCAATTTGATAACCTTGTGTTTTCAAATACGTTGCGGCATTCCGAACTGCCTTATGTTCAATCGAAGATATAACAATATGTTTTCCTTCTTCTTTTCGAGCCTTCGCGACACCAAAAATCGCCCAATTGTCCGACTCACTTCCTCCTGAGGTAAAATATATTTCGTCTTTCAACGCTGACAACTCTTTAGCTATATGTTCTCTGGCTGATTCAACTGTCTGCAAAGCCAATCTCCCTTCTTCATACAAACTAGATGGATTGGCATAATTTTTTTGCCAACAATTATCCATTGCTTTTACAACTCTAGGGTCACAAGAAGTTGCGGCCGCATAATCAAAATAATATCTTTTCATGACAAAAAATTATCTAAACTCAATCAATATTTTTCCAAACATTTTTTACATTTTCCAACAATCAAAAAACGCCACTCCCTACCTTCAAAATCATCCCATTGCTGCAATTTGTTTTTGGTTGAACACAAACAACAACTAGCGATTTCTCCCAATTTCAAACATTTTTCACAAAAAGTATGGCCATGGTAACCTCCTTTTTTTATTTCGTACCATTTGGGTTGACCAGCAACATATACCTCATCAATAAGCTTTTGATTAACCATCTCATCCAAGTTACGGTAAACCGTAGCTACACCGATTGATGACAATATCTTTCTAGATCTCTTATATACTTCATCCGCCGTCAAATGTTCTAAACTCTCCTGTAAAACTTTCAAAATCACTTTTTTTTGATCAGTTGCCCGTTTTTTTGTCATAAAAAAAGATTATTGATAATGATTATCAATAATCCAATTTTAACTACAGAACAAACATTTGTCAAAAAAACATCAAAAATTTTACTTATTCACTTGATTGATTACCTCTCCTTTTATAAAACCATTAACATTATCCACGGTCGTGTCCAAAATTCTCTTTCGTCCTTCAATCGTATTAAAAGCATTATGAAATGTCATTACTACTCTTGGATGATCCATCAAAATATGACCTTCCAACGCCAATCTAAGTTTCTCAATCTCCTGAACATCATCTACATCGCTTTTTTCGTTGGTCAGCAACTCTTCTTCCTCTAAAACATCAATACAAGCACCAGCCAATTTTCCACTATCCAACGCCTCAACCATTGCCGACGTATCTACTACCCCACCCCGAGCGGTATTTATCAACACCACCCCGTCCTTCATCTTCTCAAAAGCCTCCTTGTTTATCATATGCTTCGTCGGTGGAATCAATGGCACATGCAAACTGATGATATCCGACTGTTTATACAAGGTATCAAGATCAGCATATTCAAAACCATATTCTCGGGCCAAATTCTCCTGTGGTTTAACATCAAAAACCAAAACTTTCATAGAATATCCCCGAGCAATTTTGGCAGCATATATTCCAATATGACCACCGCCAATTATTCCAAAAGTTTTATCCTTCAAATCAAAACCCATCAAATCATCTACTTCAAAATTACTTCTAATCATCCGATCTCTGGCCTCATATGTCTTGCGCGCCAAAGTTGCCAACAAAGAAAAAGCATATTCAGCAACGGTATTTTCTCCATAAAACGGAACATTACAAACCGCAATCCCTTTCTGCTGACAATAAGCGATATCAACATGATCATAACCAGTAGAACGCGTCACTACCAATTTCAAAGCAGGCATTCTATCAATAACGGCCTGGTCAACTCTTGAATGAACAAAAACAGACAAAACTTCCACGCCCGAAAGATCATCAGCATAATCATTTATCGTGTTTTCAGAAAAAAACACCTCTTCTTGACCAGCCAACGAATCCTGCAAATATTTCCCTTCCCAATCCAGATCATTGCACTTCTTTTTTATTTCACAACACAATATTCTCATTGTCTCTCCCAAATTATTATCCAAATATTATTTTTTTACCATAAAAAAAGATAGTATAAAAAACAACATTGATACTACCACAATAACCGCGCCAGATGGCAAATCCAACCAAGCTGCACCCGCCATACCAATAACACCGCTTACAACACCAACCACACCGGACAAAATCATCATTTGTCGAAAATTTTTCGCCATATTTCTCGCCGTTACCGCCGGTATCACCAATAAGGCCCCAACCAAAACAATCCCCACCGCCTTTATCCCAACTACCACAATCAAACTCAACAATATCGACAAATAATATTCCTCCTTTTCCGCCTCAATCCCCAGTGACACCGCCAAACCTCGATCAAAAGACTGCAATATTATTTTTCGATAATTTATCAATAACCACAAAATTGAACCCAAGCCAACAAATATTTGCAACCACAAATCATTCCAACCAACAGTCAAGATATTTCCAAATAAAAAACTCATCAAATCAGGAACATACTCTCGCTTAAAACTCAACAAAATAACTCCTAGAGCCATTGAAAACGGCAAAAACAAACCCAAAACCGTATCAAAATTCAATTTGGTCCTGTTTTTTATATAAACCGTCATCACTGCTATCAATACTCCAACCAATAAAGCCACCCAAATCGGCATCACTCCCAACAATATCCCCATTGCAATTCCGGTCAGAGCCCCATGAGAAATTGCATCAGCAAAAAAAGCCATCCTTCTCGCTACTACTACCGAACCCCACAAACCATAAACCAACCCCAACCAACAAGCTGCCAGCAAAGCTCTCTGCCAAAAAGGATAATTTATTAATTCACCTATTTCCATCTCTTCAATCTTCTTTAAAATTTTAATGACGATGAATCATAGCTTTGTGTCCAAATAATTTTTCAAAGGAATCACCGGACATATTTTCCGGAGTAGAAAAACAAACCATCTGTTTATTCAAACACAAAACTTTATCAGCCATTTTATTGACCAAATTGTAATCATGGGACACTAAAATAATCGACATATCATTTTCTTTTTTCCAACTAGACAAAGTTTCATAAAATGTCTTTTCACCTATCAAATCTACTCCTGCCATCGGTTCGTCTAAAATCAACAACCTCGGCCTCCCAATCATCGCTTGAGCAATCAAAGCTCGTCTAGCCTGCCCTCCGGACAAAGAACCAAAACTATCATTTTCTTTTCCTTTAAGACCTACTAAACTAATCATCTCCCCAATCTCTCGCCGAAAATTTGCAATTTTCAAACCCAATAAACCAAATTCTACCACCTCAAACACCGTCAAAGGAATAGAACGATCAAAATCTATATACTGAGGAACATATCCAATCTTTTTTCTATCATCTTTTTGTTGAAAAGAATAATTTATTCTACCAGAATATGGCACTACTCCCAATATAGCCTTTACCAAAACACTTTTTCCAGCACCATTTGGCCCCAACAGCATCAACAATTCTCCAGCTGGCAAAGAAAAACTAATCTTGTCTAAAATCGAGTTGCCATCCAACACCACCGACAAATTACTAACTTTTAAAATTGCACTTTTCATACAACAAAATTAATCCAAAAATCTCTTCAACTCGAGCAAATTGTACTTCATTAAAGAAATATAAGTACCCCGTCCCTCGATCCCACCCAAAGGATCCAAAACACCAACATCAATCCCCAAATCATTTTTGATAGTTTCTGTCACTTTGGAAGACAACTGAGGTTCAGAAAACACCGCCTTAATCTGTAAATTTTTAATTTGATCGATAATATTTTGAATCTGCGCCGCCGTCGGCTCCGACCCAGAAATAGGTTCAATCGTCCCCACAACATTTAAACCATAGTCAGCCGCCAAGTATCCAAAACCTTCATGGAAAGTCACTATGTCTTTACTAACAAATTTTGTCGTCGCTGCTGTTATTTCCTCATCAATTTTTTTTAGATCAATCCCAAAATCATTACTATTGGTCTCATAAACAACTTTATTGACCGAATCTCTTTTGATTATTTCCTCAGTCAATTTGGGAAAAAACTGCTGCACCCTTTTTGGACTTAGCCAATAATGCGGATCCACTTTTCCTTTTTCCTCCGAAGAATCCGGGAAATTTCTCAATTCTACCAACTGACTGACATCAATAAATTTATTCTGATCAACTCCAGAATCTAGTGCAATTTTTTTTGCCCAATCGTCCAAACCCGCTCCTACTACCAAAACAATATCCGCTTCTACCATTTTTTGAACATCACTTGGTTTTGGCTCATAAGTGTGTCCAGAACTTCCCGGCGGAATAAGAACCTCTGACCTCACTCGACTCCCTCCAATTTGCCCAACAATATCTTTCAAAGGATATATCGTCGAAACAATCACTAGGCGATCATCTTTTTTCCAAGGATTATTACAACCTGTCAAAACAAAAAACAATAAAAATAACCACAAAAACTTTTTCATATTTTTTCTCCTCTTTCGGCCGGCAGCCATTACCGTCTCACATTAAAGATAAAAAGATCATAAAAACGCATCCTCTGACAATTTTTTAATTACTGGGAAATACTTTTTTGCCAGCATCATCAAATACTTCAATCGCTTCTACCGGACAATAAGAAGCCATCTCCACCAACTCTTCTTCCGTTTTTTTCGACAATTCACCCACAACCTCCGACTTACCATCTTCGCCCAATTTAAACACCTCCGGAAATGCTTGAGCACAACTACCACAACCAACACATATTTCTTTATTGATAATTAACTTCATATTTTTTCTCCAATTTTTACTATTTTACTTCTATATCCAAATCAGCCCTGATCTCACCAGCTTCCTTTTTATCCCAAAATTTTACCTTCCAATTATAAGTTTCGCCGGCAACCATCGGATCGCCAACAATCAAAGAAACACTCAAATTTTCCGCATCGGCAACATCTACCCCTTTCGTATTGTAATCAGCAAATAAATCTACTTCTTGCAGAACCTGATTACCGTCACGATCAGTTACTTGCATCGCCGCTCCCGGAAATACCGCTCCATTTACCTCTTCAAATCCATCCACCCCAGTAAAATTCAAATATACCTTTTCGCCCAGCTTCACCTCATTATTTTCCAACCTCTCACCATTAACCGATAAATAATATTCATCAAATGACAAACCATCGTTGGTCACAGAAATTCCAGTCTTGTAATCCTTATTTATTCCCTTACTAAAATCTGCTTCACATCCAATCAGAGTCAAAGCCAAAACAGCGGAAAAAATAAAAATAACTTTTTTCATACTACTCCTTTAAAATTTATTATCTCACTCCATCATAACGTCTTTTAGATTATTTTGGCAATTTCCGCCAAACCAGACACTACCCTATATGCCTTCCTTTTCAGATTCCAATTTCCAAAATCAAAAGTAATTCCTCTTTTTAAATAATCAAAAACATAAATATCATTCCAACCGTCACCAACAAAAAACACCTCACTTTTTTTCCACCCATTTTCCAACATCAGTTTGGAAACCTGATCAACCTTCCATTGACCCTGATTGGGTGTTCTAACGACATCAACCAGTTGACCATCAGTATTAAAAACAAACTCAGTCGCCGCCATCCACCCATCTACTTGCAAAACTTCCGCTACTTTGGCAACCAGTATTTGATTGGCTCCAGAAACCAAAAAAACGGCAATATTTTTACTTTTTAAATAATCAATCGCGTCCCTGGCCCCTACTTTCAAATTAAAATCCGATAAAATAATTTTCAACTCTTCTTTATTTACCAACTTATTTTGCGTAAACAAAACTGATAACTTTTGATTCAAATCTTTTTGACCAATTTTTTTGTTTTTCAAACTTGTAACCAGCTGATTATATTCATTTAACAAACCCAAACCTTCGGCCAAAAAAGACCAGGATTTTTGTTCAATCAAAGTACCGGCTACATCGAAAAACACTGCTCTAGTTTTTTTATTTACAATCATAAAAAATTATATTTCACATTCTCCCCATAACCCTCGCTTATTATCCTTAGCTTCCTTTTGGGCATTTTTAAAATCAATTTGAAATTTGTATGGCAAGTCATAAGTATACTCATAAGCAAAACCATTGGCAATCATCTCAAAATTTACATTGACTTCATTTAGCCACACATAGCGTAACCACCGTCCATATTTATCACGATCCGACTGCGTCGGATCAACTTCCAGTCGAACATATTTATTTTCTACCAATTTTTTTAAAGCCTCAGACGCTTCCAGACCAAAACATTCCACGTCTTTTCTCGGATCCACCGACTCAGGAGTATCAATTCCTATTAATCTAATCTTTTCCTCCCGACCATCAACGATCACTACCAAGGTGTCACCGTCTATTACTCTAGTTACAAAATTTACGCCATTATTTTCATCACTCCATGCTTGAGTCAAATTTTTTAGCCATGTAAAATCACCTTTCACCTGAGAAAAATATTGATCAATCGCCATTCCCAAACCTGCAGTCAAAAGCAAACCAAAAACAAACACACCCACTAGATACACTATGGCTTTATTTTTTCTCACTGACACTCCTTTTTTCAAACTAAATAGTCCCGCATCTGACCTCAATATCCAAGTCACCAATACCTTGCAGCATTGCCTCCGCCCCACCCGAGATTGCCTGGTGAATCTGACATACGATCGTATCTCTTGCATATCCCTCCAAACCAACTATCGTCCCCGAGGCAACATTGTATTGATCCATTACAAAACCATAATCCTCAAAGTATCTTTCAACTTCTGACAAATTGTCTCCTTTTGTTTCATAAATCGACATTCCTCGTCCCTTGATCGTCTTTTTTCCAGCCGACTCCATCCAATCAAACTCCACATCATCCTTTTGTTCAAATTGTAAACCGGAATAATTGGCAATTTGATCCAAAATATCATCCAAATCCTGTTTGGAAACTCGATTAACCACCCGATCTTCTCTAAAATCATAACATGTAGTTATCATATATCCGGGAAAAAAATACGGCTTAATCAAATCACAGTCAACTATATCTGTCCCCGTCGTAAGAATATTCCAATCTCCACCTTCTTTGACCGCCAACCACCAGCCGCCGACCTCACTCTGATAAGTCACCGAACCCTTGGCCAAAGTTTCGGTTTGATCATCAATATAAAAATCCAGAATCTTATCCTCCGGATAATCATGATATAGTTCCAACGCTTTTTTTATCGCTTGTTCATCATCAACTTCGGGCGCCCCCGTTTTGCGATCAATCATTTCTCCAGATTCCTCATCATAACAATACGGCGCCATATCTGACGGAAAATCATAAGGTTCAATATCCGAGCAAGAAACCGTCCCATTGCCATCAGCCACAATTTTCCATTTTCCAGCCACTTTCGCCGCCAACCACCATCCCCCACCAATCTCATCTTCGAAACTAACTCCACCACTAGCATAATCATTCAAATTTTTTCCCACTTGCACTTTCACTTTATTCATCTCCCAATCGGGATATTTATCTTTAAAAGCTTGTTTAATTAATACATTAATATCTTCTTTTACCACTCCATTTGTCTGCGATTGGTTTTTTACACCCTTATTACCAAAATTATAATTAAATTGACAACCACTAAAAATAAAAGTCATTACCACCAAAACAACAATTTTTTTCCAATTTGACATATGATTTTTTTATTAATAATTTTTTTTACCTTTGATAATTTTTCTTCTTATCCTTCTAACTTCAGTTTCGATATCAGCAATATTTTTGCTTTCCGTTTCTATCTCCATACGAGCCTTTTCAAAACTTTTTTGTTCTTTCTTCAATCCAGAGATAATTATACTATCACCGACAAAAACCGATACCAATAAACCTATTGCCATCAAAATCAACAACCCGAGCAAAGTCGATACCGGTCCAGTCATAAACCACAAATCATCAGCCATCATCCACACCCCTCGCCAAAACAAAACCACTCCTACTCCGCCAATAATCGAGTACAAAAGCGGCCGACGACTCAAGCCGGCCCTGACATGATCTTCAAATTTATCAAAAAATAATAATATTCTTTTAAATATTCCCATAAATCCAATATAACAAAAATCCCGGAACTATAATAAATCTCACTTTTACTCCGATTCTTCCAAATACAAAGAATTATTTTCCACAATCGCTTTTCGATTGACGGCCAATCTCTTGTTCATGCTCTCACTACACATCGTCATTCCCTTTTCCCAAGTCACAAATACACAATCATCAATCTCCCCATCTGCCAAAACGATCTTACTTATTTCATCTTCCGGCAACACCCCGCCATCAAACATAAACTGCAAACTTTCTCCCTTATTCGTATTCTTATTTGCATGATAATCCACACTCACAAAACGTAAACAATTTTTTTTCAATCCGATCTCTTCTTCTATTTCCCTTATTGCCGCCTGTTTTGGAGATTCTTCCTTATCTATCACTCCCCCTACCAAAGACCAATATTCTTTATATCCCGGTTTGACCAACAATATTTGATCTTCTTTATTTCTAAAAATAACACCCACCCCCATCCTTTTCTTCGGTAAATTTTTATAATAATTACTCATTATTTTTTTTATATCCGATATCTTGAATAAAATATTTTTTATATTATTTTTTCTATTTTTAACCTGTCCGAGATAAATAACCCCATTCAATAAAGGCAATGCTCGAGTCTTAAAAATAGAAAAAATAATATAAAAAATATTTTATTCAACTAATAACCCATCAAGCAATCTTCAATAAACTTTTTTATTTCTATATTCTGCCTCACAACCAACTTGGATTTTTCTTCATTACTCAATTGCGCCTTGTGTTTTCCCAACTCTCTCACATACTGAATCGAATTCAACGGTTCACCCTCATTTTTTTCCAAACATATTTTATCCACAAAAAAAGTAGGTGTATCAAATGACGAAGAAAAAATTTTATCTTTTCCAAGCATAATCGCCATTCCTGTCGTCCATCGCCCCTCACTTTCTCCACCCACTTTTTTCAATTCCCCACAATAATAATCCAACATTTCCTGATCATTCAACCTCTTTCCCCCAACCCGCCTAACCTGCATTCCCGGCTGTTTTTCTTGGGAAAAATTGTCTATATACAAGCCATAATCCACCGCCATCAAAGGCATTTTTACCAAATTCCAATACTGCCCGACTTTCAACCTGGCATTGGCTTCCGGCGTCAAACCACTCTCCTCAATTTCAATCTCAGAAACATTCAAATCACCCAACGATAACACATCTATCTGCATCCCGGACAACATATCTTGATAATACGTCGCCTTCGATTTATTTGAAGTCGCAAACAATAATTTCATTTATTTCTTAAACTCCCCTTAACAAATTTTCTTAATAAATCTTTTTCCGTCTTTATATTATAGTCATTTTTTATCTCTAAAAAATTTACTGTCGGTTTTTCAAAATTCTTTATTTTTTCCCGCCAATGTTTTTTTAGACCATCTACCCAATATTTATCCTCAATCAATAACCCATCTTTTTCCCGATCGAGAATATGTTGCCAATGTTTTTTACCCATCGGTTTTACCCAAACCCAAAGCAAACCTTTTCCCAACTCGCCTTGTAAAAATCTACGGTATCTATCCGTCCCCAAGGCCGAAGCAACCACTACTCCATCATAAACCATACGATATTTCTCAATCTTCACGACCATTTTTTCATAAAAATCAGCCAAGACAACATCTTTGCTCTCCCTATCCATTCTTTCCCTATAACCACCAATATTATAATCATTATCAGCTTCATAAAAATAATATCCTAAAGATTTCGCCAGACGCTTTCCCAAATATGACTTTCCGCTACCTGGCGTTCCAAAAAAAACAATCACCTTTTTTTGCTCGACAACTTCTTTTGTTAAAATCTGCCAAAACTCATCTTTAGCTTTCCTTTCCAACCAAGGCTGATGTCCACATTTATTTAAAATAACCAAAGAGAAATCAGTCAACACTCTCTCCAAAGGTTTTTTTATGCCCTCAATCGGATGTGGATCATAATCACCATGAATCGCCACCACCGGACACAAAATCTTTCGACCCATCCGCAACAATTCTCCAGATGATCGCAATCTTTCAACTTCTTCCCACGTTTCCCGATAATTATCATAACTTGGTAATATCCGATTAACCGGTCCACTATAACTAGAACGATTATCAACTTTCGCAATAATCTGTCCAATTTGTTTAAATATTTTGTCCTTCTTTTTTCCTTCGCTTTCTTCCAATTTTCTTTGCAAATCATTATATTTGCTCTTTGTTGCTTTATTCATTCGACCAATCCGCGTCAACATTATATCCTTTGCATATTTCTTTTCGTACACCCCACTTCCAATCATAATAATTTTTTCAACCAACTTGGGATATTTGGCCGCAAAAATATAACCCAACATCGCCCCCCAAGAATGACCAATGACAATTATTGGCGAATTGGTTTTCTGAGAAATAATTTTCTTTATTTCCAACAACTGCCCAGAAATCTTCTGAGCAGTTTGTAAATATTCCAATACCCCAAATACCCCAAATTTTTTTGCCAATCTCAACGCTACCGGTTTCATAGTCCCCGGCGCTCCCGGTCCCCCATGCAACAAAATAATTTTATATGGCTTCTTGCCATATTTTCGAAAATTTTTCATTTGACCTTGTAACTGGCTTCTACAGGTAATTGACCCTGTTTTCGTCCATAAAAATAATAAATAAACGCTCCAATCACTCCCGTCAAAACCAATATCAAAATCCAAACAATTTTTTCATCTTTCCCTTTAAACTCGCGCTTTGCCAAATCTACCAACATAAAAATCCACAAAATCGAACCACCAATCGCAAAAATTATCATCCCGGCCCACAAAATAAATATAAACAACATCCACAATACCCAAATAATCATCATCGGAGCAAACAATATCGCCGCCTCCCCTCCACTCAAATCACTCTCTGCCGCCAAGGAAATTGTCGGCACTAATAAGGATAAAAATGATAAACCCAATGTTTTTTTCATATTCCTATATTAATAATCTTATCTTCATGCTATCTATTTCATTATACAAAAGCAAATCAGTTTCAAAGAGTTTCCAAGAGTTTTCCCAGATTTTTCAAATATATTTGAAATATTTTTTTCAACCCCAACGTACTAATATTCGGAAGCGCAAAAACAAAAGGTCGATCAAGCTTCATGTGTGTGGCCACAAAACAAAAATTAGTCAATTTCACACCAATTTTAACAATTTAAGGAGATTTTTATGAACAACAAACTATTAACCGGCATAATTACCGGCGGAGCGATCCTAACAACTGCAGCCTCAGCCTATGCCTTTAGTCCTCAAAATTTTGATTCTATCAAAACCGCTTTAACCAACAATGACTATTCGTCTTGGGTAACCGCCATGTCAGACGCGCCAAACAGCGAAGAGATCCTGGCAAAAATAAACGAAAACAACTTTAGTCAATTGGTAGAAGCTCACAATCTAATGCAATCAGGCAACAAAGATGAAGCCAGAGCTATCATGGAAGAACTGGGAATTAACGGCCTGATGGGTCGCGGCGGCCAGGGACCAAACGGTGCCAACAATGAACAAATGGAAGCCATGAAAACCGCCCTCGACAATAGTGATTATGAAGCCTGGAAAACAGCCGTCAGCGAATTACCAAATAGCGAAGAATTGCTCAGTAAAATCAATGAAAGCAATTTCTCTCGACTGGTAGAAGCTCACAACTTGCAACAACAAGCTCAAGCAATCCGAGAAGAGCTGGGCATTCAGGGTTTCGGCCCCAAAGGTAAAGGAAAGGGTCTAAAAGATGGAAGTGGCTTCGGCAATATGAATAATCAGGAAACCGACACCACGGATACTTCCACTACCAATATCTAATCTTCCCTCTCGTCTCATATAAAAAAACACGGTCACCCTCTGACCGTGTTTTTTGTTTCCCAAAATATTACCAAACAAACCCCAGGTTACAAAGTATATTTAATCATAAATTACCCTTTCCAAATATCCCTAACCCCAATATCTAATACCTAGAACCTAATACCCAATATCTAGAACCCAGCATCTAACAACTAAAACCGGCCAAAAAACCGGTACTCCAAGCAATCTGCAAATTGTAACCACCGGTTGGACCATCAAGATCAATTATTTCCCCGGCAAACAACAAATTACTAACCAATTTCGAACGCATCGTCTGTCCGTCTATCTCAACCAAGTCCACCCCGCCACTAGTTACCATCGCCTGATCAAATCCCAAACTATCTTTTACCGTCAGTCTGATTCCCTTTATAACCTCAACCAATTTTTTTCTTTCAATTTTTGTAACTTCATTGACTCTTTTATCATTTTTAACACCAGATTGCTGCAAAATAATCTCCACCAATTTTTCAGAAATAACCGCTCGCAAAAAATTATCTAAATATTTGTTTTTACTGTCAGCAAATAGATTCAATAAATATTTTTCTGCCTCATTACAATTCATGTTTGGCCAAAGATCAAGCGACAAAATAACCGTATTATCCGACAAATACTCAACTATTTTTTTACTCAATTTTATGACCACCGGACCGCTTATCCCCACATGAGTAAAAATCATATCTCCGATCAAAGATTCTTTATGTTTACTATTCACCATTATCTTTAAGCCAATATCTTGCAAGCTCAAACCTGGAATATTTTTTGCCCAATTTTCAGCGATTATCAATGGCACTAAAGCCGGTCTGGGCTCAATAATATTATGACCAAAATTTTTTGCCCATATATAACCATCACCTCTTGAACCAGTCATCTCATACGACTTTCCACCCGTCGCCAAAATAAAATTATCAGCCCTGATTTTTTCCGTCTTTATCTCGACAGAAATAATCTTCTTGCCGTTTTTGCCACCGGTAAAGCCAACTACAGTCTGACCACACCTCACTTCAACCTTATTTTCCCGCAAATATTCTATCATGACCTTCAAAACGTCATTTGCTCGATCAGACACCGGAAAAACCTTTCGGTCTTTTTCAATTTTTGTTTTCAGTCCCCGCTCATTCAAAAAAGCAATAATCGACTTAGAACCAAATTTGCTAAAAGCGGAAAATAAAAATTTTCCTTTATTACCATAACATTCTACCAATCTTCGATGATCAAACTGAGCCTGCGTAATATTGCAACGACCATTGCCGGTCAACAATAGTTTCCGGCCAAGTTTTTCATTTCTTTCCAATAACAAAACTTTTTTGCCCGATTCCGCCGCCCGTCCAGCCGCCATCATCCCCGCCGGCCCCCCTCCGATCACTACCACATCATATTCTTTTTCAACCATCATAAAAATCCCAAGAAAAAAATTATTTTCTGCTCTTGGCTGCCGCCTGATAACATTCTTCTTTGGTATAAGAACCAAACCCCCCAACAATATACTGACAAACCGACTCATCACCTGTTTTCTCAGCAATCATCAAAAAACACTTATCTTTAGGTGGATTAGAACCGGCTTTTTTCCATTCTGTCGGCTGTTCAATTTCCTCACACAGATCAGGATTACCGTCCATTACCGCCGCCCGTTGAAAACAATGACCCGCATTGTTAGACAAATAGGGACAAAATACACTCATCAGTTGTCCAACACATCCCGGTAGTGATAAAAATAATCCAGCAAACATCAAAATTCCCAAAATCTTTTTTTGCATATTATTTCATTCTTTAATAATTATTTTAAATATCACCATAAAGTTGCATATGAACTTCATCGGCAAAAGTCTGATCCAAAATTTCTATACCGCTTTGTTTCAATTTCTTTTTCAATTTTCCTCCTATCACCCCGGTGTTATTAAAAATATCCAAAATAGTTTTTTCGTCATCATCCGCGGCAATCCGATTGATAGACACCTTGCCACAACCCATGCATTGATGAACCAACATCAATTCACCTTTTTTCTTTTTTCCATACCTATCCTTGCCCACCCCCTTCAAAGTCAAACCAACCGGTTTCATCGGCTGTTGACACGTCGCTAATCTATCACCAGTTTTTTCATCGACATGTCGCGACCATAAACAAAAATTACAATGATTGCGATGAGCCGTAATCATCGCATCACAATAAACAACTTTTTTTTGACAATTTACACAAACAAAATCATTTTTTTCCATCAACAATTTTTAACCTAATACCTATCACCTAAAACCTAATATCTAGCACCTATTCCCTCTCCTCCCCATTGATAATACTCCTCGGCCTCAATATTTTACCCAATTTTTTCCAAGTAATCGGTCGCTTAAATGACAATTTTTCCAACTTGGAAATAAATTTATTTTTTTCAAAATGATAAACTATCATCTGCCCAGTATATATCTCCAAAAAAGAAATTTTTTCTTCGGAAATATTTTCAATATATTTTATTATCGCCCTTAAACTATTTCCATGAGCGGAGACAATTACATTTTTTCCTTTCCGCAACAATGGAACAATCCTTTTTTTAAAAAAAGGAACG
>DAIRGB010000077.1:0-3730 GCA_036794765.1 Patescibacteria group bacterium | reverse complement strand
TCAATACCCAATTTTGAAATTAGATCCATAGATTTTGTTATTTTTATACAAAAGTTCCAAGTTTCAAGCCCCAAGCTTCAAAAATAGTAATCTTTGCGACTTGCGACTTGTGCTTGTAACTTTTAGGCAAATTTGATGATCAAAGCAATGACCAACGCATAAATCGCGATAGCTTCCGCGAAAGCAACTGCCAAAATCATAGCTGTTTGAATTTTTGGGGCAGCTTCCGGATTGCGACCGATCGCTTCTACCGCTTTGGCCGCCATTTTTCCGATTGAAAAAGCTGGAACCATACCGCCAATTGCGATAGTTGCTGCAGCGGCGATAATTTTATACATCTCCAAATTGCTGCTAACTTCTCCTTCCATAGTAACTCCTTGACTTAATTATTTACTTATTAATTTTCAATTTTCAATAAATTATGGATTGAAAATTGAAAATTAATAAAAATTTTAAAAATCAAATATATTTAGTGTTCGGCGTGATGAGACGTAGATGCATTTTTAATAAAAACCAACGTTAACATAGAAAAAACCAAGGCCTGGATAAATCCTACGAATATCTCGAGAAACAAAAATGGCAATGGGACGAGATATGGAACCAAAAAGCCAACCACCAGCAACAATACTTCGCCAGCGAAGATATTGCCAAACAAGCGAAAAGAGAAAGAAATTAATTTGGCAAATTCGGAAATGATCTCCAAGGCGCCGACAAAAGTGCCGATAATATATGGTTTCTGCCAGGGACTGACAAAGAATTTTTGTGCGTATTCACTGATTCCAAGAGAAATAATACCATATACCTGCACTGAAAGCATAGCTATCAGGGCGATAGCTAGAGTAATATTCATGTCGGCAGACGCGGAACGAATAAATGGAATAAGGATTGTTTCTCCATGATGTTCTTCCCAGATACCGATGCTACCCAAACCGGGAACCAGTTCAATCCAGTTTGACAAAATCACGAACAAAAAGATTGTAAACACAATCGGAAAAAAAGCGTAAGCCTGTTTGCGATTTTGAAT
Organism: Patescibacteria group bacterium; assembly: GCA_036794765.1. Classification (GTDB taxonomy): domain Bacteria; phylum Patescibacteriota; class JAHJAL01; order JAHJAL01; family JAHJAL01; genus DAIRGB01. Next base: position 2,706 of record DAIRGB010000077.1, on the reverse strand, counting down.
TATCGATTCCATAAAATCAATTGCACCCGATATGACTATTTCAATCACATTTTGTAGGCCGGAGGGAATTTTTTTTATAAACCGATTGAATATTATGGAAAAAATAATCAATAAAACAGAAATTACCAATGAAACCACCAAAGTGTTGGTGATCGGAAAATCTCCGAGATGAGCGATGGGTTCAGCCGCCAATGATATTGCAGGAGCGCTCATAATAAATTAATAAATAATCTTACACATAATCAAAAGTTAATAAAAAAGGAAAAAGTAAAATATTTCTATTTTTTTTCACCTATCTCTGCGGTCATTTGGATTGTTTTTTTATAAACAAAAATACTGGTAATTAATAAAGAGAAAAATAATCCTATCAAAAGAAAAATAGGCGAAGTGTTGAAATGTTTATCCAACCAACGTCCGGATAAAGCAAAAATGATTAGAGGAATAGCGATCAAATATCCCAATTCCCAAGCCAAAGACAGAGCAGAAAAAGAGGAAGTATTTTTGATAGGTTTTTTTTCAGGCATAAAAATATTTGCCTTTTTACAAAGAATTCTGTGTTGAGATTTTATGTTATCAAAAATTTCATAAACAATTCAAGATATTTTTAATATATTTTTAATGTTCAATAAATATTTATTGTTTTTGAATGTCTATTTTCTATATATTTTGAAAATAATTATCTTGTTATTTTTCTCCCTACATGTTATAATGTAGAGATTTCTTTGTAAAAAATAATAGCTAATATGTGAGGAAAAATATGAAAAAAATTATTAATCCAGAGATGTTTGTCGATAACAGTATTTTTGAGTTATTGGAAATAAAAGAAATGTCCGACGAAAAAAAGAACGAGATCATGAAAGACATGATGACCACGATCAACAATCGTGTTTTGGCTCGTACTTTAGATTTGTTGGATGAACAAAATTTGCGAAAATCATTTGAGTTGTTGCTTGATGAAAATGACGAGGCCAAAATTGAGTCGTTTTTATCGGAAAACAATATTGATTTAAAAAAGATTGCCGCAGAAGAAGCAATACTCTACAAGATGGAATTGGTTAATACCTTGGGAAAATAACCATGCAAAAAATAATCGAACACAATAATAAACAAAAATTTCCGGAGTTGAAACCGCCATCTACCCTTTTCCTGGACGAGGCAAAAGAAGGGAAGGAAAATGGTGAGAAACAACAAAAACCTGAGGAAATGCCAGAAAAAGAAAATACCGTAAAAAATTCCGAAGAAGATAAAGTTGAAAATTCGGAAAAGATAAAAGAATTGGAAGAGTTGGTCAAAAAAATAAACCAGGACGAAAAAACCAGATTTGAAAAAAGATTTGGCAAAGGACTCTGGGGGAAAGTCAATCATTGGCTAAATAACACCGATAAGGGCAAAATGGTCAAGATGTCGGCCAAAATAATTTTAGGCGGAACAGCTTTGGTATCGGTAACGGCAATGAGCGGCGGGTCGGCGATCTGGTTGGCCCCTTTGGTTTATGGTGCTGGCTCCAAAAATGTTATCGATGGGGCGATAGAAGCGGTTCAATATTTTGCCAAGGGTGGGAGAAATAGATTGAAAATGGAAGCCGAAAAGCAAAACACCTTATTGTCTTTAAAATCAAAAGCAAAAAAGTTATTTAGTAGCGAAAAAAACGATCAAGACAATAAAGAAATGGTTATATCGCCGGAAGAATATCTAATAGATACAATTAAGGCTTGCGAACAAAATATTGCCAATGTTATTACTGAAAACATGAAAGCGGAAGCCAGGGCGAAATTTTGGCGAACTATTATATCCTCTACCGCCACCATTGGTTTCGGATTAGTAAATGGAATTCCATTGGGAATCCAAAATTTTGATGGCAAAGATATGTCGCATCAAGTTTTTTGGTCGTTACGCAAAGGGTTGGAATTTGTATATAATACGGGTGAAAAATTGGCCCAGACTCATTCATCCAATCTTTTTGGCTTTGCCACTCATACCATGGGCGAGGTTGGAACAAAATTCGTCCCGACTAAATTACTCGTTGGTCCGGCCACTGCGTTGATCGGGGTATTTGTGAAAGAAGGGAAGAATTTGGTCGCGAGTGGAGTTGGTAAGATAAATGAGATGGGTAAAAAAATTACCAGAGCTAGTAACAAATTAGAAAAAAAAGAAGAAAAAAACAAGAATGAACCACATCAATCCGTGATAATTGAGACAAATACTACTGACCCTGTTCAAAAAACGGAAACCGAATCACCGAAAAACCAAGAAAAAAACGAGGACAAAAAAAGTCCGGAAAAAACCAAAGATATTGAATATCTAAAGAAAAATATTAAAAAACAATGGGATGAAATATCGCAAGACAGCGTATTGAGTGAGACACAAAAAGAACTGGAGAAAAAATTATATATCAATTACTCTTTGTTTTACGACGCCTTTGAACAGAATTGGGACAAATTGGATCAGAATTTTATTCAGGAAATATTTACAAATTATATTTCCAATTGTTTACCAAAGGGTTTTACCTTCCAGAATTTTTTGGATTATTATTTTAATAGCGCGACCAAAAAATACTTCTTGGATGAAAAAGTAAAACAATGGCCCAAAACAGGAATCTCGGAAATTGATATGTTCGCCAGATATATAAAAGATAATAAAATCATTGATAAAGAAACTTTAAATGATTATTTTGTTATACTCTAACAAATTACAACCATAGGAGAA
>DAIRGB010000004.1:0-22410 GCA_036794765.1 Patescibacteria group bacterium | reverse complement strand
GTGAAGTGGTTAATGATGGTGAACAGACTTTGACTATGAATCCGGTTTTTTCTTGGCATTGGCGGCAGATTTTTGGGGATGAGATGAAAACAGATTTTTCGGTTGAAGAGCAATTAAATATTGTACCGGGTAAAAATAATATTATTGTAAAAACGCCAAAACCGATTGATTGGAAACCACAAGCTTATGATATGGTTCTATATTTGACTGGTGGCAATGGTTTGGTAAAAACAAATCAGCAAGCTCTGTTAGCGGTTGTTGGTGGTTTGTCGGCGACGATTGACAATGTTTGTTTGAATAAAAATAATTATGCCAAAGGGGAAACGGCACAGGTAGAGGTGAGGTTGGCTACCTCCGGCTGACAATTTTTTTGGTTTGGAAAAACCGGGGAGTGTTTTGGATCAGTATAGTGTGGTGGTTGATTTGTTGAACAGAGAGGGAAATATGTGTGGTGACGAGATGGTTCGTGAATATAAAAATTTTGATAGTTATAAAGAGATTTTTTCTATTTTGGTAAATAAAGAGTGTTTTGATCCGCGAGTGGTAGTGTCGATAAAAGACAAAGAAGGTAATGTTTTGGATAAAAAAGATTTTCAAATATCTTCGGGTAAGTGGGAGGAAAAATTGACGGGTGAAAATGATAAAACTATTCCAATGGTTTCTAGTCAGGAAAAAAACTCGTCAATTGGTTGGTATTTGTTGGGTTTGGTGGTGGTTATGATTTTGATTTTGCTGTTTTGTTTTTGGAAACATAGAGGTAATAAAATAGTTGGTTTATTGATTGTGTTCTTTGGTAGTTTGTCATTGTTGGTATCGGTAGGGACTGTTAAAGCGGCTAGTTGGTATTGGAATGGAACTTCTTTTGGTAATGTGGTTGGTTGTCCGATGGATGGGATAAATCAGACTACTGTCAATGTGAGTACTGATTATAATAGTTATCGAGCGGGTGTGGGAAATATTGTAGTTACTGTAAATGTGTGGACTTATTCGAACAGTGGTTTTCATGTTGTTTTGACTAATGACAATGGACAAGAGGTGTGGACTGGTCCATTCAATAGATATAATGCTTATGGAGGAGGAACTACTCGTGTGGTTTATATGTCTGTGCCGGGGAATGCGGGTGGTCATGGTTTGACTGTTAGAGTTAGTCATACTTGTGCTCGAAATAATCAGGGTACGTTGTATTATACGGTGACGCCGGCAGATTCTTTTTCTCCTTATATATCAAATATTAGTCTAGCTAATGGAAGTTTTAGTTGTTCTAATCAGATTGATTTGAGTGGAAATATTTTTGATCAGGATGGGGGGTGTGGTTTGTCGGCGAGGTTTGGTAATGATCCTATGGTGAATGGTTTTTCGCGTGGAGGTCTTTGTAATGGTTCTTGGTTTGATTCTGGTACTCGGACTTTTGGTCCAGGTTATCATGTGTGGACGATTCAAGGTTTTGATTCATATAACCATTCTAGTCCTGTTTATTGGCAGGGATTTACAGTTAATTCTGCCCCTAACGGCATTAGTCAAAATTCGCCATATAATGGACAGCGATTTGATTCCTATGGAGGTAGTTATTGGGTAAATTTTAATTTATCGGCTTCAGATCCTGATAATAATGTTAATCATATGGCGGTTTATGTTCGGAATACAAATACTGGACAGCAGTATGTTCCGGCATGTGAGTTTTGGTCGGCAGGTGGTAGTTGTGGTATAAATTTACCGCCTGGCAATTACGGTTGGTCAGCTTGTGCTTGGGATACTCCGTGTAATGCGGCATTTTGTAATTGGAGTTGGCGGCCTTTCCGTGTCAACGATATTCCAACTATGACAATTACTAATCTATCTCAGCAAAGCACTACTGTTCCGGGATGTGGAAGATATAATTGGACGGTTTATGCAAATGATAGTGATAATATTTCTTGGGATTTGAATGATAATGGTAGTGCCCGTATGACTCCTATTCGCACTTCTTCTGCCAAAGGTTATACAAGTGGTTGGAGGGATATCGGTTATGGTAATAAATGGGTTAATTTGTCCGGTGTGATACGTGACCCATATGTAAGTGTAGGTGCAACAAATACTCCATCGATACAACTTAATTGCGAGCCAAATCAGCCTACGCAACCGACGGGATCGATTGGTGCTTGCAATCCTTCTACTTTAACAAATCCGGTCACTGTTTCTTCAACTGTTGGTGATCCGGATGGTAATGTAAGTGTTACTTTGAGTATTACCGGTAACTATGGTAATGGAGCTCCGTTTACGATGTCGCAATCGTTAGGTTTAAGATCAGGACTTGTTTCGAATGCATTTAATATTCCATTTGATTCAACTGTGACACAGATTATTGTCTCTACAAGTGATCCGGTTGGTGGTTGGACAAAATCAAGTTCAAGCAATGTATGGCTTCCGGCTGACAAATCGCCGAATTCTAAAGTCTCTGATTGGATTACTTATCCTGCTGGTACGACGAATAAATATGTTGCAAATTCAAATCCAAGATTTGTAATGGGTGATTTGGCTACCAGATTGGAACCGATAACGGTTGATGACCGCAGCTTTGATCCTGATGGTAACAATCAAAATGTACAAGCGACTTTCTGGTTGGAAATATTTAATGCCGGAACAAGTGCTTGGCAATCTCTTGGTTCTTCTGCTTTAAGGCCTCCAAATAGTATTGCCGGGGGGATGTATTATCATGATGTTCCATTCAACAATCTTTATGCCGGTCAACATCGTTATCGAGCGCAAGATCGGGATGCCTGTGGGGCGGTGTCACCGGTGAGTTCGTATTACAATTTCACAGTTGCGCCACCGGTGGTTAAAAATATTACAGTAAATAGTGGCACTGCCGGCTGTCCGGCCTGTGGAAACAGAAATACCTCAATTGTAGTTGATTGGAATGATGTGCCATATATTCAAAATGCGCAGAGTAGTGGAATTGGTGGTGGTTATTACGTAGAGTGGGATAATGGCGATGGAAGTGGTTGGCATGCGGTAACGAAATCATTGCCGGATGCAACTGCTGGTTGGACGAGTGACAATAGAATCGTTTTGGTAACGGATGTTTTAAATCTTTATAATTTGTCTACTTCGACTGCCCGCAATGTCCGTTATCGTGTTGCTTCCTATTCCAATGGGGTGTATTCGGATTGGCTGTATTCCAATATCGTAACTTACAACTGTCCGATTCCGGGTGGGTTGTTGATATTTCCGCCAAATAGTAATGATCCAGAAGTGCCATTAGAAATTAGGGCAGATGAGGATTCTCAGTTATTGACAGCAAAATTGAGATGTCAGTTGTTTGGAACTAAAGAGTGGTCTGATGCTTATGGCGATGATTTAATTAGTGCGGCTCGTTCCAATCGAGTATATGCACCTGAAACTAATCCGATTACTTATACTTGGGATACGTTAGTGGAATTGGATGATTGTAGTTCGGGTAGTAGTTTTGGAGGTACTCCTCCTAATCCAGGCAATATATTTCATGCTGGTACTAGTACGGTTATGGATGGTTGTGAGGGTAAAATTAGTGCTACTGTGAGAAATTTTGGTTGGTCGGATGTTAATATAAATAGTTTGACTGGTTATCGTAAGGTTGTGATTGACCCAAGAGCGACGGAGGAGTTCAATTATTCCGGTGAAGTTATTTCCAATCCACCACCTGGTTTTGAGAAATTGGATTTACCGGGGGTGCAGAGATAATTGAATGTTTAAAATATATCATAGGGGCGAGTCTTAGACCCGTCCCTATGATAGTTAAAATTTGAAATTGAAAAATTATATTTGGATGATTTCTTTAATAAGTTCCTCTGTGATTCTTCGTTCGTTCCAAGGGATGGTGTGGTCGGGGTAGACCATTTTTGTTTCGGCGCCTTTGCCGGTAATAATGACGGAGTCATTTTTTTTGGCGAGGGTAAGAGCTTTGTGAATTGCTTCTCGTCGATTGATAATAATAAAGTAGTCTTTATTCAATTTTTTGCCGGTTTTTTCGATACCGGGGATTATTTCATTGATAATGCTTTGCGGGTCTTCGGTCCAGGAATCTTCGTGGGTCAATATTACGATATCGGCGTGATTGGAAATTGTTTCTCCCATGATGGGACGTTTGCCGCGATCGCGATCGCCGGTGGCGCCGAAAACGGCGATAATCCGGCCGGGGGTGATCGGTTTTATTGTGTCTTTGTATAATTTTTCCAGGGAATCAGGAGTGAGAGCGTAGTCGATGTAAACTTGGAAATTTTGACCAAGGTCGATTTTTTCCATTCGTCCCGGAATCAAGTCAATTTTGGCTAAAGCGTTTTTGATGGTTGTTAATTTAATTTTTAGGGAACGGGCGACGCAGGTGGCTAATAGGGCATTTTGAATATTAAATTTTCCGGGGAGTTTGAGGGAAATTTTTTTCTGATATTTGGGGGTGTGGACGATGAAGGTGGAACCTTCGGGTGTCAGATTGATGTCTGTGACAGAAATGAAAGTGACGGATGGATATTTGACTAATTTGATGGCTGATTGTCGGCTGAGCGAAAAAGCGTATTTGCGATCAGCTTTGTTTTTGATGAATTTTCGCCAACTTGAATCCTGGAGGTTGACGATAAGGGTCTTTCTGTTTTTGTTTTTTAGTTTGCCTTTGGTTAGGTTTTTGAAAAGAAGTTCTTTGGCATCGCTGTATTCTTCCATATTGTGGTGAAAATCAAGATGTTCGCGGGTAATATTGGTGATACCGACGATGTCGTAGTTTATTCCCCAGACACGATGTTGGACCAAAGCATGAGAAGATGTTTCCAAGACGGCAAAACGACATTTTGCTTTGACCATGCGGGCTAGTAGTGATTGAGTTGCCCAGGAGCTGAGGGTGGTCATTTTGGTCTCGTTGACCCATTTTTTGCGGCCGATTTGGAAATTGATTGTTGTTGCCAGCCCGACTTTGTAGCCTTCTTCTTCCAATATTTTGGCGATAAGATTGCAGGTGGTGGTTTTGCCGTTGGTGCCGGTAATACCAATGACTTTTAATTTGTTACCGGGAAAACCGAAATAATAGGCGGCAAAGACGGCTTTGACCCAGTGATAAAAGTTGATGAAATTTTTGGGAAATAGTTTTTTTATTGAGTTGAGCATTGATATTGTTTTAAACTCCCAATTTTCAATTCGTCCCTCATGGGATTGAACCGCTGCTGACAACTTCCAAAAAATTTCCAAGACTTAATTTTTTAATGAATTGTCTTTACTGGAAATTGAAAATTATTTGGAAATTGTTGAAGCCACCCCAAGTATATGAGTAAGGGGTGGGGGTTGTAAATAAGATATTGAGGGAGGTTCGGACAATACTGAGAATATTTCATTTTTTTAAACTTGATCAAAGGTTGGGATCAATTAATCTTGATCTTCGGGACAGGTAAAAAAATGAAATATTCTCAGTATTGTCCGAATGAAAGTAAAAGGAGAAAAAGAATGTGTTTTTTTAAACTTGATCAAAGGTTGGGATCAATTAATCTTGATCTTTGGGGCGAGTAAAAAATATAATTTTCTCAGTATTATCTGAATGGAAGATGAGAAGAAAGGGTTAACGTTGGATAAATTTGGCGAAGCGGTAGGCGAGGTGCCAGATAGGACTGATGCATTTTTCCAGGTGGCCGACAGTAGAGACGTTGCTGCCGCCAAATCCTTCTTTGAATTTGGTAATTCCTTGCCAGGGGTGACTGATTGGGGCGCCGGTCGGTGCAATACCTCCGAAGTCGTAGAAACGACAGTTGTTTTTGATGGCGTCTCGGATGGCTCGCCATTGGAGAGCGTAGGTAGGCATGAGGTTTCGGTATTTGTTGCTGGAAGCACCGTGAAGGTAGGTGGCAACTTTGCCAAAGAAGGTTACGATAATACTGGCGATTACTTTTTTTTCATGATAGGCGTTGTAGATAAATACATTTTCTGATGGGCCGAGGGTTTTGAGGATGTTTTCGTAGTGAGAAAAAGGGTGGGGACGAAAATTATCTCGATCACAAGTTTTTAGGAGTAGTTCATAAAAAATTTTCATTTGGGAGAGAGAGTTACTTTTTTCGACTCGTACGCATTTTTTATCAGCCAGACGAATATTGTATCTGGTTTTTTGTTTCATTTGTTTGAATATTGCTTCTTCCGATTGAAGGAGGTGTAGTATTTGGGTGTCTTTGGGTTGAGTAAATTGTTGGGTGGGCATAAACCCAAGTTTATTGAGCGCAAGGACAAAATTGTGACAGTCTTGGTAAAATGGTTCGAAACGGATAAAAATCGTGTTGCTTAAGTCAACGAATTTTTTGATTTCGCCAAATAATTCTGAAGAGACGGCCGAAATTTCGGTGGGAGTGAGATCTTTTTTGACAACCGGACCGTATGGACAATAAAGGTAGTTTTTGCCCGCAGCCAATGGGTGTTTGATCAGGAGAGCGGAAGAAGTAATCTGATTGTTTTTGATAGTGTAAATGATGTATGAGTGTTTGCCATCAGCTTTTTCGATGTCGAGCCACCAACCGGTTTGAGTAATTGCGCGGGGATTGTTGTCGGCGATGAATTGGTTGATGGAATCTTTGCTGATCATATGGTGGCTTGGGGTTTAATACTCTCTGATACTATTATATGATTAAAGTTGGAAAGTTGGAAAGTTAAAAGTAAAAAAGTTGAGGGACGATTCTTTTAAGAATCTCGAATAATATTGGTAGATAAATTATGAAATTGGTTATAAAAAAGTTTTGGTGGGTGGGGGTTATAGTTGGTTTTTTGTTTATTGTTGCTTTGTTTATATATCAAAATCGAGGAGATATTTATTTGTTTGTTAGTTCGGTGATAGATAAAAAAACGAAAGAACCGGCTGAAAAAGCACAAGTACAAGTGGGGATTGAGGATAATGGTGAAAATAATGAATTCTCGAATAATGTGATTACTGATTGGGATAAATATCAGATGGATATGGGTGCGATTGGTGTAGATGTTGTTGATTATGGTTTATTGAGAGAGACAGTATTGAATAGAGGGAATGATGATGAAATGTTATGGAATTTGTTGCATCCCGATGAGAAGAAAATGTGGAGTAGCGAAGAGGAGTTTCTTCAAGCCACAGAAGAAAAATGGGTGAGAGAAAAACCACATTTTTACCGAGGAATAGAGAGTGTTGATGAATTGAAGGCGAAAATTTGTAAATCTTGGCAGTCAAAAAGTAACGATCAAATTTATCATAATGTGGTGATGGTCAATGTAGTGAGAAAGGCATATATCAGTAGCCACACAGCGGTTGAGATGGAACAGACGCAATATTATCAAATGATTGATGGTAAATATTATTACTTCATGGATCAGTCAAAGGATTCTTACAGTAACGGTTATTTTGCGATTGGTGGAAATTTTCATTATGAATGCAATTATTAGAAAGGGTTTATGAAGAAACATTTTGTCCTATTGTTATTAATTTTGTTGTTTTTTACTATGTCCGGTTGTGAGCAAAAGAATATTGTGGGAAATGTTATTAAGCCATATGCCAATAATTTGGGTAATCAGGACAACTTTGGTTCATCATTCAATAACGAAATGGATTTTTCGACGGTGGTTGTAGGTGGCAAGAAGTGCGTAATTGGTGGAACGGTATCGGATTATTTTTCGAAACAACCAATCGATGGTCTGACGGTTAAAGTTGGTAAAGTGAATGATGTGCTTATGGGTAGTGAAATTGACTTAGTGTTTGATGAAACGAAAACTGATATGGCCGGACAATATTGTCTGACAAGACTTTCTGAAGTTGTGGTTAATAGTGACATGAGTGGGTATTTGTTGGAAATTGGAAACAATGAAAGTGAACGATATAAAAGTTATGGTAGATATATTGAGGGAGGAGAATTGCCAATGCAGGAAGATGTAATTCTTAGTCGGGGTGTTGAAGAAGTATTGAGTATGGATGATTTACAGGTGGTTGTTCGAAAGAGGTTACAGGCAGAGGTTGAAAAAAATTATGATTATTTGTGGGAGATTATGCATCGAGATAGTAAGAAGCAATGGAAAGATAAGGAGGAATTTGAATACTATTGGAATAAAAAAAGAGAAGATGAAAAAAAGGCGATGTTTGATATGGTGAGTTTGGATAAAATCGATGAAACGGTAAATTTTTGTCCGACCGTTGAAATAATTGATAGTTGGTATTCAGATGGGAATGATAAAATTTATTCGAAAATATACAAATTTTCGTTAGGCCATCATGTTCGTGATCGGACATACAGGTATGGTATGTATGAGGATCAGTATTATGAAAAGATTGGAGAGGATTATTATTTTGTTATGCCGGTTAAAAAAAACCAGATTGTAGATGTGGTTGATAAATATGATGAAAATATAGTTGAAATGTATAATCGAAGTGTTGTGGATAGTGCTTATCAGATGGGTTCGGAAAAATATCAATTGTGGTTGGAGTTGAGGGAAAAAATAGTGGCGGTAAGTGGATATAGTTTCAACGACAAAGGTTGGGCGAATAGTGCTCATCTTGGAGGTGATCCGACACCATATTGTAAAGGAGATAATTAAATGGTAAATATTTTAGGAATTGAGACAAGTTGTGATGAGACGGGAGTGGCGATAATACAAGGTCCAAGTGCCAAGGCTCAAGTTTCGAGTGAAAAAATAAAAAACTTATCAAACTTATCAAACCCAGCAAACGTAGTAAACCGAGATAGGAATATTGATTTTGATTTTGAGATTTTGGCGGAGGGGTTGGCTAGTTCGGTGGATTTGCAGAAAGAATATGGTGGGGTGGTGCCGGAGTTGGCGAGTCGGGTGCATGTGGAGAAAATTAATCTGTTGTTGGCCAAATGTTTAAAACAGGCAAATTTGGATTGGGAAGATATTGACGCCATCGCGGTAGCCAATGGTCCGGGGTTGGTTGGTTCGTTGTTGGTGGGGACGATGGTGGCGAAGACGTTGGGAATGGTTTTGGGAAAACCGTTGATAGCGGTGAATCATCTGGAGGGGCATATTTGTTCGGCGTTTTTGGAGGAGAAAAAGCAAGGGATAGAAGTATCAAGTAAAAATGTAGCAAACGTAACAAACTTATCAAAAATAACAAACGAAGATAGGGATACTTTTCCAATGCTTGTTTTAATTGTTAGTGGGGGGCATACGGAATTATTGATAATGAAGGATTTTGGGGAATATGAGATGTTGGGGAGTACGGTAGATGATGCGTCAGGGGAGGCGTTTGATAAAGCGGCGAAAATTTTGGGATTGGAATATCCGGGAGGGCCGAGCATTTCGCGGCGAGCCGCGGAATATAGGTGTCAGGTTTTAGGTACTAGGTTTCAGGGTGATAATTGTGGGGAAACTCAAAATGGAGAGATGAATGATGAAAATAATTATAAATTGCCGCGGCCGATGATTGATAGTGATGATTATAATTTTTCTTTTTCGGGGCTTAAGACGGCTTTATTATACAAATGGAAGAAGTTGCAGGTGTCAAATGTAAAAGATAGTGTTTCGAATAGGGGCGGGGTAACCCCGCCCGTACGAGATGATTTAGTAAATCGGATGGCGTGGGAATTTCAGGAGGCGGTGGTGGATGTTTTGGTGACAAAGACGGTTAAGGCGGCGGAGAAATTTAAGATTAATAAAGTGGCTATTGTTGGTGGGGTGGCGGCTAATGGGAGACTCAGAGAGGAGATGGAAATTCGATTGGATAAAATCGGGCGGCAATTGATAGTGCCGCCGAATAAATATTGCACGGACAATGGGGCGAAGATCGCGGTGGCGGGATATTTCAAATATCTGAAAAATGATTTTACCGATTGGAAAAAATTGGAAGTTAATAGCAATTGGGAACTTTAAATCAATTTTCAATTTTTAATTTTCAATTTCTAAACATATTTTGACAAGATTATTTAAAACAATAGCAAACTTAGCAAACTTTAGAAAACGCTTTGAAACTCTTTTAAACGCTTATAAACTCTTTGAAACTGGGGGGATGTATTGTGTCATCCTGGAACTGGAAGGTAATCCGTTCCAATATCCAGGATCCAGTACCTTAATTTTTAATTTTCAATTTTTAAACATTTTAAATCATTGATTAATTGAAATATTGCAAATTGATTGGAAATTGAAAATTTTTCCCTACCTGTTATTCAAAGAATTAGAAATTAAAAATTAAAAATTGTAAAATAAGGTAGTTATAAATATTATCGAAGGATGATGTTATGAGTGACGAGATGGATAAGATATTTGAGCCGGGGAAGTATGAGAGGGAAATATATGGGTCGTGGGAGGATGGCGGTTGTTTTAAGGTCGAAATTGATGAAAATAGAGAGCCATATACTATTATGATGCCGCCGCCCAATGCGACGGGGGTGTTGCATATTGGTCATGCGGTATTTTTATCGGTTTCGGATGCGATTATCAGATACAAACGGATGAAGGGATTTAATGCTTTGTGGCTACCGGGGACGGATCATGCGGCGATTGCGACGCAGACCAAGGTGGAAAAATTGATTGCCAAAGAGGGTCTCAATCGATTTGATTTGGGGAGAGAAAAGTTTGTCCAAAGGGTGAAGGATTATGTGGAAAATTCTCGTTCGACGATGAAAAAGCAGATTCGGGCAACCGGTGCCAGTTGTGATTGGTCACGCGAGGCTTATACTTTTTCTGACGAATTGTCGCTGGCGGTCAATACGGCTTTTTCCAAATTGTATGAAAAAGGTTTGATTTATCGGGGGGATCGGATTGTCAATTGGTGTCCGCGTTGCGGTTCGACGTTGGCGGATGATGAATTGGAATACAAGACGGAAAAAACTATTTTATATACATTTAAGTATGATAAAGATTTTCCGATAACGATTGCGACGACACGTCCGGAAACAAAGTTGGGTGACACGGCGGTGGCGGTTAATCCCGATGATAAACGATACAAAAAATATATAGGTCAGGTTTTGGCGGCGGATTTTTGCGGGCAAAAACTGAATATCAAAATTATTGCAGATGTCAATGTGGAAAGTGATTTTGGAACCGGTGCTTTGGGAGTAACGCCGGCACATAGTATGGTGGATTTTGAGATGGCACAAAAAAATGATTTGCCGGTTATCAAAATAATTGGCGAAGATGGCAAGATGAATGAGGCGGCGGGTGATTTTGCCGGTATGTCGGTAAAAGAAGCTCGGGAAAAAGTAATTGAAAACTTGAGAAAAAATAATTTAATTGAAAAAGAAGAAGAAATTGAACACAATTTGTCAGTTTGTTATCGTTGCTCGACTCCGATTGAACCGCTAACTAGCAAACAGTGGTTTGTGGATGTGCATAAAAAAGTGGATGGTTGGGATCGGGAAAAAATTAAAGGGTTGAATGCCGGAGAAAAGTATTCGATAAAAGATGTGGCGCGATTGGTGGTGACCAATGGTCAGATTGAATTGATGCCAGAATCTTTTAATAAAGTGTATTTTAGTTGGATGGATAATTTGCGAGATTGGTGTATATCTAGGCAGATTTGGTGGGGACATAGGATACCGGTTTGGTACAGGGATAATTTCCAAACAAATATTGATGGGGAAAATGCGAAACAGGAAATATATGTGGGAGTGAATCCGCCGGAGGGGAAGGGCTGGGTGCAGGATCAGGACACTTTGGATACTTGGTTTTCTTCGGCGTTGTGGACTTTTTCGACTTTGGGTTGGCCGAAAAAAACGGTGGATTTGTCGTATTTCCATCCGACGGATTTGATGGTGACAGGACGGGAAATTATTTTTCAGTGGGTGGCACGGATGATTATCATGTCAACTTATTTGATGGGTGAGATTCCGTTTAAAAAAGTTTATTTCACTGGGTTACTGTTTGATAAAAACGGTAACAAGATGAGTAAGTCGCTGGAGAATATTATCGATCCGATGGAGATGATTGAAAAATATGGAGCGGATGCGTTGCGTTTGTCGATTGTAGTTGGTAATACGCCGGGGGTGGACTTCAAATATTATGATGAAAAAATAATCGGTCAGAGAAATTTTATCAATAAATTGTGGAATGTATCACGATTTATCATGGGCAAGTTGGAACCGGGAATTTATGGTGAGCAGATTGATATTCGGGATATTAGAGAAATAAATTTGACCAAGGTGGACAAGTGGATTTTGAGTAAAATGGATGATTTGATTCGAAAAACAGGTAAACATCTGGATGATTATCGGTTGGGGTTGGCGATCGAAGAAATAAATAATTTTGTTTGGCATGATTTGGCGGACTGGTATTTGGAGATTATAAAAAATCAGGTTTTAGAGGGGGGATTGCAAGAGAGGGAAAGAGATGTTCAGAAAATTTTGATCTTTATTTTACAAAATATTTTGGTTTTGTTGCATCCGTTTATGCCGTTTGTGACGGAAGTGATATGGGAGAAATTGGGGAAGAGAGATTGGGGAAAATTGATTTCTCAGTCCTGGCCGGAGGTTTATGGGTTTGATTATCGTGATGAGCAGGAGGAAGTGCGGAAGGTGATTGCTATGGTTGAACAGACTAGGTTGTTTTTGACCGACTTGGGGTTGCAGACGGAGAAGAAATTGGAGTTGCAACTGGTTATAAAAGACGAGTTAATTGATAAGGAATTTTTACTGGAAATGATGAAAAAAATATTACGTGGAGTGGAAAAGATTGAGGTGGTTGAGAAACTGACTGATGACTTGATGGTGCAGTTTTTTGACTATGGTAAGGTTGGAGTTAAAGTCGATGCTAGCGTTTTGCAAGAAAAAAAAGAAGAAGCAATAAGAGAAATTGATAGTTTAGAAAAGTATATTGGGAGTTTGTCGAAAAGGTTAGAAAATGAGCAGTTTGTAAAAAATGCACCGGAAGAAGTGGTGAGGAATGAACAGGATAAATTGACAAAGGCGAAGGAAAGAATGAAGGAGTTGCAAGAAAAATGGATTGTAAATGTTGGTGTTGTTTCGCTTGATTGATTTTTATTTTGGAGTATAAATTTTTCTTAAGATTTTTTCTGGATCCTGGATATTGGAGCGGATTACCTTCCAGTTCCAGGATGACATAACTTGTTTTTTTGATTATCGATTGGAATTTTTGTTTTTTCGTAGGGGCGGGGTGACCCCGCCCGTACATTTTCCGAAAAATTGGGACAAAAAATAGGGATCATGTAAAAAAGTTATTTTGAATTAAAAAATATGCAAAATTGGAAAAAAATATTTTATTCGGTGGGGATGGGGGTGGTGGCTTGTTTGATTGTGATAGCAACTGGTGTGTTGATTTGGCAATTGACGGCTGGACAACGACGGGCGATGGCGGAGGAATATTTGCAGAATGCCAATGATTTTTTGGCGAAGGATGATGGGCAGGCCTTGTGGGAGTTGACGAAGGCATACACTTTGGATTTGAGTTATCGGGATTATCGAGTAAAGAGGGCGGTGGCTTTGCAGACTTTGGGAGACAAAAATGCGGAAAAAGAGTTGAAAGAAGTGATTGATCTCAATTGGGCTGATGATATGGTGAATTTTCGATATGCTGAGATTTTGTTGAAGCAAGGTAAGGAAAATGAGGCGGTTGATTATTTTAAAAAGGTAACGAATCGAGCTGACAGTGAGGTAAAAAATGAGGTTTTATTGAATTTGTTGCAGTTGGCTGGAAATCAGGGAAGGTGGGAAGAGGCGGTGGGTTTTCGAGGACAATTGATTGATCTGGAAAAAAATAATCCGGAAAAATTGCGTTATGAAGCGGCTCTTTCTTTGGTAACAGTAGATTTGAATGAAGAACTGAAAAAAAAGTTGAAATTAGTATTGGGTGAAAAATTTTCGGAAGAAAAATATGTTATTTTGAATCAAGTGAATGGGGATAGTTATGTGGTGCAAGCGGCTGATTGGCTGTTGGATTTGGGTTTGCCAAAATGGGGTCGCAATTATCTGCAACAGCTGGATCCAACCGATTTGGAAGTAATAGATGTTTATCTGTTGCATGCCAAGAGTTATTGGTCGGAAGGGAAATGTGCTTTGGCGGCAGATTATATTGAAAGGGCTTATCAGATTGATTCGACGAATGAGCAGGTGAGGGAGTGGGGGGAGATGATAAAAAAAGGGTGTGGTGATTAAACTTAGCAAACCTAGCAAACATAGCAAACTTATCAAACACAAACTCTTAAAAACACTTACAAACTCTCTAAAACTCTTAAAAACTAAATCAATAGTTTATAAGGGTTTAAAAGCGTTTCAAAGAGTTTTAAAGGGTTTGTTATGTTTGCTAAGTTTATAAATTAGCTTTTTCATGAAAATAAATATATTGAAAAAGAAGGTTGGGAATTGGTTGGGGGAGAACAGAGAATATTTGATTGTATCTCTGATTTTTTTGTTGGTTTATGGTTTGCTGTCGGTAGTGAAACATTTTAATTTTCAGACGGCGGCGTTTGATATGGGGATTTTTAATCAATCATTGTTTTTGTATGCTCATGGTTGGTTGGGTCCAAATACGATCAGGCAAGTGGCGACGTTGTTTGGTGATCATTTTGAACCGATAATGCTTTTGATCAGTCCTTTATATTATATTTTTCGGTCATATACCCTGCTTTTGGTGCAGATAGTGGCAGTCATTTTTGGCGGGACTGGGGTGTATTTGTTGGTGAAAAAGGAGACAAATGATAAAAAATTGGCAGTTGGTTCTTTGTTGATATTCCATTTGTTTTATGGAGTATATGATGCGATTGTTTTTGATTATCACAATGGGGTATTGGGGATCATGCTGATTCCGTGGTTGTTTTATTTTTGGGCAAGACGTAGATGGGGATGGTATTATTTGATGTTGGTTTCAACCTTGTTGTGTAAAGAAAATTTGGCTTTAATGTTGTTTTGTTTGGGATTTTCTATTTGGTGGTGGTCTGACAAGAGGGATAAAAAACATGGTTTGATAACCGCTGGCTTAAGCGTGGTATATTTTTTGGTGGTAATATATTTGATTATTCCCCAATTCAATGAGGGAAAATATGATCATTGGTTGTCTTATGCTAAGTATGGGGCGACGCCGGTGGCGGGTTTGATATTTTTTCTGACTCATCCGTGGGAGTTGGTGAAGTTATTTTTTGATGATATTCAAAAAATAAAGACTTGGGGAATGATTTTGATGACTGGGGGTATTTTGGCTTTTGGGAAACCAAAATATTCTTTGATATTGTTGCCGGTGTTGGCGCAAAAATTTTTGTCGGCCAATCCGGTTTATTGGGGACATATTTTTCATTATTCAATCGAGTTTTCTTTGGTGATTGCTATTGGGGTGGGAGTATTTTTGGGCCAAGTAAAAAAACCAATTTGGAAATATGGTTTGATGGTGTTTTTCGTGATTATGAATGTGATAGTTTTAAATAGTGTTCATTTCTATGATGGTCGGACAATTAGAAATGTTTTTTTGCCAAAAAATTATCAAATTGGTTTTGATCGAAATGATGTGTGGGGAGCGATGAAGATGATTCCAGCGGGGGCGGCGGTAAGTGCGCAAAATACCTTGGTGTCTCATCTAGCTGATCGAAGGAAAATATTTTTGTATCCGGCGGTAGAGGATAGTGAATACATTATTTTCAATTTGAAAGATTTTAGTTTTTGGCCGACGACGAAGGAGGATGTTGAACGTGATGTGTTGAAGTATGAACAAAGTGGTTCTGGGTGGGATAAGGTTTTTGATAAAGGCGGGGTGGTTCTTTTTAGGAAAATTAACAATTAATAATTGGATAGTTGAAAGTTGGAAAATTGGGGGATAAAAAACGAACTTTTTGGTTCGTTTTTTTATTACTTGTTGGGAGAAAAATTCTAATGGCTGGTTGGATTTATGTGCCATTGTTTTTCAAAATATTTGATTATGTTGTCAGTTTCTTCTTGGGAGAAATGGAGGTCGAGGAGTTTTTTTTCGATGGTGATGGGGGTTTCGGTGATGACCATATCGCCGTTGTGATTGATCGGTTGAGATTTGGGCTTAAATATTTTTGACTGAATCGGATAATCTTGCGGTAGGGATGGTAGTTGATGACTATGAAGATAGTCGGGATCGACGTAACATTCGATTTGGGGGTAGGTGCCGGAATAGTTGTAAAACAGATGACGATGGAGATGAAAAAGAGCGTAGCAGCGTTTGAGATTTTTGGGAATTGATTCGCAATGCATAAATTGGCAGAATTTTTCCCAGTTTTCGCGAGCGATCCAGCGAAAATTTTCTTTGTGATGCCAAAAATCAATGACTTGTTGGAAAGTGGGAGAATACTGGTCGCCGGATTTGGCGTAGTTGGTTAGGCGGAAGTCGAGTGGTTCGGTTTGACCTTGTTCGTATTCATGTAGGGCGAGGTCGATTGGTTTATCCTGGGCGCTTTGCGTGAGGTTGTCATGGGCCAGTCGGATTTTTTTGTCAAGGTTGTCGGGGTTGTAGTAGCGGGGTTGGTAGCCGAGTTGGTCGGCCAAATATTTTATTTTTTCCGGCCAGTTGATTGATTCGGTGAGATCGTCGCTGGATTGGTATATTTGTTTGACGGCGGCGAGTTCCAGTTGGTCAACGGGACCGAAGTAGTCGGGAGAGGTGGAAATATGTTTTTCCAGATGATTTTTCATTTTTTGTTTGGGTTTTCAGGCGAATTGATTAATAGGTGTATTTTTGATTAAGCTCAAAATTGGCTTTGTTTTTAAGAAATATTAGATTTTGTTGTTCGGAGTGAAAAAGGTTGTAGTTGGAAATTAATTCCGCCTGGATACGTTTTGTATTGACTATGGAAGGGTTATTTTTAAGATAATTCACTCCTGAGAGAAGTTCTTTCTTGTCTATATTGAAGTTGGGGGAAAGAATAGCGATAAATTTATCGAGATTGTTTTTTTTGTTTCCCGATTGATTTAATAATAAATCCAATTTAAAAAACGAAAGAATGTCGTTGGTAGATGGTCCGTTGATGTTGGCTTGTTTGAAAATATTTCGAAAATCGTAATCCGAGGTAAGGGTTTCGATAAATTCTTTGGAAAAATTGTTTTCTTTTAGGAGTTGATTGCATAGGTCGAGTCGATTTTTTCGATTTTCCGGTTCATAAAAGGCTAAGGCTTTATTGATGATATTGTAGTCATTGCGATTGCTTTTAAGTTGTGGGGTGGTGTATTCGGATATTTCTTTGATGTCGCCAATGAATTTGGTGAGATAGATATAACGATTATTTTTTTTGTTCCAGTTGGTATATCCGGTATCGTTGAGTAAGATATTGGCGAAACGGCTTTCAATGGCTGATAATTGTGCCAACTCGTCAGGGGAAATATTTTTGTCGAATCGAAGGTAAAGTATTGGAAGATGTCTTTTGAGAATAGGCCGGATAAATCTTGTGCGGATTTGTTCGAGATATTCAGGTTGGTTTTGATAATATTTTTGGATGTCATCCCAACCTTCGACCGCACTGGTGATGGTTTGTCGATCTTCTTCGGTCAAATTGGTAAAAATGTTTTTTTGTTCTTCGAGAAATTTTCCGCCACTGTTGTTTTTGATTGCGTTGTGGATGGAGCCGACTTTTATTTCAGATTCTTGAATAGCGGAGTTGCCACTGCGGACGGCATCGGTCCAGGTTTCGTTACCGGCTTTGGCTATTAGGTTGTTGAGTTTGAGTCGTTGGTCTTCGGTGGTTTGCTGATATGTATTGTCAATTTTTTGCCAGTCGGTGGTATTGTTTTGATAAATATCGGATTTTTTTTCAACTGACTTTGGTTGTTCGATCTCGTTTGGTTGTTGGTTTAGCATATTTTTTTCGTTTATGTTATTTGTTTTATCTATTTTTTGGTAGAGATTATTTTTATTTTTACCAGTCACTGATGTTATCTTTGTATTCGGGATTCTTTTTGGCTATTTCCTGCAATTTGCGTTCAAGCTCTTCTTGTTTCTCAAAGTATCGGAGGTGTTCTTCGTATTCAGGGTGACCGGGTTTAATTGTTTTGTAGCCATCTCCAATAAATTCTGGATTTGAGCTAGCAAAAGGGACGATTAGGGTGCCATCTTTTAGTTTTTTGGTGTTCATTGCTTTGGTGTTAGTGATATAAATTGATTTATTGTTTTAGGTAAGGAGCGAGAATATTGTCCAGGTAATTATATAATTCTTTGTTATATTTAAGAATAAAACTTTTTTTGCCGGTTTTCACTCCATTTTCTTTGATAAAAACGAAATAGTCAGCGAAGGCGTCGGCAAATAATTCTTGTTGTCCTTTTTCAGAACCGGGTATTCCCTGATAGATAGAAATGTATGGTCGGAGTTTATCGTATAGTTCGATATGAATGTCTTTCATTTCTCGAGAAATCCCGATTCTCTGGTGGGATAAGAAATCAAAAGCGTGTCCGATTTCGTGAGGGGCGGTTTTTTCAAATCTAGAAAAAATTTTGGTGCCGCAATAAGCGGTTTTGTCATTGTAATAATAAGCGCCGGAGTAGGGGTCGGATGAAATTGTTTTTTTGATTTTGTTATAGGTGGTCGGTTGACGGAGAATATCAGGATGCTCGTCTCCGATAACAATCTTGAAGTCTCTTTTTTTTAAATATTCTAGGAGTGATTCGGGGATGAATTTTTCGATTTGTTGAAGTTTGAGGCAGTTTGATTTGAGTGTTAAGGCGGCATTTTGCGGGGTTATATGAGGGAAGTAGGCGATAATTGAAGATTCATGTTTTTTTAGAAAGTTTATGGCTTGAGATAACTTTTCTTGATGAGAGAAGCTGCTGCCGATTTTAGCGAGGGAGGTAATTTTGTTATCAGGAGTGATTTCCAATATTTGGTTCAAGAGATTTTTTTGCACGCGCCACTCTTGACCGTAGGCAAAAATATTTTTGGATTTTTTCCATAGCTTGTCTGGTGAACCTGTTTTGGATAAATTGAAGTTTAGTTGTCCGGAGTCGTTTAAGATGTAGCTTTTTGTCAGTTCATGGGTCTGACGATTTTCGACGAAAC
The DNA here is from genome assembly GCA_036794765.1 of Patescibacteria group bacterium. Taxonomy (GTDB): domain Bacteria; phylum Patescibacteriota; class JAHJAL01; order JAHJAL01; family JAHJAL01; genus DAIRGB01. The sequence continues at coordinate 3,509 of DAIRGB010000004.1, read as the reverse complement.
GATAAATGGTTCCATTGGTAAGTTTGCGGTCAAATATTTTGTATTGACTGGGATTGAGAGCGTATTTAATGATGTCATTAGCGTTGTGTTGTTTAAGAACTTCAATTTTTTCCCGGCTAATTATTTTTCCTTCGGCGTTGCGGATGGTTTGCCAGGGAATGTTGTCGATGGTTTCTTGTTTGAGACTGTATTTTCCAAATGGACCGAAAATATAATTGTCGAATTCTTCTTTGGGGCAGGAGCCGACTATTTGGCCGGTTTTTAAATCAACGACAAATCTTTTATTGGAAATTTCGGTGACTTTGAAGTCGCCGCTAAAACCTTTTTTCATTAATTCCCAGGGTTTCATTTTGGGAGCGTTGGCTAGTTCTCCCTGGTTTAGGGTTTGAGAGTGGATTTGAATTTCGCTGAGTTTTTTTTGCCAGTGTTCGGTGATCCATTTATCTTTTGGATTTGACAGAGTTTTGCTTTGCTTTACTAGTTCGGCAATTTCTTTTTCGTGTTGTTGCAGCTGATTTGGTGTCATTTCAGAGATTGATAAATTGCTGATGTTTTCTATTTCAGTATTGGTGGTTTCGGGGATGGTTTTTTTGGTTGGTGCGAGATTAGTTTCGATATTTTTGAGGGAGTTGTGAGTTGAATTTTCAGTTATGCTTGGCGGTAATTTATTTTCGGTTAATTTGATTGCTTGTTTTCGGGTGAAGTTTTTTAATACTTTGGGTAGAACATAACCGCCGACGAGTGGAAGGACTGTTTCGGTGGCGACTAGTCCTCCTTCGGTCAAATCAAGAGTCTCTGCCTGAATATTTTTGATATGTTGTATTTCTCGATCAGTATTGTACTGTCCTTGGAGGAATTCGATTTCTTTGGTCGATAGTTGACTAAGTAGATCGGGAGGTAGGGGTTGTTTTTCGCTTTGGAGTTTTATCGCCAGTTGATAGGGTGTCAATTTTTCCGGAAAATTTGGTTTTATCTCTTCTTGTTCGGCTTTGGCTGCGTCCATGACTTTTTTGTGTTCCCATTCGAAAGCTTTGATTGTGGGATAGCCTCCGGGTATCAATAACGAAGCTGCTTCAATTGTTGTTTGGACTTTTTTGGATTCGGCTTCATTGGCAGTTTGTTTGCTGATTTCGTCAGCTGTTTGAAGGTTAATAATTTTTTCTTTAGTTTGATCGGATAGGCCTTCGAGGTCTTGGGGGGTCAGGGCGCCTGTGGTGGCGGAGTTGATAGCGGTTTTTGTCTGGCTATCGGGATATTTGCTGTTGATTATTTTGACCTGTTGATTGAAATATTTAATATATTCGGTAACTTTTTGGTAGGTTTTGGGACTAAGTTTTTTTAATTTATTTAGTTCGTCGGTGGTAATGGTATTGGATTTAGCTAATTTTTTGATAATATCGGTTTCTCCGGCGAAGAGTTCTTTGGTTGGTAAATCGAGAATTGGTTTGTTTGGTTCTGGAGTGGGAGCGGGTTGGGGATTTGGTTTGGCCTCGGGGTAGTATGGACCGTAATTGATAGAAGTTGGTTTATCGACTGGAGGGGGAGGAGTCGGTGTTGGTGTCGGAGGTGGAGTTGATACGATAGGAGATTTTTTGACAACTGGTGTCTTTGTGTCTTTTGGTACAATTACTTGGTCAACGACATTGGTGAGAGTGGACTGCGCATTTTGGTTTGTGGTTATGATAGTATCACCGGCGTCAATCATGGGTTTGACGTGGTTTTTGTAGTAATCTGGATCGGTTTTTTTTATCTCATTTAGATCTTCAGCTGAGATATTTTCAGATAAACATCTCTTGCGTAAATTCCAATCAACTTTTGTTTTGTCGGACATTTTTTTGTTTTTATTTTTCGAGAAGAAAAATTACTCCTTGGTGGCGGTCCAGACTTCTTCGATGGTGGTGATGCCGTCGAGGACTTTTAATAAGCCATCTTGTTCCATGCTGGTCATGCCTTCTTCGGCGGCGGTTTTTTGGAGGGCGGAGAGGGAGAGATTATTTAAGACGACTTGTTCGATTTTGGGGGTGACGACGAAGGTTTCGATGACGGCGATACGGCCTTTGAAACCGGTGTTGTTGCATTGCGGGCAACCGGTGCCATGGCTAAGAGTGGTTTGGACACCTGTTTTGCCGCGGCGTTTGCCTTGGGGGATTGAATCAAAAATTCGTTGCATTTCCTGGATGACGAGAGGGTCCGGTTGGTAATCTTGGCGACAGTTGTTACAAATTTTTCTGACCAATCGTTGGGCGATAATCAAATTGATGGAACTGATAATCAGGTAGGGTTTTATGCCCATTTCGATCAAGCGGGGGAGGGCGCCGGCGGCGTTGTTGGTATGCAGGGTGGAGAGAACGAGGTGACCGGTCAAAGAGGCTTGGGTGGCGATTTCGGCGGTTTCGGCGTCGCGGATTTCACCCACCAGGACTTTGTCCGGATCTTGACGGAGGATAGCGCGGAGGCCTTTGGCAAAGGTGTGGCCGCGTTCGGCGTCGATTTGACTTTGGGTGATGCCGGCGATACGATACTCGACCGGATCTTCCAGGGTGATAATTTTGGATTCGGGGTCGTTGAGTTCTTGTAAAATCGCGTAGAGAGTGGTGGTTTTACCGGAGCCGGTAGGACCGGTGTTGAGAATCATGCCGTTGGGTTTGTGAATGGCGTTGTTGATGGCGATGTTGATATCATCCGGGAAACCAAGTTCGGCTAGAGTTACAAATTTGTCACTTTGTTCGAGCAGACGCATAACGGTTGATTCGCCATAAATGGTTGGCAAAACGGAAACACGGATATCAAATCGGGAGTCGGCGGCGGTGATGGAAAAACGACCATCTTGAGCCAGGCTGCCGATATCAAGTTTCATTTTGGCCAAAAATTTGATTCGAGACATCAAAGATTTGAAGGCAACTTTGTCGAGCATGGCTACATCTTGGAGAGCGCCGTCGAGGCGGTAACGAAGACGAATTTGATTTTCGGTTGGTTCGATGTGAATGTCGGAAGCGCCGATTTTGACGGCGCCGGTCATAATGATATCGATCAAGTCGGTAGTCGAGACGGTTTTTATTTTTTGTTGTAGTTGTTGGAGGTTGGAGACTTCGTTTTCAAACCGGGCTTCCTTGTCTTTGTTGCTTTCTATTTTTTCGGTGTCGGTGACTTCGGGGACGAGGATGTCATAGATTTTGAGAACATAATTAATGCTACTGTCGGTGCAAAGACTGACTAAAAATTCATAGCCGGTGGCATCCTGAAATTTTTTCAATACTTCCAAGACTACTTGGTTGTAGTCGATGGCGGCGATACGGATTTTTTTGCTGGCCTTGAGGTAAGGAACGACGCGATATTTGGTGGCGATGTCTTTGGGGATGATAGACAGGACTTCCGGACTGATGGGGTAGTTGATTAGATTGACGTAGGGGAGATTGAATTTTTTGGCTTTGCTTTGGGCGATTGCTTCCTCTTCTTCTTGTTGAAAAACGCGAACGGTTTGGGCAACTTTTTGGGCTTTGCCGTGGCCG
>DAIRGB010000076.1:0-3747 GCA_036794765.1 Patescibacteria group bacterium | reverse complement strand
GAGTTGCTAATATTGAAATTATTTTTTTCCAACCAAATTTGGAAATTTTTTAGCAAATTATTCTTTTTGGTTAGTTCAGAAATAATGCGACCGCAACCGATTGATGTATATTTTTTATGCGGAAAGATCCAAGCATAACCGGAACCGAAAAGTGCGGCGTCGAAATGAAGTTGCATATTTTGGTAATTGATCGGTAGAAGATATTGAATGCCGGTTAAAAATTTGGTAGTGGGAAGTCCCAGATATTTTCTGACTAAAGACATGCTGCCATCAGCGCCGATCAAATATTTAAAAGTAATTTTTTTGTCTTTGGTCAACAAGTATTTTTTCGCGATTTTGATAACCGGGCTACCGGTGTATATTTTTATTTGTGGGGAAATATTTTTTAATAATATTTGCCCAAGCTGTCCCCTATCAATCGTCCCGACAAAAGGCTGGGATTGAGATATGGTTTGCTGATTATAGGGAATAACAATATCGACCGAATCAAATAATCGGTCGGATTGTTTGAGATCAAGGCCAAGATTGGAGATTTTGTGCGTCAAGCCACCCGCGCACACTTTTGGACCAACGATTTTATTTTTTTCCAGGATGACGATTTTGAGATCGGATTTTTGTAATTCTAAAGCACAGCTCAAGCCGGCGGGTCCGGCGCCGATGATGGCGATGTCATAGTGTTCGGATTTCATATTTATTGCCAAGTTCTTTTTTTGTTTATTTCTTCTTTATCTCGGAAGGCTTTTTCCAGATCAATATTGAAACGATTACATATTTGTAACAGATACATCAATACGTCCACAGCCTCGTGTCCGAGATCGTATTTAAGAGAATTTTGGTCAGTATGAATATTGGTTGATTTTCTGGCGGCTTTGGCCAGTTCACCACATTCTTCCAAAAAAAGCATAAATACTTCCGGAATAGTTTCTTTTTCAAAACCACGCTCAATAATCATGTCGGATACATACTTTTGATAATCCTTGAGAGTCGGATTATTTTTTAATTGTAATTTACTTTCTGCCATTGAAAATTAAAAATTGAATTCAAGTGCCCTCCAGAGGATTCGAACCTCCACAGCCTTGCGGCCACTAGCTCCTGAAGCTAGCGCGTCTACCAATTCCGCCAGGAGGGCGGGGTGTAGCTAAAAACTTAAAATCAAATTTTCTCATGATAACGCTGTGAAGGACGCGGCAAGAACCTTTTTAACGCTCGGATCATTCGTAAAATTTGATTTTAAGTATTTAGCATGTTTGATTTTCAATGAAAAAAGTGAAAAAGCGGGCGATGGGAATCGGACCCACGCTTCAACCTTGGGAAGGTCGCGTACTGCCACTATACTACGCCCGCTCGTCTCGTCGGAACGCGATCCTATCGCTACACGCAAGCCAAGAATACTTGTCTTTCGCTACGCTACCGGATCGGCTCCTCCTCTACAAAAAAATTTCTGCGACAATTTTTTTGTTAAAATACATAATAAATTGCAAATTAAATCAGATATTGTTATATTTAACTTATCACGATGAGAAGCCGCACCTAAGGTTTTGTCCGAAGGTCAATGCTTCTCTCGTTTTTTTATGGTATTTTTTCTGCGTTTACTTTTAAAATGCAGGTTATTTTTGTAACCCAATTTCTTTTTCAGACTATTTAGAAATGATATTTTTGTCATGTGTTTGCGGTATAGAGACGAGTATCTTTTTCGGTTGGGGATCAGCAAATGGGCCAGTTTGCCTTGTTCTTCCAGGTATTCGATCAAACAATGAAAATCGCCGTCACCGCTAATAATAATTGCCTGGTGGTAATTTTGGTATTCGATCATAGCGTGAAGGACCAGTTCAGCATCGACGTTGCCTTTGACCGTGTCGTTTGGCAGCTCAAGAGTAGGTTTGAAAATAAGAATATAACCAAATTGTTGCAAAGAAGAATACAGGCTTTCATTTCCCGGAACATAACCGATAAACAAAAAAGCTTTGACGGCGTTGTATTTGTCAGACAAATATTTTCTGAATCGTTTGAAATCAAGCACCCAGCCTTGACTGCGGATGGATAGATTCAAGTTTTGACTATCAATAAAAGCGTAGTTTTGGATTTTTTTGCGCATTGAATTTATTTATTTTGCCATAAACCATGTAGATTGCAGTAGATACGGGCGGTTAATGTCGTTGCGGTAGTATTGAAAATAGCTTGCGGGGTTTGACCGGGTTTTAAAAATTGGGTAAAAATTTGACCGTCGGCGGATAGCTCGATCCATTCGATGAAATGAGTGTCTTCCATGGGATGAGGAACGGAACCGACTTTGACAATAATCTGGTTGTCTATTTTTTCAATGATCGGAACGTGTTTTTCTAAACTGGCATCGATGGTGTTGGCTTGTTGTAATTCCATGTTTTGACCGCAACAGACCAAAGTGCCGCCGCCGGAATGAATGACGGTAACAATATTTCCACAAACGTTGCATTTGTATATTCCTTGCAATTGTGCCATAAATACTCCATTAATGATTAATAATTTTCTGAAAGCAGCTGATAATATGCTTGTTCGTGGTCGCATGACGGACAGATGTTTGGCGGCATCTTACCCGTGTGCGTATAGCCACATTCCCGACAAACCCAGGTTACGTCTTGTTCTTTGACAAAAAATGTTTTGTTAACCAATTGAGTGATTAGTTTTTGATATCTTTGTTCGTGATGTTCTTCGGCTTTAGCAATGGCCAATAATCTGGTAGCTACTTTGGGTAAGCCATCGGTTTGGGCAGTTTCGGCAAATTCCGGATACATAATACTGTGTTCGTATTTTTCTCCGGTGGCAGCGGCTTGAAGATTATCCAGTGTATCACTTAAAACGTTGAAGGGCATTCCGGTTTCGATAATTATCTCGTCAGGAGGTAAATTGTTGGCTTTTTTTATTTCGCCTATCATCTTTATTAGCTGGGCGGCGTGTTCTCTTTCATTGTCGGCTGTTTCCATAAATAGTGCGGCAATCTGCTCATAACCTTCTTTTTTGGCTATCTTGGCATATGAAGTATAACGATTGCGGGCTTGGCTCTCTCCGATATAGGCCTTGGCCAAATTCTCCAATGTTTTTTGCATAAAAATTTTCCAGTTAAAAATACCTGATTATATTTTAACTTTTTTCTGAAATAAATTAAAGCTGGCTGACGTATTAATTAGTGATACAATACAAAAAGATAACGTTATCTATTCATTTTTTATGATAAATAGTCTTTCTGAAAAATCTGATCAAGAATTGGTTTCTTTGACATTGATTGATCAAAATAATTTTGGCTATCTGATAGAGAGATATGAACAGAAACTTCTTCGTTATATCCGACGTTTATCAAATATCAATATGGAAACGGCTGAAGATATTTTGCAGGAGACCTTTATAAAAGTATATAAAAATCTTAATGCTTACGATCAAAGTATGAAATTTTCCAGTTGGATTTACCGAATCGCTCACAATGAGGTGATTAATTTTTTTCGTAAGAATAAAAATATGGGGACAATGATTAGTTTGGATGAAGAAAATGGTTTGATCAATATTTTGACCAGCGCGGAAAAAACGGAAAAAAGTGCGATTGATGGTGAGTTGAATAAAAAAATGACTAAAATTTTAAATATGCTGGATGACAAATACAAAGAAATTTTGATTTTAAAATACTTGGAAGAAAAGGATTATCAAGAGATTAGTGATATTTTGCAAATTCCAACCAATACAGTCGGCACTTTGATTCACCGAGGTAAGACAGAACTC
>DAIRGB010000075.1:1479-4065 GCA_036794765.1 Patescibacteria group bacterium | reverse complement strand
TCGATTGATTTTCGTCTTGCATATAGGCAGAACCGATTTGAATTTTGATCTCTTCGGCCGTTCGCTCTCCCAGAAGTAAGTTGTATTTGTCTCGAGCGTAATTGATTATATCCTGGTTTAATTCGTCGCCAGCGATGCGAAGAGATTTTGATACGACGATTCCGCCAAGTGATATGACAGCAATTTCACTGGTGCCGCCGCCGATATCAACGATCATACTTCCAGTCGGATCTTGTATTGGTAAGCGGGCGCCGATAGCGGCAGCCATGGGTTCTTCAATCAGATATACTTCACGGGCGCCAGCATTGATAGCTGCTTCCTGAGCGGCTCTTTTTTCGACTTCGGTAACTCCATAAGGGACACCAATTACAACACGGGGTCGGGGTAAAATAGTAAAGGTTTCCTTGTGTACTCTTTCGATAAAATAACGTAGCATTTGTTCTGTAATTTCGAAATCCGACACAACTCCATCAACCAATGGACGACTGGCGACGATATGTCCGGGGGTGCGACCAACCATATTGTAGGCTTCCTGCCCAATGGCTAGGATTTGGTTGGTACGATTATTGATGGCCACAACCGAGGGTTCATTTATAATTATTCCTTTGGATTTGACATATACCAAAGTATTGGCCGTGCCGAGGTCAATTCCGATGTCGTGAGAAAAATAGCCGAGGATTTTATTTAACATATTGCTAAATTTTCAATATTACAATGACACAATTAGTGAAAATTGATTTATAGGTATTTATCAATATTTTTCAAATGTTCGTCGTAGGTTTTGGCATATTTGGTTTCGCCTGAGGGGGTGTGTAGAAAGTAATAATATTCTGTGTCTTGAGGATTGAATGCTGCTTTCAGTGAGTCTAATCCTGGATTGCAGATAGGCGTGGGTGGCAATCCTTGATTTTGATAGGTATTGTATTGTGAAGGATAATTGATTTCAAAATCGGAAAAAACTCTTTTTTTATCTGAAAGCACATAGTTGAGAGTAGAATTGGCGCCTAAGGGAATTCCTTCGGCTAGTCTTTTTTGCAGAATACCTGAAATTATTTGTTTTTCTTCAAAGTCAGAATTTGACTCTTTTTCAATTATAGAAGCTAATATCAACAATTCATAGTCTTCCAGCTCGATCTGGGTATTGATAATTTTGGTTGCTTCATTCCAACGGGTATCAAAATTGGTCAGAAATCTTTGCAAGATATCTGAAGGATCTGATTTGGCGGCAAAACGATAGGTGTCAGGAAATAAAAAACCTTCAAAATTATTTTCTTCGGGGATAAATGATAGATTATCCTTGATTTTGTTTAAGGTTAATTCATTTTCAATCTCTTCGACAGTGAGTGAAAAATTGTCGGTAATTTTGGAAATAATTTCTTGATTGGTTAGCCCTTCCGGAAAAGTTAAAATAATTTCTCGGTTTGGGTCTGTTTGGAGATAGTTAAATATTTCGGGAATAGTGCTATTGATGGGTATAGTATGAACACCTGGTAATATTTTTTCACGACCGGGGTGAGTAAATGAATAGATAATAAATGAAAGAGGAGATGAAATGATATTTTGACCAGACAATTTGAAACTGATATTGGTTATATTGTCACCTGGGGATATGATCACTGAATATTGGGCCTTGGATCGATTGCTTAGTGATGAGTTGTAGTGGAAATAGAGAATTAATGAACCTATGATGGCCATCAGAATTAATCCGATTAGTGAATATGATAATAATTTTTTCATGTGATGATATTATTTATTTTGTTGATGAGATAAATAGTTATCTAAAATATCAGCTGCGGAAAAGCTGTCTATATTTGTAACTTCTGAATATATTTTTGACGTGAAACGTTCGTCTGTCATAAAAATTGGCAGGTCAATTTTTTTCTGCAATTTTTGGTAAAATTCTTCAGTGACTTTGGCTTGTTGACCTTTTTGCCCTTTCAGATTTAGTGGTAAACCAATGACGATTTGATTGATGTCTTTTTCTTGACAGATGGTAATTATTTTTTGGATAATTTTTTTTGATGATGTCTCGACAATCAAGTCTGTCGGCACGATTGGATCTTGTCCGAGTTTGAATGCTACTCCAATTTTTTTACTACCGTAATCTAGCCCTAGATAGTTGGTCATGTTTTTTATGCTGATTAGAGTTGAAAAGTCCCCAAAATGTTTTTTCAATTTTGGGGATATTGTCAACGTTCTTAAGTAATTATTATTTGTATATCACATCGATATTGATGCGAGATGGAATTTTGCTTACACGTTTAACCCAATCCGGCCAGAATTTTGTCTCTATTTGCTGAATTTCACTATATTGGTCGTTGAGGAAATATGTTTTCACTTCTTCTTCTGATTTTCCAACCAGATCTTTTTTAATTGATTCCAGGTTGTAGGCGGAGGTAGTTAAGGCAGAGGCGGTCAGATTTACTACGGCGTATCCGGCGTTGACGTCGGCGTTAAGGATTTGCTGATTGTAATTTTCATATTGATCATCAGCAATTGACCGATTTTTTTGTAAATTTTTGTCAATGTGATTTTTGATTATCTTGAGAAAATCTTCGTGTTGATAAACCAAAAATGGAACCGTAG
>DAIRGB010000075.1:0-1379 GCA_036794765.1 Patescibacteria group bacterium | reverse complement strand
TTTTTGATTATCTTGAGAAAATCTTCGTGTTGATAAACCAAAAATGGAACCGTAGCTTTGGCGATAATATTGAAACTATCTACCTGATCCCCTACTTGATGGTCGGGATTGACGCTAATATTGAGTTGATCGGCAGGTAAGGAAATATAACGTCGATCAGATGGTAATTTTGTTTTTAGGTCATTGACTGCTTTTTCGTAGATTTTATTGCGGATTTCATCCATCGAATATTGAATATCGTTTTCGGATATTACATAGGTGATGTCGTCGCTGCCGCCGGAAAAAGTAGTATTGGATTGGCCGTATATTATTGATTCCAGTCCGGGTAAAGCAGGAAGGGTAAATTTACTGGGACCAACATTGCCTTTGCTACCGATAAAATCAGCAACGACATTGATATTGGCGTTGCCTCCGGCCGGAACATCGACGGAAGCTGTACTGCGAAAAACTAAGCCATCAGCTGTAACAAAACGGCTATTGCCGACTAGGGGTAAACCGGCGCCGGATTGGTTGTAGAGAGTGATGATGCCAGTGGCTTTTTGACCACCGTTGAGTTCACCAGTGGCTCTTTCTTCTTGAACTAGTTCTTCTTCAATATTGACCAATTGAGCGGGAACAACGCTATTAATAAAATCTACGTTGGTTTGTTTGGTATCCAGGGTAACAGTGGTATCCAACGAGACTTTTTGGGCTTGAGTGGTAATAGAAATATCAGTTTTTGGTACTACCAATAGAAATACTAGAATAATAATGATGATACTAATGATGGAAATTGTTCCGAGAACAAGTTGAGAAAATAAAGATGGTTGGTTATTAGTTTTTTCTTGTTTGGTATTGGGCGTTTCGGTTTTATTGATTGTCGATGATACTGTTTTTTCCTCTTTTTTTGCGCCGGATTCACTTGATGTGGTTGTTTTTTTGTATACAATTTTTATCTTTTTGAGAGAAGGCGCGGTGTTTACTTTTTCCGTTTTTTTTGGTTGGTTTGTTTCGGGTTCGGTGGCGATAGCTATGCCGTTTTCTTTGGCTAGAAATAGTCCGGAACTATCATTGGAGTGAATGGTAATTTTTTTTCCAAGTTTGTTTACTGCTTCCAAATTTTTTTTGGAAAACAATACTGATTTTAAAGGTACAACCAGGTTGATACTTTTTTCTTTGGATCGCTTGATTTTTCTGATTATGCTATCTATCTCCTCATCAGGTTCAAGATAGAGAAAATTTTTCATAGTTTTGCCCTCAAACTGAGATTAATTTATAATTTCTAATTTTTAATTTTTAGAACTAAGTTGTTTAAAAATTAGAAATTAGAAACTGAAAATTTTCTTATGTACGCAGGGTCTGCATTAGTTTTTTTATCATTTTTTCAAAGGTATTGTCAT
>DAIRGB010000074.1:0-4202 GCA_036794765.1 Patescibacteria group bacterium | reverse complement strand
GATTAAACTTCATGGCAGTTATTAACAACCTCTGCTATCAACTATTTGATTATCATTTATCAATATGTTTTTTTCGAAAATACTATTCCAACTCTTCTAATTTATTTTTCGATTTACCATATCCCTCGACAAAGATATCCAATATAATATATATATCCGACCAAAATTTATCATTTTTCTAAACATTTAAAATTATGTGCAATTTATTTAAGAAAAAAATCAATCAGTTCTTTTGTTTATTTTTAGTAGTATTTTTATTTGGTTGTAGTGATCAAAAAACAAATATTAACCAAAATCAAAACCAATCAGATCAAAATCTTCCAACTACTATTTCCACCGAGCCGCCAAATATTTCTCCGACGTTTGAAAACACTTCACCTGTCACTTCTCCAGCTCATGATTATGAAGTTACTATTTTGATGTATCACTATATTCGAGACTATAATTACGCCGACGATCCAATTGGTTCAAATCTATCTGTGTCCCCTGCCAATTTTGAAAAACAAATGCAGTGGCTAAAAGAACATGATTATCAAACTTTTGCCCTCTCAGATTTTGATAAAATTTCCCGCCTTGATCCAAAAACCAAAGCAGTAATACTTACCTTTGACGATGGTTATAAAGACGCCTACGAACAAGCCTATCCTATCTTAAAAAAATATGGTTTTATCGGAGTGTTCTATATTATTGCCGGTTCGGTCGGTGACGGAGCATATATGTCTTGGGATCAAATCAAAGAATTGCATCAAAACGGGATGATAATCGGTTCTCACACTATTAGTCACCCCGATTTACGAAATATTTCCGACACCGAACTAGTCAGCCAACTTGCCGGTAGTAGAAGTCTTATCAAAGACAATACCGGTATTGTTACAACAGATTTTTGTTATCCGGCCGGAAAATATAACGAAACAGTTATTCAAAAACTTCAAGAATTAGGTTATCAAACCGCCACCACTGTCGCATCCGGTTTAGCTACTCAAGATTCTTCCCTTTATGAACTTCCCCGCTACCGCATAACCAACGACGTTAACTTCGATAATTTTTTCACCGAATAATAACAAAATTATCGGATTAAATAAAAAAACACGGCTCTGATTCGAGTCGTGTTTTATGTCAAAACAAAAATATTATTGCATATACAACATTTCTTTTATCTTTGAAATTCCCGACAATAATTCTTCATCATCCTTAATGCACTTTTCCATCTTTTCATTACTATGCATTATCGTCGTATGATCACGTCCGCCCAAGATCGAACCAATTTTTGGATAAGACAATCCCAATTCCTTACGCATCAAATAAATAGAAACCTGTCTTGGTAGTACAATTTCCTTATTTCTCTTTTGTCCAATTATGTCTGCTTGAGTTATATTATAAAATTTAGCCACTATGCCCAAGATTTTTTTACTGGTAATAGTTTGACGATTTGGATTATTTAAAATTGAAGCCAATACCTCTTCCACCATTTGTTTATTCGGTTTTTCATTGTGTATCTGACAATAAGCAATTAATCTGGTTAAGGCTCCTTCCAATTCTCGAATATTGTGTGTAATCGCAGTGGCTATCTCAGTCAAAACCTCCATCTCTATCTCCATTCCTGTCAAAATTGCCTTATGCTGTAAAATCGCAATTCTCGTTTCCAAATCAGGCGGTTGAATATCTGCAATCATACCCATTTCAAATCTTGAAGACAATCTTTCTTCCAGTGTTTGAATCGCTCTTGGTGGACGATCTGAACACAACACGATTTGTTTCCCATTCTCATAAAGATGATTGAAAGTATGAAAAAATTCTTCCTGAGTTTGCTCTTTGCCAGCAATAAATTGGATATCGTCAACCAACAACACATCGATATTTCTAAATCTTTTCTTAAAATCATCCACTCTTTTCTTTTGAATGGAATTAATCAACTCATTGGTAAAATTTTCCGAAGGCGAATACATCACAATTTTTGACTCATCTTCTTTTTTTATCTGGTTACCAATCGCTTGCATCAAATGAGTTTTTCCCAAACCCACCCCGCCATACAAAAACAGGGGATTGTATACTCCTCCCGGACTTTTGGCTACGGCCATTGCCGCTGCATGTGCCAGACGATTATTTGTTCCAACTACAAAATTGTCAAAAGTATATCTAATCGACGGTTTATCAATCGGATTTACTTTTATTTCCGATGATTGTTGTTCTTGTCCTGTATTTTTTGCTATCGTTTCCGGCTTTTTTGTGGAACTAACTTTATATACCACCTCTCTCAAATCAGGATGTATATTTCGACAAGTTCTCAATATCTCCTGATGATATTTTTTTTCTAACCACTCTTTCGTAAATATATTTGCTACTCCGATTACCAATACTTTTTCGTCCAGATTTAAAAAATTTGTATTTTTTAACCAAGTCGTAAAGTTGGCTTTACTCATAGTCACTTCCAATTGACCTAGAGTTGTTTGCCACAATTGTTTCCCATCCATTTTTTTATTTGTTTAGCAAAATAAAAAAAAGAAAATTTGTCCGCAAAAATTTTCTTTGAGCAACAAATTCACCTCCAATTTCCATATTAAACAAAATCACATTTCATTGTCAAAGCCAAACTATCATCTATTTTTCAGCATACAGGGCGCAATTTTTATTTTTCTCGATTCAAAAAAATTTTTCGCAAATTTTTTCTTCGAGATATAATTAAATCAAAATATTTATAAATATTACATGTTTCAAAACATCGTAAAAAATATTAAAAAAAATATTCTGCCAATAACATATCTGATATTTTCCGGTTTGATTATATATACCTCTCTTTATCATGAAAAATGGGTTGACGAAGCCCAACCATGGCTAATTTCTCGAGACTTGGATTTTTGGTCTCTGATAAAACAACTTCGTTATGAAGTTACGCCCGGTCTATGGCATTTTATTCAATATCCATTTGCCCACCTTGGTTTTCCTTATTTTACCCAAACTATCCTCAATCTGATATTTTGTCTTGTTGCCGCCTATTTCTTACTTTTTCGTTCTCCATTTTCTTGGCCGATCAAAATTCTTTTTATCTTTTCATATTATTTTAGTTTTGAATATGCGGTTGTGGCTCGCAGTTATGGTCTGACAATTTCTATATTATTTATTTTACTTTCGTATTTTCATTTTCGATTACGTTATATTTATCTCTATGGTGTCGGATTGATACTTCTAGCTCAGACCAATGCGATTGGCTTATTTCTTGCCGGAAGTCTTTGGTTAACATCTTGGTTTGATTATTTTCAACTAATCAGGGTAAAAAAACCTGTTTCCAAATTAATCGTTTCTAATTTTATAGTCCTATCGGGTTTATTATTATCTCTTTTCCAGTTTTGGCCAACCATCGACCCTGCCCGGCAAAGCACCCAATTATTTTCCTCCATCGAAATTCCCTCAATTATCAATAGTTTCGTGGCTGGATTCTTTCCTTTCTCACTTCTTAATCTTAAAAATTTTGATAACTTTCGAGAAATCGTCTATATTTTCAACTGGTTAAATGTGTTTTTAGCCATTTTGATTATATTAGTAATTATCTGGCGCTTTCTTGCTTCCAGAAGAATTATAATTTTTATTTTTTCTTCATTTCTCCCCCTATTTTTTTTACTTGGGGCCAATCGGGTCGGCCATCTTCGCCACTACGGTTTTTTCTTGATTATTATTATCGCCGCATATTGGTTAGATCAAAAAATTTCTTTCCCAACTAAAAAAAAGATTAAGGAAAAAGCATTCCTCGTCTTTCTGACGACTTCTTTGATAGTCTTGGATCTAATCGGTTTTCGTGCTCATTATCTTGATCAAAAATACTTATTTTCTGACGCCATCAATCTCGCCCGTTTTATTAAAAATAATAATTTAGATCATCAACAAATCTATGTTTCCGATTCATTTTTTTCTGTCAGTATCCTGCCATATCTCGATCCAGGTACTCAATTTTTCTATCTTCGCCCTCAACGTTTAGGAACATTTTTTGTTCTAGATAAAAATTTTTATCTTACAAAAAACGACAATATTAATACTATCATCGAAAATTTTTTCCCGATTGATGTCAATAATAAATCGATTCTAATTACTACCGAATCGATCTCGTTAAAAAACCAAAAAAAATGGCGCCTGCTTTATCAAACCCGCGGATATATTATGGGTTATGACAACAAACGTTTTTATCTCTACGAATCACGATAGATCAACTT
>DAIRGB010000073.1:0-4365 GCA_036794765.1 Patescibacteria group bacterium | reverse complement strand
TTTTGAGACTAGAAATAAGACTAAACAAAACAGCCAAAATCAAAAGCATCCTCAAGAAAAACAACATTGACCAAATCTTAACCTTCAACCAATTATTTAAACAAAGCACTTCTCAAAAGGTCCTCCAATATTTCTGGCAAGAGTTAACCAAAAACAAAGAAATATTACTACTGAGCGACAAAACACCGATCGAGACTATGGAAATAATAAAAACAAATAATCCAAATCTCAAACCAAGACAGATTTTAGAAATATCAGGAGCAATAATCGCCATCAATTCCAGCAGTCACAATCAACTCAGAAACATCATAGACACCGATCGGGACCACTCTTATTGGTATAAATTGAAAAGAAAATTATACAGACTCAATATCCCACAAAACGGAAAATACAATCTATTAATCGAAGTTGAAAAACAATTGAATGAATTTATGCCAACAAAAATATCTGATCTCAAATATAATCCTTCCGGTCCCTAGCAAACAAAACAAATTATTTAATCAACACTCAACCTCTAAACTATGCCCAATTTAACACTAATATTTCAAGCAATCTATAAAATAAATATTCCTCCTTAATAGACAAAGAAATCACTTCTATATTTAATTCAATAACCTTAAGGAAAAATATGTATAAAAAAAATGATGTAATGATTTCAACTGAAGATTTTTTAAAAGAACTCACTATTCTTTTTGAAAAACACTACAAATACCGACTCTCACAAAATATTAAGAGAGGTTTACGATATAAAAAGCTCAAGAACAAAGAAAAGACAATGTAAACCACGATTTATCCGCATTATACGAACCCATAACAAAAAAGTTATGGGTTTATTTTATTCAATATACTATTTATCAACTATATATTTTCCGCCATCAACTCAGCTTGCTTCAACACATTTTCAGTCGCCAACAATTGCTGGTCCGGCGGATAACCATATCTATTTAAGATTCTTTTTACATCCCGCCTCAGACGCGCCCGCACACTTTCTTTGAGTGTCCAGTCAATCGTGGCATTGCCTCGCACGCTCTTGAAAACCTCCAGCGCAATTACCGCTAATTGTTTATCGCCCAAGACACCTTTGGCACTATCGTTGTTCGCCAAAGCATCATAAAATGCCAACTCATCTTCGTTGAGATTCAGATCTTGTCCTCGTTTGTCACTCTCTCGTACTTCTTTAGACAACTTGATCAATTCTTCAATCACCTGCGCCGTTGTGAGTAAATTATTTTGATATTTTTTAATCGCACTTTCGAGCATTTCCGACAATTTCTTGCTTTGAATAAAATTCTTTCTCGTTCGTGTCTTGATTTCGTCATTCAATATCTTTTTCAATAATTCCAATGCCAGATTTTTTCGCTCCATGTGTTTTACTTCATCCAAAAATTCATCTGACAAAATGGAAATATCCGGCTTTTTGATTCCCGCCGCATCAAAAACATCAATCACTCCTTCAGAAACCACTGCTTTATCCACGATCTGCCTAATAGCTGTTTCTATTTCAATATCGGATTTACCCGATCCGGCCGGCTCAAACTTGGTTAATCTAGCTTTGACTGCTTGAAAAAATCCTACTTCATCTTTGATCTCCATTGCTTTCAAATTTGGGACCGACAATGCAAACGACTGCGACAACAACATTACTTGTTTGGTATATCTATTTTTTCCATCATCCAAACCTAAAATATGTTCTTGCGCTTCCAAAATAATAGTTAATTTTTGTCTGGTATCTGCCGTAAAATATTTTTTGTAATCAAAACCATCATACATCTGCTCCACTATTTCAAATTTTTCCAACATAGTCGCTACTGCTTCATCTTGATTCAAGGCCGGCGTTCCTCTTCCACCGCTAGCCGTATATGTCGCCAAAGCCGTTTTCAAATCCGATGCAATCCCGATATAATCCACAATCAAACCACCTGGCTTATCCTTGAATACTCGATTGACTCGCGCAATCGCTTGCATTAGATTGTGTCCGCGCATCGGTTTATCAACATACATCGTATGCAAACACGGCACATCAAAACCAGTTAGCCACATATCACGCACGATCACCAATTTCAATTCATCATTCTCATTTTTAAATCGCTCGCCAATCGCTTTTCTTTCCTGCTTGGTCGTATGATGCGCCTGCCAATTTTCCGGATCGGATGACGACGAAGTCATCACCACCTTAATCGCTCCCTTATTCAAATCTTTATCCTGCCAATCCGGTCGGATTTTAATAATTTCTTCATAAAGTTCAACCGCAATCCGCCGGCTCATACAAACAATCATTCCTTTACCTTCAAACGCTTCTCGTCTTTTTTCAAAATGATCCACAATATCAGCCGCGACCACTCGCGATCGGTCCCGATGCCCAACTATCGCTTCCAGTTGTGCCCATTTGGCTTTAGCTTTTTCTTTGGCCGTCGATTCTTCCCCCTCAGTGATTGCTTCCACTTCGTCATCCAATTTCTTTGCTTCTTCAGGCTTCAAATGAATCTTGGCCAAACGTGACTCATAATATATGCGAACGGTAGCCCCATCTTCCACTGCTTGAGCAATATCATAGACATCAATATAATTTCCAAAAACCGCCGGCGTGGACGCATCTTCTTTTTCAATCGGCGTTCCGGTAAAACCAATAAACGAAGCCTTTGGCAAAGCATCTCGTAAATATTTGGCGTAACCATACTTCACCAAAACCTCTCCGTCCTTCTCTGTCGTCTTGGCTCCAAAGCCATACTGACTACGATGCGCCTCATCCGCAATCACGATAATATTTTTTCTCTCTGACAACAAATCAAAATTAGCCTCGCCATCTTCCGGAAAAAATTTCTGAATAGTCGCAAACACAATCCCGCCTCCTGCTACTTTGAGCAATTCCTTCAAATGGTCCCGACTCTCAGCCTGCACCGGATCCTGCCGCAAGATTTGCTTGCATCCTGCAAAAGTATCAAACAATTGATCATCCAAATCATTCCTATCGGTAATCACCAAGATCGTCGGATTGTCCAAACTCAAAACTGTCTTGCCAGTGTAAAAAACCATCGATAATGATTTGCCGCTTCCTTGTGTATGCCACACCACCCCCGCCTTTCGATCACCATCTTCACTCGAAGCCTCCAAAGTCTTTTCAATCGCTTTATTGACCGCATAATACTGATGATAAGCGGCAATCTTCTTGATACTCACCACCGAAGACAACCCTGTTTTCAAATCCTCCTTCTGGCTCTTTTCAAAAACGATAAAATGTTGAATCAGATCCAACAATACATCTTTCTTGAGCATCCCTCTAATCAAAGTCTCAATCTGTGGCGTCGTCACTCCATCTTCCTTGATCCCATCCACACTTTTCCATGCCATAAAACGAGAATAATCCGCTGAGATAGTTCCCGCTTTGGCATCCAAGCCATCGGAAGCAATCAAAATAGAGTTGTAATAGAAAAGAGAAGGAATGGCGTTTTTGTAATTGGAAAGTTGCGTATAAGCTTTCTGGACCGTCGCATTTTCATCTGTCGGATTTTTAAGCTCAATCACCACCAATGGCAAACCATTGACCAAAAGAACCACATCCGGCCGTTTATTCACATTGTCTTCGATAACTGTAAACTGATTGCAAACCAAAAACTCATTATTCTCCGGCTGATCAAAATCCACCAATCGCACTTTATCACCCTTGATCCCCTCCTCACCCATCACTTCCACCTCAATCCCTTCCGTCAACATCCAATGAAAAACTTCGTTGTTATCTATCAGATTTTGACTTGGCAAATTCAAAACCAGTCGCAAAGCCTGTTCCTTCGCTTCGGCCGAAATCTCCGGATTCAATTCATCAATCGCTTGCCTCAATCGATCCTTCAAAACTACTTCACCCAAATCCGCCCGCTCCAACTCCTGCTCCTCCGGAGCCAAATATTGCCATCCCTGGCTCTGCAACACCTCAATCACAAATTCTTCGATTGTCGATTCAAATATTTTTGTCATAAATAAAAACATTAACCAGGTAAAGACAAATCACTTTCAACTTTAATCATTTTTTGTTCTAATAATCTATTTTTATTTTCAAGCTCAATGAAATCAGGGCTATTCTTAATACTTGCCGGGTTTTTCCAATCACCAAGTCCAGTTAATAATATTCCTAATAAACAAAATATTACACATATAATTAATAACCAATATTCCCTTCTCGCCAGTATAAAATCGTTTGTTCTTGTTTTATTTAAAAATAGATAAATTGAACAAAGAAATAGCAATAAACCAGAAAAGAAAATTAATGACAAACCCGCTATTCTTAAATAATCATCAACATATTTCATTATCTGAATTTCAACTGATATAAACGTGAATATTGAAACAAATATAGTAAGAAGTTCAATAGAT
>DAIRGB010000072.1:0-4697 GCA_036794765.1 Patescibacteria group bacterium | reverse complement strand
CTAAAAAAAATAATCGGCTTGATCGCTCAAGCCGATATCAACCTCAAATCCGGGCAATCAGATTTTGAATCAGAAATTTTCAAAATCATCTTCTTTGAGTACGAGAACGTATAAACGTAAAAACGTTTGAACGTTTGAACGTTCACACTTTCACACGTTCCCACGTTCCTACTTTAACCCCTTAACTTTCTATCCAACAATCTCCCCACTATCAGCAAATACAGAATTTGCAAAAGTACCATTTTCCCACTGTCCCAATCCTTTTTTTTCATTCATTGGTATTAGATAAGTAACAGACCAAACCAACTTGTCATTAATCTTGCTCAAACTCAAAATTGCATGCAAGTAATCCAGCGAACCACCACTTTGCTTGGCCTGCGCCAGCAAAGACGATCGCCAAGCCACACCCCCACCCTGATTGTCAACTATTTCCAAAGCCTTAGCTGCAGTCGTTTTCCATGAATCCATCGGAATAACTTGAAAATAGTCTGCATTCAAATTATTCAAAGTTCTATTCAATAAACCTTGTTTAATATCATTGTCCCCTGAACCCGTAACCACAATTTCCAAAATATTTTCTTTATCCTGGTCCGACACAAAATAATATCTACCCACAACCGCCGCCGTATTACTCACCGTCTTATAATCAATCTCCACTCTTGCCAACAAAACATCAGAATGCCATTTCACTGCCATGTCCTTCACCTTGGAAAAATAATTTTTTGACCTCTGCAAATCTTCATCCGCATTTTGCACTTTAAATGCCGGTAGCTGGTCTAAAACCGCCGGCGTTGTATTTGTCTTGGCCTGTTGGTCAGTCAATTGAGTATTCCCCAAACTACAACCGGACAAAAAAAACAAAAAAACAAACAAACCAGAAAGTACCCTCCTCATAAAATTCCCTTCTTTCTTTATTATTAAAATTATTTTCACGTCACATGCCCAACTCAAAAAATCTTATGAACACTTAGAAGCGATTTTTTATAATTCAGTTTACAAGAGTTTAAAAGCGTTTATAAGAGTTTCTCAGGGTTTGATAAGTATGCTATGCTTTTCAAACATAATAATCTCTAAGGCAATTTATCCAATATCCACCCCCACCAACTCGGCCAAACATTCTGAAAAAACCCTCGACTCATCCAAATCATCGCCAAAACCAAGACAATTATTATTATCGTGGTAAATACCCTCCCCAAACTTTTCACAACCCCTCCTTTTTTTTAATAACAAACAAAATTGGACTGAAGAAAATCTCCAGCCCAAATAATATATCAGTAATCCAATACCCTTCTCTCAACAACCCCCATCATGTATGTTTGAAAAATGATCATTGAAAATTGATATCACTTCCCTCTCATTCCCATCCGACTAATCTGTTTTGCCAATCTCGATTTCAAACGAGCAGCCTTATTTTTATGAATAGTTCCTTTGCCAGCCGCCTTATCTATAGCTTTATGAGCCACACCCACTTCTCCCTGAATTTCTTTAACATCAACCTGACCCTTAATCTTTTTCAAAATATCTTTAATTTTTGACTTGTACACTCTCTTTCTTTTCAGGTTTAAAACCCGCGACTTAGCCGAAGTTCTAATTCTTTTTTTTGCACTTTTAATATTAGCCATAAAATTATCAAATTAACTTTAATCAAATATTTACTAAATCCTACCTAAATATTTTCAAACGTTTCGAGCGTCAAACATCATAACTCGATAAAATACCAAATAGAAAAAATTACTTCAGACATTACTTAAAAAAATCATCACTCTTTTTTATTACTCAATACAAACATTATAAGACAAACCGACGACAGATATCAAATCTCCTTGTCATTATTTTCCATCTTCCTATATATTATAATAAAATGCAACAGCCAAAACGCTCATGAGATCATTATTATTGACAATATTCAGTAAATTTTGATACAATAAAAAGTCAAAAAAGTCGCATTTTATATCATTTTCACAATATTTTTATGAATACCGAGTTAAAACCAGAAAAGAAAACTACCAAACAACAAATTGTCGAAAAAATAAAAAACAGTCAAAATATCTTGATCGTATCTCACGTCAATCCCGACGGCGATTCTCTAGGTTCCAGTTTAAGTTTACTACAAAGTCTTGCCAAAATGGGAAAAAACGTTTCCGCTGCCGCCTCCGGAAATCGCAATCCTCATCACTCATATTTGCCACAAATCGAGCAAATCAAAGAACAAATCAGCGGCAGCCGCGAATTTATCATCACCCTCAACACCAGCAACACTTCTGGTCCCCACAAAGTAAAATACAAAACCGACGACAACAAAATTCACCTGATTATTACTCCCAATCAAGGCCAATTTTCATCCCAAGACCTCTTTGTCGAAGAAGGCAAACACCAATTTGATTTAATTATTGCCCTCGACACCCCCAATCTTGAATACTTGGACAAAATCTACGAACAAAACGCTGATCTTTTTCACCAAACCTCAATCGTCAATATCGACCATCATCCCGACAACCAAAATTACGGTGAAATCAACTTTATCGATCCTAAAAGTTCCTCTACTTGTGAAATAGTCATTTCGATCATAGAAGCCCTGTCCACCGAACAATCACTTTTGGACACCAACATCGCTACATGTATTTTAACCGGCATTCTTTCTGATACTGCCAGCTTTCAAAACAACAACACTTCCCCCAAATCACTCACTGTCTCCGCTCAAATGATCGCTTCGGGAGCCGATCATCAAACAATTATTAAAAATTTATTCAAAACTCAACCTTTATCCCAACTAAAGATCTGGGGGAAAATATTGACCAAATTACAAATCAAACCAAGTCTCAAACTTGCCTGGTCAACCGTCTCCTTGGCTGATCTGACCGAAACCGGATCATCTTTCGACGAAACAAGTGGTATAATCGACGCTCTGATAAAAAATCTTCCGGATATCAATGTTTTCGCCATATTAGTTCAAACCGACGAACTTATCAAAGGTAGTCTTCGTTCCAACCCTCCACTCAACATCAATCCCATCGCTGTTGAACTTGGCGGCGGCGGACACCCTTTGGCCAGCGGATTTCGTATCTATGACAAAACCTTAATCGAAGCCGAAGACTTGGTATTAAAAACCATCGAAAAACACTTAAGTCAACCAACCAATTCCTCGATCAACAACAAACCGATTGAAGAAACAATTACTCCCGAAACACAATTCAATCCTACACCTTCAATCAACGACAACCCTCAAAATGCTACCATCGAGCCAATCATTACACCAACTACCGAATTACCGTCAAACAGCTCCACAAATAATCCCCCGTATTCTTCTTCTACCCAAGAACATCCCGAAACTCAACCACCTACCCTATAAAAACCAACAATTTCTCAACAAAAAAACAGACAACCAATGTCTGTTTTTTCTTTTTATAAAAAAATTTATGCTATCCTATCCAAAACATCACCTTTATTTCTATCTCCCATTAACCAATTTTTCGTCCAACGATAACATCCCATTATTTTACTTACCAAACCTTGATTTTTTTCCATCACGCTCCGCGCCACCTCTCTCGTTGCCAAAATTTTCAAATGTGGGTGGGAAATACTACGATCGTCATCAGTTTTTATCGTATTCAAGCAATTTTTTATATTTTCACTTGTTTCTCCCATCATTCCAATCTCTTTTCTCAAAACCTCAACTTTTTTCTCTTTACTAATCACTTTTAGATTCATGCAATCATCAATATTATTCATCAATACTTTATACGCCTGAATTTTTGTCGTCATATCCAGCTTGTCATTTTCCATTGTCTTTTTTATAGCCTCGGTCAAAATCACTAACCGATTAAATGATTTTATTTGTAAATCATCTTTCACCACTTTTTTTGCTTCAAAATGATTTACGCCTTTAATCACTTCCCTAGACCAACAATTCAATTCTTTATTTCCGGCAACTCTGTGATCAGTTTTTACAACCAAATTATTCAGTTCTATTGAATTTTCCCGCAACGCTTTTTTATTCTGAAAAATATTATTCCTTATCTCTTGTCTGACATTAGATTTTTTGTATATCTGTTCCAATTTCTCCAATTTACTATCCAACACCCGTTTCAATAAATTTGATCGATTGGCGTTCAAGTCAACCTTCAATTTGTGGCAATTTTTCATATAAAGCAAATCTCCAACTGTATTATCCAAATATATATTCAAACATATTTTAGATAATATTCCAGAAAACAAGACAAATCAACCCCTTATATGCAAACCATTCAGCATAGAATTACTTGCTAACAAACCTCTACCCATGTTAAAATTACAGTTGTAACTATAAAATAAACAATTCAACAATGGCTCTGACAACGGACTCAAAGCAAAAAACGATCAAAAAATATCAAACCCACAAGAGCGATACCGGTTCTCCGGAAGTTCAAATTGCCATTCTTACTGAACGCATAAATTCTCTCACCGATCATCTCAAAACTCACAAAAAGGACAATCACTCCCGCCTCGGACTTTTAAAACTAGTCGGTAAAAGACGCAAATTACTAGATTACCTGAAAAAAAACGACGAATCTCGTTACCTCAAGATCATCAAGAAACTTGGCCTACGCAAATAATTTTTTCCCACAAAATTTTTTTGGCGCGACAATTCTGGTCGCGCCTTTTGTATCATCAACCAATCTATTTCTTTGTCTCGATTTGGTTTATAATGAACAAGGTCA